>CALGPL010000115.1 GCA_937960595.1 uncultured Anaerolineales bacterium | reverse complement strand
TTGGGCGGGGAAAACCGTCCACGAATAGCACGAATATCGTCACGAATGCTCGAATACAACGAGCGCGCAGGTCATGAAAGCGCTTTGGCAGGTGGGGCCATTCGTGCATTTGTGGTTGCATTCGTGAATTCGTGGCCAGCATTCGTGGACGGTCTCCGCATCACCTGAGGGTAGGCAGTTACAAGAAAAGACCGCTCCCGGCGAGGGAACGGTCTTTCGGCCAGAGACGACGGCTTGCTCAGTAAATGCGCCGCCCGAAGCCGGTCTGGCGGGCCGAGTTGTCGTAGATTTCTTCGATGCAGAAGACATACGCCGGACGGCTCGGCCAGCGTTCCACCGCCGGCTGGTGGTAGACATCGTGCTGGGCGTTGATCAGGCGATGGTAGGGGCTGCCCTCCTCGTGGATTTCGACCTTGCCGCGCACCTCGAAACTGACGACAGGCGGCTGATAGAAGAGCAGCGTCGCGGTCGGGTTGGCCTGGAAATTTTTCCAGGTGTGATCGCGTGCCAGTTCGAGGGTGCCGAATTTCAGGAAGTCAATGCGGTCGGCACAGCCCTCGCCGTAGAGGAGACGCATCAGGATGTGCAGGCCTGCCTGGCTGTACCCCTCCCGCCAGCCAGCCTCGATGTGCGCCAGGTAAGCGTCCAGGGTTTCTTGCAGGTATTCGGCCTTGGGCAAGAAGCCCACTCCTTTGATGGAGGCGTTCAGGCCGGCCGGCCCGTAGGAGACGATTGCCGGTGTATGGCGGCAGAAGCCGAGGAAAATTTCATGAGGCGGCACCTCCTGGCCCTCGGCTTGCCGGCGGATCAGATCGGCGCGTTGATGATAGGCCCATTGGAGGAATGAATCGGGAATGACAGGTTGGGACATGGTTCCCCTATTCTTCCGAGAAAGGGTTTTGGGGGAGGGGTGGACGGGTTATCTAGCGGATTCGTTCGGCGGTCTTTTTGACGGGCACCGCTTTCCAGAACAGGAGGCTGGCCAGGAGGGCAAGGCTGGCGCCGAAGAAGAACGGGGCAGAAGCGCCAAAACCCTGCCAGCCAAAAGCGCCTTGCCAGAGCAGGCCGGCGATCAGCGAGGCGGGGAAGGCCGTCAGCCCGACGGCGGCATTATACAGGCCGTAGGCCGTGCCGCGCTGTTCGGCCGGCACCAGGTCGGCGACCAGGGCGCGGGCGGCGCCTTCCGCGGCGGCGTAGTAGACGCCATAGAGGGCATAGAGCAGCCACACCTGCCAGCCGGTCCGTGAGAGGGCAAATCCCAGGTACACCAGGCCGTAGGCAGCCCAGCCGCCGATGATCAGGCGGCGGCGTCCGATGCGGTCGGAGAGGGCGCCGAGCGGCCCGGCCAGGGCCGCGTAGATGGCATTGAAGGCAATCAGCATGCCCATCACCTGCAGGACGCTCAGGCCGCGTTCCTGGCCGCGCAGGATGATGAAAGCATCGGAGGAGTTGCCCAGCGTGAACAGGATGACTACCAGGAGGAAGATTTTGAAGCGGCCGTCCAGGCCTCTGAAGTGGAGCGCGGGCGCCTGGGCCGCCGCCTGCGGCTTCCGGACCTCGCGCGCGCCGACGGCCAGCACGATCACGGCCAGCACCGCCGGGAGGATGCTGACCAGGACGGCGGTCTGGAAAGTGTGGCGGGTCAGCAGGCTGGCGTCTGTCTGGGTGGCCCAGACGATGGCGGCGGCGATGACCAGGCCGAAGAAGGCGCCGGCGGTGTCGCCGGCGCGGTGCAGGCCGAAGGCCAGGCCGCGTTGTTTCTCGTCGATCGATTCGGCTACCAGGGCGTCGCGCGGGGCGGTGCGGATGCCCTTGCCGAGCCGGTCGGCGAAACGCACGCCCAGCACATGGCCCCACAGGCTGGCGAAGTAGAGAAACGGCTTGGCGACCGTCGAAAGGCCGTAGCCGATCACGGTCAGCCATTTGCGCCTGCCGAGTTTGTCCGAAAGCCAGCCGGAGTAGATTTTCGTCAGGCTGGCGGTCGTCTCGGCGAGGCCCTCGATCAGGCCGATGACGGCGGTTTTGGCGCCCAAGACATTGGCCAGGAAGAGGGGAATCAGGTTGGCGATCATCTCGGTCGAGATGTCGGTCAGGAAGGAGGTGGCCGTGACTACCCAGACGTTGCGCGGCAGGCGGCTCAGGCGGTTGTTTTTGGTGTTCATATGTTTAGCGTAAGCCGGTGATGTAATTTTCGAGTTGGTTCACCATGAATTGTAATTCTTCGATAATGTCCTTCACTATATCTCCGATTGAGACGACGCCAACCAGGCGGCCCTCCTCGATGACGGGCAGGTGGCGGATGCGTTTGTCGGTCATCAGCGCCATGCAGTCGTTGACGGTGCTGTCTGGGCTGACGGTGATCAGGTCGGTGGTCATCACTTCGCCGACGCGCACAGAGTGGGGAGATTTTTCGAACAGGCCGACCTTGCGGGCGAAATCCCGCTCGGAGAAGATGCCGGCCACCCGCTCGCCGTCCATCACGATGACGGCGCCGATCTGTTTGTCGGCCATCAGTTTCAGGGCGTCCAAGACGGTGGCGTCGCTGGATACTTTCCAGACGTCGCCGCCTTTGACTTTGAGCATGTGTTTGACTTTGTTCATTGGGTCTGCTCCTTTCACGGATAAATTGGGAAATGGTTCTGTCGAAACGCTCCGATCGTTTTCTTCCCTACGTTTGGTGGTCTATCAGGGCGTGGGGGTGCTGGTTGGGCCGTTGACGGCGATGATGACGTAGAGAACATCGCCGAAATAGGTGCCGGTGGAGGTGGACATGCGCCAGTCGCCGCGCACCGTGCCTCCCGTGGCGGGGGCGACCATCGGCACGGAGAGTTCGATCACTGCCCCGGGGGCGACGGGCTGACTGAGGGTCAGGTTGGCGCCGCCCATGGCGTTCCCGCTGACGAAGTTGAGTCGGAAGCCCACCTCCCAGGTACAGGTTCCGCTGTTCAGCACCTGCCAGGTCTTGGTGAAGGCTTCGCCGGGGTTCATGGGGGTGTTGTCGGGGATGGTGACGTCGGAGGCAAAGGTCAGGCCGTAGCAACTGGCCGTGGCCGCCGTCCCGCCGCCGGCCGGCGCGCCGGGGGTGGGGGCAGGCGGGGTGAGGGTGGGCGTCGAGGTCGGGGAGGGCGTGGGGGTGGGCGTGTCGGTCGGTATGGCCAGGGCGGTCTGGGTCAGGCCGAAGGCAAAGGTCTCGACCGCCTGGGTCTGGACCATCGCAAGGTCAACGGTGGGGGTGGTTTCTGCCTGGCTGCCGCCGCAGGCGCTGAGCAGCAGGGCGAGCAGCAGGAACGGCAAATACAAACGGTTAAGTGGATTCATGAGTTTCTCCTTTCGGGCAATTTGGCGGACGATTCCGCTGCCCGAAGGTCAAACATATCTCACTTTTGGGCGCTTGTAAAGCCCTGCTCCCCGCCGCAAAGGCGACGCTTGGGCGACGGCTGGCCGCCTCGATTTCTCTTCTGGTGAGTTGATCCGATCTCTGCGCCGAACAACAGGCTCTCTTCTTTCGGCTACAGCCGCGCCAACATGCCGCGCAGACTCGCGGCTGGGAGTAGAAGGGGCATTTTATAGGGGCAGAGTCATCTGTGGTGTCTTTGGCGGATAGAAAACGCCAATGATGATGAATGGATTGGGCGCTTTGCGTCTTTGATATTGGTACGTGGTGCCAAGAAAAAGAAGAATGTCTTTTTGGGCAACAAATTCGTCAAAATACTTCTTGCGAACCAATTGGATTGCCTGATATTCATCCCCATCTGCCTGTTTTAGACACTTCCAATACAACATCCCAATTTCCCAGTCATGAATCGAAATCTCTCTTGGCCTTGAGTCGTCCCTGGAGAGGAAACGATATTTGAAGGTGTACGGCAATTTCCTGATTAGCGGGCGTTGACCGGTCCTCTCGTTGGCATAAGGGTCAAACATTCGCATTTGCCTTAACTGGTTTGCCCATTCAGGTTTCCACTCTCGCTCGGTCTCTTGCCATACGAAGTCAACAATCTCAAGGGGTTTCAATGTCCCCAGTGAGCGGTCTTCTGCCCAACACAGCGAAATCAGATCTTCCATAGACTCGAAAACTTCTTTCTCAACCAGATTTCGCCTGGCGGCCCAGTGGTCTGCTGTCCCAATTTTGCCGATTAGCCTCATCGGTTCATCCATACCTAGCCGAGGCATATAACTTTCGGGGCGTGTGTCGCTGGGATGTTTGACCAGATTCAACGCTACCCAACAATACTTGGGGTACTGTTTGTCGTTATAAAGGCTGGCCGGAATCGGATAAAGTCGCACCCACTTTTCGCCATTCAGGAGGCCGGCAGTACAAACGACTTCGCCATGATCGGCGGTAGGGAGGGGATAGGTTTTGACTGTCAGGAAAACTTTTGCGTTTGGAATTTCATCAGGCAAAGACATGTCCCCTCTATAAATGCACTACAGGCGCTAAAAGGCCTTCGGCCATCAAGTACGAAGTGACTCGTTGCCGATGACAATAGGCAGGGTCTGCTTCAAAACAAGTCAGAGCAACCCTCTTATGCTCTTGTAGCAGTTCTCGTATACGTCTCAGCGCAGCAATATTTTTGGGAAGAATGTTCGCCTCGTAGTAAGTGAAAAGGCGGCTATAAGACTCGGGATCGCCAAGTCCCTTCCGTAATATGGACGGGATTCCCAGTTCAGGCAAATGATAATAAAGAAAGCCGGCTCTCTCTACATACTTTTGAAACCCGGGATTGGAAAAGCCGAATTTCATCGAAAAAGGATTGTTGCGAACGTCCACAAGGGCGTGAACATTGTTTGCAATCAGTTTATTGAGAAAAGCGTCAATCGAAAGTCCTTCGTAGCCAAGGGTGAACAAACAGGGAGTCTCATCCAAATTCCAAAAACGGCGAATCTCTTCGACCTGTTGAGAAGTTAGCACCCGAGATAATATCTCACTCCTGCGTGCAAAGTAGGGGTATCTTAGGTAGGTGCGTCTGATTAACTCATCTCCTAGACTTGTCGTTCCCTTTCTTAGAACCGCAAGTGCTTGCCGATCTTTTGCTCTCAATTGTGGGATGAAAGAATCATTTTTTGCCAGAACAAAGTCATCTTCTGCGCTCAACCAACCGTCTTTTGTCAGAAGCATTTTGTCGTGGTAGGATGTCAAGCTAAAACCGCCATAACGATAGGGGAAGAAATCGTAGTAGTTCCGGCCTGTATCCTGGCAAAACAGGAACAATAATTTCTCGCAGTCAGTCCTTTTCAGTCTGCTGCCGAATGTCTCAATCAGGGCGAGGAGAATCTTTTGCCGGTAGAACATGGTTTAAAGATAGAACTTATGTTTTTATTATTATACAACGATTTTCAATACCCCAACTCTTTCATAATCTGCGCCTCGTCCTTCTTGCCGCCGACGCCGAGCAGTTCGCGCCAGAAAGTATCGTCGTAGCGCCGCGAGCGCACCGGCAGCGGCATCGGCACGCCCCAGCCGAGCAGCAGGACTTCCTCCTTCGGCTGCAGCCGCGCCAACATGCCGCGCAGCGCCTCGCGTCCCGCCAGCCCCGCAAGGACGGCGTGGATGTCGTCCTCGTCGCCCAGCCAGCCGGAGATGCGCGTCCCCAACTGCGACATGACCTCGTCGTAAATCTGCGAGGGACGCTGGTCCACGATGAGCAGGGTGACGTAGTACTTGCGCATCTCGCGGGCGATGGCGGCGAAGGTCGTCTGGGCGGCCATCTCGCGGTTCAGGAGTTTGTGCGCCTCCTCCAGCACGAGGACCAATTGCCGCGGTTCGTCCTGACCGCTCGAGCGGAAGGCGTTCGTCTTGCGCTCCCACACCTGGCGGATTTTGCGCGTCAGCAGGTTGGAGACGAAGAGATAGTCCAGGTCGCTCTCGAATTGGCCGAAGGACAGGATGACGTGCTTGCCCGCCTCCAGCGACTGGACGATTTCGCCGACCGAATCGGCGGCGGGCTGCTCGACGATATACGGTTTGTCGAACAGGCGGCGCAGTTTGTCGTGCAGGCCCTCGGCAGCCATGACGTTGACGCCGTGCGCGTTGGCCCAGGCGGCGACGCTCTTCGGGTGCGGGACGCGCTTCGGCTTGCCGCGCTCGTCCTCGATTTCGACCTCTTCGCGGTTCATGGCCTTGAATTTGGCGAACCAACCGCGGCCGAGGCTGTGCTCCAGGGCGTGCAGGACGGTCGGGGCGGTCTCGCGCAGGTTGAGTTCGCCGGTCAGCAGTTCGATGTCGGCGGGGGTGATGTCGGCGGCGGCGATTTCCAGGTTGAAGTCCGGCGTGTGGTTGCGAATCAGCGCCTTCGGCCCCAGGCCGACCACCCGCACGCGGCTGGCAAACTTGGTCTTCAGGCCGGTCACCTTTTCGCCCGTGTCGGAGGCGACGTCGTCGAAGCCGTACTCGTTGTGCATATCGAAGACGAGCACCGAGGCCCTGCCCTTGTGCATCAGGCCGGCCAGCAAGAGGCGGGTCAGGAACGACTTGCCGGTGCCGGTCGCGCCGAAGACGCCCGCCGAACGCTGGACGAAGGCGTCCAGGTCTATGCGGACGGGGTGCCCCTGCTCGCGGGTGTAGCCGATGACGAAGTCGCCGCGGTAGATTTCGTCAATGTCGCCCGCCGAGGCCAGCCGCACCGGGGCGTGATGCGGCGGCACGGTCTTGACCGGACGCGGGCGCGGCGGATGGTTGGCCTTTTCCTCCGCCCAGGCCTGATACGCCGGCGTCCCCGGCTCCGGGCCGCGTTCGAGCATCAGGGCGGGGAGGATTTCCAGGTTGGTGTAGAGCGTCTGCCCGTGCAAGGCGCGCGCCAGGGCCGGCGGCAGGCGGCTCTCGGACTGTTCGTCGGCGAAGCGCGGGTCGGTGGCGCCCAGTTGCAGGTCGGTGACCAGGCCGTAGAACAGCCACTCGCCGCTCTCGACCACGACGAAGGCGCCCTCCTGCACGTCCTGCGCGGGGAGGGTCAGCCGGGCGCGGAAGGA
>CALGPL010000114.1 GCA_937960595.1 uncultured Anaerolineales bacterium | reverse complement strand
TTGGTGACGGCATACGTCCCGCCCCAGACTCCCACCTCTTCGCCGAGGATGAAGACGGATGGGTCTCGTTCCATTTCTTCCCAGAGCGCCTGGGAAATCGCTTCGCGCATGGTGATTCTTGGCATAATGATTCCTTTTTTTTCAACACAAAGGACACTGTTTTAACACAAAGGGCACTAAGGATACACAAAGGACACCAAATTTCTCAATGGCATCTCAAAGTTTTTTTATTCTTTGTATCCTTGGTGCCATCCTTCGCGTCCTTCGTGTTTACTACTTCATGTTTATCTTTTCTTCGTGCCCTTCGTGCCATCCTTCGCGTCCTTCGTGTTTACTACTTCATGTTTATCTTTTCTTCGTGCCCTTCGTGCCATCCTTCGTGTCCTTTGTGTTTAATCCTTCGCGTCCTTCGTGTTTACCACTTCGTGTTTAATCCTCTACATAAACATCCCGGAACAACTCTTCCATGCCCGGTTCGGGGCTGGCTTCGGCAAACTCGACCGCCTTTTGCGTATCGGCTTCGGCGCGGGCTTCGATTTCGTCCAATTCGGCGGCGGTGATGCTCTTCTTTTTGAGCAGCGCGGCGCGGAAGATGCCGATGGGATCGTTATCCTGCCACTTTTTGACTTCCTCCTGCGTGCGGTAGCGCTCCGGATCGCCCATCGAGTGGCCGCGGAAGCGGTAGGTGACCGCCTCCAGCAGGTAAGGCTTGCTCTCGCGGCGGACGTAGTCAATCGCCTCTTTGGCCGCCTCGTAGACGGCGAGAACATCCATCCCGTCAACGCGCCCGTTCTTCATCCCGTAGCCCTCGGCCTTCTGACGGATTTCATCCACCGCCGAGGCGCGCTCCACCGCCGTCCCCATGCCGTACTGGTTGTTCTCGCAGACCCACAGGACGCGCAGGTTCCAGGCCATCGAGACGTTGAGCGCCTCGTGGAAATAGCCGATGTTGGTCGCCCCGTCGCCGAACATGCAGATGGTGACGTTGTCGTTGCCCTGATACTGGTCGCCGAGGGCCAGGCCGGAGGCAATGGGCAGGTGTCCGCCGACGATGGCATGCCCGCCCCACATATTCTTCTCGACCGAGGCCATGTGCATCGAGCCGCCCTTGCCCTTCGAGGTGCCGGTCACCTTGCCGAGCAGTTCGGCCATGACCTCATTGGCCGAAATGCCGCAGTTGAGCGCCACGCCGTGGTCGCGGTAGGCGGTGATGACGCGATCGCGCGGCTCGCGGGCCGCGATGAGACCGGTCGAGACGGCCTCCTGGCCGATGTACAGGTGCATGAACCCGCCGATCTTGCCGGCCTGATACAGTTCAGCGCCGCGTTCTTCCACGCGGCGGATCAGCACCATCTCGTAGTACATTTGCAGTAGTTTTTGTTTGTCCATGAACGCTCCAAAATAGCGGACAAATTATATCTTATTTTTTATCAAATTTCTATAAGAAATTCCCGCCAATAAAAACCGGCGCGCCCTTTCAGAGTGCGCCGGTTTCGTCTCTATACCCGCCGTCCGCCCTTGAGTTCGTCCTGGAGTCTCTTCAAGCCCTCCATGTCGCCTTTGGCCGCCAGTTTGGCCTGCTCGATCCAGCCGGCCGGGTTCATCATCTGCAGACCGGCGGCGTTCAGGATTTCCTGTACCTTGAGCGGGTCGGCCTGCGCCAGGGCGGCAAAGGTGGTGATGCCGGCCTCCTTGAGCACCTGCGCCACCTTCGGGCCGATGCCCTCCAGGCTGACCAGGTCGTCTTCAGTGACGTGTTCCTCGTGATGCTCGTGGAGCGGTTCCGCTTCCGGCTTCTGGTTGCGGCTCACCAGCCAGCCGACGACCACCATCAGGGAGAAGAAACCCAGCGCCACCCACAAGAGCCAGGTCAGGTCTGAACCGCCGTGCGTTTCTGCAAGAAGAGCCATTGCAAACATGATTTCCTCCGTAAGTATGAGATTGCCCAAACTATAAGCGAGGAACAGGTAAATGTCAAAGGGACATCCAACGTCGGGCGATTTTCGAACCGGGCACTCTGTGCCGTCTACCTTTTGCCCGTTGCCTTCACCATTTCCAGCAGCCGTTCCACCTGGAAGATTTCCAGCCCGGCATGACGGCCAATCCCATCGAAAAGCGCGCCGCCGCGCCGGTCAGAGAGACGCACATGGACGCGCGCCGACAGGCTTTCGTCTACCCGCGCGCCCATGTCACGCTTGGTCGGCCCCTTGAGCGGAATGCCCTCGGCACGTTCGGCGGTCAGTTCGAGGCGCAGGGCGCGGCTGCTCACGGTGAGGAGCAAATGTTCGGGGGTGATTTCGAAAACCTCGAGACGCGCCCCCGTATAAGTGGCAAAACGATACAGTTTTCCATCCAGCCAAAGCCCGACGATCAAGCCCGGAAACGCCGAGCCCCGCCAGGGAATCACCGCCACCGAGGCGACCAGGCAAATCCCCGGCCGGCCAAAGTGGTTGGTCTGCATCCAGACGTAACCTTCCGGGAAAGATGCGCCCCAATCCTTTTCGAGATAACCGCGCCCGCCGCCAAAATCTACCGTCCGGCCGTCGAAGGTCAACGAACCCGACAAGGCATGATCCAGGCTCAAGACGCCGTGATAGCACTCCATAGCCGGGACCCAGGCGTACCAGCCCATGATGCCAGGCGAGAGAAGCGTCACCGGCCAGGGGCGCGTTTCGTGCAGGCGAACCTGGCCCGTCAGCGCCGCGCCCGTCTCGGAGCGCAGGTCGAGCGAAAAACCATCCAGCGTAAAAACGTTGTCAGCAATGCGGACCTCGAAACGCTTTTCCGAAGCCCAAAATTCCGACAACGGGAAGGAATAATAATCCATCCGGGAACGGACGCCGTCCACGACCTGAATGAAGGCGTGCCCCTGCTCCCCGAGGATGACGGCGGGGATGACAGCACAGCGAACACTTTCGTCCGCCGAGACGAGTTTGTAATACCAGCCCTCGAAGAAAGGAGGGGGTTTGCCGTGGCCATGATACATGGCCGGGCGCATGAGTGTGTAGAAGAAAGAGGCCATACGGCTCCAATTCAGAAATAATTTCTCCAGAATATAACCCATAAGGCACGGCGAGTCAAAGGTGAGTATAATTGCTCCTAGAAAGGATTGTCTCCATGAGCGAGTCCAAACCCGAAGAAAAGAAACCCGAAGAGAAGAAGCCCGAACCGAAGGACAATCTGGTCGAGACCAAACACAAGGTGGTCATCGGCGGGCAAGAGGTGGCCTACACCGTCATCGCCGGGACGATGGTGCTGAAGGAGGAAACCCCCGACCGCGAGAAGGAGTCCGAGGGCGAGAAGCCCAAAGCCTCCTTCTTCTTTGTTGCCTATACGAAAGACGGCGTCGAGGATAAAACCAAACGCCCGCTGACCTTCTCCTTCAACGGCGGCCCCGGCTCCTCCTCCGTCTGGCTGCACCTCGGCCTGCTCGGACCCCGGCGCGTGGTCATGGGCGACGCCGGCGCGCTCCTGCCCCCGCCCTACGGCCTGACCGACAACGAGTTCTCCCTGCTCGATGTCACCGACCTGGTCTTCATTGACCCCGTCAGCACCGGCTACTCGCGCCCGGTGGAAGGCCAAAAGGCCAAAGAGTTCCACGACTTCAAGAAAGACATCGAATCGGTCGGCGACTTCATCCGCCTGTTCACCACCCGCTACGGGCGCTGGCTCTCGCCCAAGTTCCTGATCGGCGAATCCTACGGCACGACCCGCGCCGCCGGCCTCTCCGGCTACTTGCAGGAACGGCACGGCCTGTACCTGAACGGCCTGATGCTCGTCTCGGCCGTGTTGGATTTCAGCACGTTGGAGTTCGAGCCGGGCAACGACCTGCCCTACGTGCTCTTCCTGCCCACCTACGCCGCCACGGCGCGCTACCACGGCAAAATCCGCAGCCGCCGACCGCTGAAAGCCTTCCTGGCCGAGGTGGAGAAATTCGCCCTCGGCGAGTACGCCGCCGCCCTCTCGAAAGGCGCCGCGCTCGGCAAGCGGCAGCAGGCGCTCCTCGCCGAGAAACTGGCGCGCTACACCGGTCTGCGCCGCGCCTACATCGAGCAGACCAACCTGCGGCCGGTCATCTACCGCTTCTGCAAGGAACTGCTGCGCGACCGCCGCCGCACCGTCGGCCGCCTCGACAGCCGCTTCCTCGGCATGGACCGCGACGCCGCCGGCGAGTTCTGCGAATCCGACCCCAGCATGGACGCCATCATGGGCCCCTACACCGCCGCCCTCTACGATTACGTCCGCAACGAACTCAAATTCGAGTCCGACCTGCCCTACGAGATTCTCAACCCCAAGGTCTGGCCCTGGTCCTACGCCGATCATCAAAACCGCTACGTCAACGTCGCCGAGACGTTGCGCCACGCCATGTGCGTCAACCCGCATCTCAAAGTCCACGTCGCCAACGGCTACTACGACCTGGCCACCCCCTACCTGGCCACCGAATACACCTTCAACCGCCTCGAACTGGAGCCGGAACTGCGCGGCAACGTCAGCATGAGTTACTACGAGGCCGGTCACATGATGTACCTGCACAGGCCCTCGCTCGAACGGCTCAAAGGGGAACTGGCAAAATTCATTCGAGGCGCGATCCCCCCAGAGAGGCAACCTTGAAAATCTCCCGCCTCGTCCCATGGCTCTTTGCGGCCTGGATTCTACTCTCGGCCTCGTGCGGCCTCTCACCCGAGGCCCAGGCGACCCAGACCGCCACGGCTCAGACTGCCACCGCCGCTGCCTGGACGCCCACGCCCAGTCAAACCACCACCCCGACGCCCACTTTCACGCCGACCCTCACCCCAACCATCACCTCCACCCCCACCGAGACCCCTACTCCCACCATCACCCCCACCTTCACCGTCACCCCCTCTCCCACCTTCGACTTTCCCGGCGTGGTGGTCAGCGTGGCGCAGGCACATTGCCGCTACGGTCCATCCATTGCCTACCTGCACGCGGCCGACCTGTATCAGGGCGACACCGGCACGGTACGCGGCCGTTACCAGAACAGCAACTGGCTCCAGGTCCGCTTTGACAAACTCTCCTACTTCTGCTGGGTCTCGCCCTCCGTCGTCACCGTGACCGGCGACATCACCCGCATCCGTTACGTCGCCCACTCCAACGTCAACATGCCCGGGCCGAGCGTCCTCTACGGGCCGCCGACCAACGTCCGGGCAGTCCGAAACGGCGATCAAGTTACCATCTCCTGGGACCCGGTCTGGATGACCGAGGACGACGACCGCGGCTACTTCATCGAAGCCTATGTCTGTCAAAACGGCGCTTACGTGTGGTTTACCGTCGGCGAGGGAACGTTGACCAATCAATACGTCACCAGTTACACCCTCACCGACCAACCCGGCTGTGCCTACCCCTCCTACGGCAACCTGTACACCGTCGAAAAGCACGGCTACACGACCCCCGTCGCCATCCCCTGGCCCACCCCCTGAAAGAAACCGCATGAAAACCCTCATTCAAGAAAAGATCGAGCAAGCCATTGCCATCCTGCAAGAGAAACAAATCGACCTATGGCTGACCTTCGTCCGCGAGACCAGCGCCGTCGAGGACCCCATCCTGCCGCTGATCTACGGACGGACGCTGACCTGGCACTCGGCCCTGATTCTCACCCGCCGCGGCGAGCGCATCGCCCTGCTCGGCCGCCTGGAAACGGACACCGCCCGCCGGCTGGAGGCCTACGACGAGGTCATCGGCTACGACCAGTCGATTCGAGACGACCTGCTGCGTCTGCTCGAGCGCCTCGACCCGCGCCAAATTGCCATCAACACCTCCCTTCATGACCCCGTCGCCGACGGCCTGACCCACGGCCTGTACCAGACCCTGACCGGCTACCTGGCCGGCACGCCCTTCGCCGAGCGCCTCATCTCGGCCGAGGCCGTCATCGCTGCCCTGCGCAGCCGCAAGACGCCCGTCGAAGTCGAACGCATCCGCCGCGCCGTGGCCACCAGCGAGGATATCTTCCGTCAGACCTTCGATTTCCTGAAACCCGGCCTGACCGAGAAACAAGTCGCCGATTTCATGCACGCACAGATCGCCGCCCGCGGCCTGGCCCCCGCCTGGGACTGGGAACACTGCCCGGCCGTCAACGCCGGCCCCGACTCGCCCGTCGGCCACGCCGCCCCGACCGACATCGTGCTGCAGCCCGGCCACCTCGTCCATTTCGACTTTGGCGTCCGCCAGGACGATTACTGCGCCGACCTGCAGCGCATGGTCTATCTGTTGCGTCCCGGCGAGCGAGAGGCCCCGCCCGAGGTCCGGCGCGGCTTCGAGACGGTTGTGCGCGCCATCCAGAACGCGGTGCAGGCCATGCGTCCGGGCCGGCGCGGGGTGGACATCGACTCGGTCGCCCGTCAGACGGTCACTGCCGCCGGCTATCCCGAATATCCCTATGGCACCGGTCACGGCCTGGGCCGCGCCGCCCATGACGGCGGCACCCTGCTCGGGCCGCTGTGGGAAAAATACGGTCAATCGCCTCTCGGCTTGCTCGAGGCCGGTCAGGTCTACACCGTCGAACCAGGCCTGGCCGTCCCCGGCTACGGTTATGTTGGGCTGGAAGAAGACGTCATCGTGACCGAGAGCGGCGCCGAATTCCTATGCCCGCCGCAAACCGCCCTGATCTTACGATAAAACCTGAAATTTCATCCCTGTCTTTCTCGAACGAATCAGATATAATCGAATCATGTCCACCAAGCCTCTGACCTACACGGCCGAAATCGAAAACGCCCGCAAAGCCCGCGAACAGCGACTGATCGAAAATGAACGCTCCTGGCTGACCCTTTCGGGCCTCTTCACCCTGCACGAAGGCGAGAACACCTTCGGCAGTTCTCCCGAATGCGACATTCACCTGCCCGGAGAAGCCGTCCCGCCCCAAGCAGGGGCTTTTGTCCTGAAAAATGGCAAGGTGACCGTGCATCCTCTCGAGGGCCTGATCATGACCTGCAATGAGGCTCAGGTGCCAAAGCGCCCCCTGCGGATGGATCATGAGGAAAAGCCCGATTTCCTCCGCCTGGCCAATCACATCATGGTCGTCATCCGCCGCAGCGAACGAATCTTCCTGCGCACCTGGGACGCCAACCATCCCGTGCGTACACACTTTGCCGGACTGCGCTACTATCCGGTCAATCCAGACTATCGCATCGAGGCCGATTTTTTCGCCTACGAAACGCCGCGCCCATTATCGATCACCGATGTACTGGGCAACACTTTCGAAATGCCGCACGTCGGTTACGTCACCTTTCGACTTCATGGCCAAGAATGCCGCCTGGAAGTGCTCAGCGACGACAAGGGAATCTACCTCAGTTTCAAGGACCAAACCAACAGCAAAACCACCTACGGCGGCGGCCGCGAACTGGAGGCTGAACTACCGCGCGGCGGCAAAGTCATCCTCGATTTCAATCTGACCCACAACCCGCCCTGCGCCTACACCTACTTTGCCACCTGTCCCCTGCCGCCGGCCGAGAACACCCTGCCGATCCCAATCGAAGCCGGCGAGATGATCTACCAGAAAAAATTGATGCGCTGATCAAACGCCCCCTCAACGACGCGTGCCCGCCACGCGTCGTTTTTTATTTCCCGCCGCTCAACCGGTCGGCGAATTCCAGGACGGCATCCCGCACCTGGGGGAAGGCCGGCGACTCGGCAAAGACCAGTTCGTGCGCGGCGCGGACCTCGATCCGGCGCGCCGGACCCCCAATCCGCCGCGCCAGCCGACGCGTATCCGCCGCGTGGACGGTGATGTCCTCGCTCCCCTGCAAGATGAGCGTCGGGCAGGTCACCCTGGGGGCAGCGCGCCAGCCCGCCGCCCCGACCTGGCGCAACTCGTCGAACATGCCCACCGGCACTTCGAAGTCGCGGATGGCGGCCAGGGTCTGCGGGTCGCTGAAATCCACCTCGGGCAAAAAGTCGCGGATGTTTTCCAAAAGGCGCGGGTCGTCCATCTCGGTCTTCATCATGCGGAAGGGCTGAACGCGCGGGAAGAGATGTTTCAAAAGCGGCAGGAGCGCCCAAAGCGGGCCGCGCGTCCGCCAGTAGGGGGCCAGGAGCGCCAGGCCGTCCACAGGAAAGCGGGCGGCAGCCGTCAGCGCCACCGCGCCGCCCATCGAGTGGCCGACCAGGAGCAGGGGAGCGTGATCCTGCCGCAGGGCGGCGAGGGCCTCAAGCACGGCCTCCCGCCACTCGTTCCAGCGCCGCCGCGGCAGGGTTTCGATCTGCGCGCCGAAGCCGGGGAGGAGAATCCCGCGGCAGGTCCAGCCGCGCTCGTGGAGCGCCTCCGCCAGCGGACGCATTTCCAGCGGCGTGCCGGGGTAGCCGTGAACCAGTAGCGCGGCCGGGCCTCCGCCATCCAGGAGAAAGTCGCGGTGTTCGGGGCCGGTGAAAGGGGTGAAGGGCAGCATAAAAGAAGTAGCGCAAGTCTTTAGACTTGCGCTACACAATCCTACTTATCTTCGGCAATCTGCTTGCCGCTGTACTTCAGCGCCACGTGGGCTGCCGCCAGGCGGGCAATCGGGACGCGGAAGGGCGAGCAGGAGACGTAGTTGTTGCCGATGATGTGGCACCACTCGATGGAATCGGGGTCGCCGCCGTGCTCGCCGCAGATGCCCACCTCGAGGTCGGGGCGGGTCTTGCGGCCTTCGTTGACGGCCCACTGCATCAGGCGGCCAACGCCTTCGCGGTCGAGGGTCTGGAAGGGATTCTTGGGCAGGATGCCCTGCTCGACGTAGAGGACGAGGAAGTTGCGCTCGGCGTCGTCGCGGCTGTAGCCGAAGGTCATCTGGGTCAGGTCGTTGGTGCCGAAGGAGAAGAACTGCGCCAGTTTGGCGATTTCGCCGGCGGTGACGGCGGCGCGCGGGATTTCGATCATCGTGCCGAACTTGTACTCGAAGTGGACGCCCTTCTCTTCCATCACGGTCGAGGCGATGCGCTCCAGGCGCGGCTGAATCCATTCGAGTTCCTTGACCGTGCCGGTGAGCGGGATCATCACCTCGGGCTTGACGACGATGCCGCGCTTGGTGCAATCGGCGGCGGCTTCGAAGATGGCGCGCACCTGCATCTCGACGATTTCGGGCATGTAGATGCTCAGGCGGACGCCGCGCAGGCCCATCATCGGGTTCGATTCGTGCAGGCCCTTGATGGCGGCCAGGAGTTTCTCTTTGGCGGCCAGTTCCTTCGGGTCGCCGCCCCGGACGCGCAGGGTGATGACTTCCTCGAGCAGTTTTTCTTCATCGGGCATGAACTCGTGCAGCGGCGGGTCAATCAGGCGGATGATGACCGGGTAGCCGTTCATCGCCTCGAACAGGCCGTCGAAATCGGAGCGCTGGGAGGGCAACAGTTCATCGAGGGCTTTCTTGCGCTCCTCGGAGGTCTCGGCCAGGATCATGCGCTGGACGATGGGCAGGCGCTCCGGCTCGAAGAACATGTGCTCGGTGCGGCACAGGCCGATGCCGACCGCGCCGTAGGCGCGGGCGCGGCGGGCGTCCTTGGGGTAGTCGGCGTTCGCCCAGACCATCAGGCCGCGGCTCTTTTCGCCGGTCGGCAGGATGCGGATGTCGGGGCGGGCGGCGATCTCGTCGGCCCACTGCAGGAGGGTCATCAGTTCGGTCTGCTCTTCCAGGCTGGGCGAAACGGTCGGGATTTTGCCGGCATAGACTTTGCCGGTCGTGCCGTCCACCGAAATCCACTCGCCTTCTTGGATGACCTTCTCGCCGATGGTCATCTGGCGCTTTTCGAGGTCAATCTTGATTTCGCTGGCGCCCACCACGCAGGGGATGCCGAACTGACGGGCGACGACCGCGGCGTGGGAGGTGGCCCCGCCCTCGCTGGTCAGCACGCCCTTGGAGGCGATCATGCCGTGGACGTCATCCGGCTTGGTGAAGGGGCGCACCATGATGGTATCTTGCTTGGCTTCTTTGGCCATCTTCTCGGCGGTGTCGGCGTCGAAATAGACCTGGCCGACGGCCGCGCCGGGCGAAGCGTTGACGCCCTTGGTCAGGTAGGTGCCGTTCTTCTCGGCCTCTTTGAGGGCCTTCTCGTCAAATTGCGGGTGAAGCAGCGAGTCAACGTTCTCCGGGGTGACGCGCAGGACGGCTTCTTCTTTCGTAATCAGGCCTTCGTTGGCCATATCCACGGCAATCTTGACCGCCGCCTTGGCGGTGCGCTTGCCGTTGCGGGTTTGGAGCATCCACAGTTTGCCGCGCTCGATGGTGAACTCGACATCTTGCATGTCCTTGTAGTGCTTTTCGAGTTTGTCGGCGATGTCCATGAACTGGCGATAGACTTCGGGCATGACCTCGGCCATGTGCTCGACCGGATCGGTGTTGCGGATGCCGGCCACCACGTCCTCGCCCTGGGCGTTGAGCAGGTACTCGCCCATCATCTTTTTCTCGCCCGTCGAGGGGTTGCGGGTGAAGGCCACGCCCGTGCCGGAGTCGTTGCCCATGTTGCCGAAGACCATCGTGACGATGTTGACCGCCGTGCCAAGGTCATCGGAAATGCCGGTGGCGCGGCGGTAGTCAATGGCGCGCTTGCCCATCCAGGATTCGAAGACGGCCTTGGTGGCCAGTTCGAGTTGCTTGAAGACATCCTGGGGGAAGTCCTCGCCGACGCCCTGCTTGTACACTTCTTTGAAGATGCCCACCAGCGCCTGCCAGTCCTCGGCGGTCATCTCGGTGTCGAGTTTGTAGCCCTGCTTGGCCTTGTACTCGGCCATGGGATGCTCGAAGACCTCGTCGTCCAGCCCGAAGACGGTGGTGCCGAACATTTCGATCAGACGGCGGTAGGAGTCCCAGGCGAAGCGCGGGTTGCCGGTCAGTTTGGCCATGCCTTCCACCACTTCATCGTTCATGCCGATGTTGAGGATGGTGTTCATCATCCCCGGCATGGAGAACTTGGCCCCGGAGCGGCAGGAAACCAGCAACGGGTTGTTCGGGTCGCCGAACTTCTTGCCGGTCTTCTGCTCGACCACTTTGAGGGCTTCCAGTTCCTGCTCCCACATTCCTTCGGGGAACTGCCCGCTCTTGCGGAACTCGTTACAAGCCTCGGTGGTGACGGTGAAGCCGGGCGGCACGGGGACGCCGGCGCGGGTCATATCGGCCAGGCCGGAGCCTTTGCCGCCCAGCAGGCCGCGCACGCCGTCCCACGAACCGGCGTACCGCTCGGCTTCGGCCACTTCTTCGAATAAGTAAACCCATTTCTTTGCCATGATAGGCCTCCTTCAGATAAAAAATTATGAGTGCAACGAATTTGCCCCGTAATCGGTTACAAACACACTAAATGGTAAGTTTACCATAAAGCGCCTTGAGTGGAAGACTTTTTCTCGCCGTTTCGGGTCGATTTTTCCTCCTCCGCCGACGATTCGAGCGCCCCGCCGCCCCGACAGAGGCGATTGTAAAGCATTTGTAGAGTTTAAATCCTGAGAGTTGCGCCATAATAAGGGGAAAGAACCCAGAGCAACCTTATGAGCAAAGTCCTTGTAATCGACGACGACCCAGCCACCACAGAACTCCTCAAACTCATCCTCACCCCCCATGGATTCGAGGTCTTCCCCGCTCATTCAGGCGAAGAGGGCATTCGTCTCACGCGCGAGAAGACCCCGGATGTTATCATCCTGGATCTGATGATGCCCGGGATGGACGGCTGGGAGGTGTGCCGAAGGCTGCGCGACTTCTGCCAGACCCCCATCCTGGTCCTTTCGGCCCTCGACACGCCCGGTCATGTGGCCGCCGCCCTGGACGCGGGCGCCGACGATTATCTGGTCAAGCCGGCTTCAAGCGGCCTGCTGGTAGCCCGCTTGAACGTCCTGATTCGCCGCGCCGCCGGAAAGCCGGCCTCGGCCGCAGCCAAAATTTCGACCCAGCCTATTTAGCAACCTCCAGCCTCCCCGACAGCGCAGGCTTCCGCCTGCGCTTTTTTCTCCTCCCGCTTGCAGAGTGGTAAAATTGGCAACTGCCTAGCCAGCGCGTCAGCGCCGCCACTCAATCGCGAACAATCCAAACGTATCCACAGATTGTGAGGAAAGAAGCCATGGATGCTCTCGAAGCCATTTTCACCCGTCAATCCATCGGAGACCTGAAACCCGACCCCGTGCCGCGTCCGGTCATCGAGAAACTGCTTGCGGCAGCAGTGCAGGCGCCCAATCATTATAAAGTTCGTCCCTGGCGCTTTATCCTCCTGAGCGGCGCGGGGCGTGAGCGGATGGGCGAGGTATTGGCGGAGTCTTTTGCAGAGAAATTCCCCAACGCCCCCGCCTCCGCCCTGGAGAAGGAACGCGCCAAACCCCTGCGCGCCCCCGTCATCATCGCCGTCGGCGTGGACAAGCCCGCCGAGCCGAAAGTGGACGAGGTGGAGAATATCTGCGCGGCGGCCGCGGCGGTACAGAACCTCTTGCTGGCCGCGCACGCCCTCGGCCTGGCCGCCAAGTGGCGCACCGGCGAGGACGCGCACAATCCGCGCCTGAAGGAATTCCTGGGCCTGTCGCCCGATCAACACCTGATTGCGCTGGTCTACCTCGGCTATCCGGCGGCAGAGATCGGAGCCGTAAACCGTCCCGGCTTCGAGGACCGAACGCGATGGATAGAATAGTCCGAAAACTTGCCTCCACCTCGAGGAAGCCCGATCGGCTGTGATGCGGTAAAATTAACAAAAATACCAGGAGGCCCGCCGTGCAAACCTGTTCCAAGTGCAACGCTTCTTCCCCGGATACTGCCCTCGCCTGCGTGAATTGCCAGGCGGACCTGAAAGAATATTCCCTGACTGCCGTGGCTTTGAAGAAGATGCAGGCCAATCCGCGCGTCAAGGCCGTCCGCGTCAGCGTGGCGCACGACGCCTGTCCGCATTGCTATGAATTGCTGAACACCTACCCCAAAGACGCGGTCCCCCCCCTGCCTCACCTGGGCTGTTCGCATGAAAACGGCTGCCGCTGTTTCTATGAGCCGGTGCTGGCCGAAACGGCGATTGTGGGGAAGGTGGTAAAGTAACGCGGGATTTGTCCCGCCTTTTTTGCATCGAATGACACGAATTGCACGAAATTGCTTCCTCCTAACGACTGATGACTAACGACTGACGGCTGACGACTGACGACTCGCGCCTCGCGCGCCGGATGATCCGCTTTGTGATCCTTCTGGGTTGTGCGAAGGAGGGGGAGGCAAGGGAGACTTCCGAAGTCTCCATCTGTGTGCCGCTCGGCAAACAATCTCAATCCGGCTCGCCGGCCGGTTTGATGTCCTTGAGATTGAGTTGCAGGGCAATCCGGCCGTTGTAAACATTGGTCTCGAAGGTATACAACAAATCGAGCCGCGGCGGAAGGGAGGACTGCCAATGCCCGAGGCGGAAACCGATGGCATCGAAAGTCAGCCGCCCATCGCTGACCGTCAATTTCAGGTGCTGGCCGTCGGCGCCCACCGCCCGGCTGCTCTTGACCTGCACCCGGCGCGTGACGAAAACCGCCTCGGGATTGCCGTAGCCGGTCGGCTGGAGCAGGTCGAGGTCGCGCAGCAGGGCGGGGTGCAAATCGGCAAGCGAGACTTCCGCGTCGGCAGCCAGGGTCGGGCGCAAATCGAGGCGGCCGAGCCGTTCGGCAGCAATAGCCCTCAGACGGCTCTTCAATTCATCTAGGTTCTCATTGCGGACGGTGAAACCGGCTGCCGCAGCGTGTCCGCCGTGCCGCACGAGCAAGTCGCGGCAGGCATCCAGCGCCTCGGTGATGTGGAACTCGGGGATCGAGCGGCACGAACAGCGGGTGAATTCCTCCCCCACCTGCCCGACCACCGCCGGCCGGTAATGCGTCTCGACCAGACGGGCCGCCGCCAGCCCAACCACCCCCGGATTGAAATCGGGATGAACGGCAAAGAGCAGGAGGGCTTCCGGATCCTCGGCCAGGGCCAGCGCCTCGGCTTCGGCCTGAATCCGCCGCGTGAGCGCCTGCCGTTCGCGGTTCTGCTGATCGAGTTTCACGGCCAGTTCGCCGGCGCGGGTCACCTGATCGGTCGTCAACAGTTCGTAGGCGGCCAGGGCCGACTCCAGCCGCCCGGCCGCGTTCAGACGCGGGCCAAGCATGAAACCGATGTGCGTGGCATGGACCGCCGCCAGCGAGATGCCCGCCACATTGGCCAGCGAAAACAGCCCCTGGCGGCGGGTGGTACGCATCTGAGTCAGGCCGCGCCGCACCAGAGAGCGATTCTCGCCTGTCAGCGGGGCCAGATCGGCGACCGTGCCGAGCGCCACCAGGTCGAGCAGCGAATCGAGGAAATCCGAGCGGGCCTCGCCGTCCAGCAGAGCCTGGGCGATCTTGTAGGCCACGCCCACCCCCGCCAGGTCTTTGTCGGGGTAGGCGTCGCCCGGCTGTTTCGGGTTGATGATGGCGTAAGCGGGAGGCAACTCCTCGGCCGGGTGGTGATGGTCGGTGACGATCAGGTCCAGACCGAGGGTCCGGGCGCGCTCCGCCTCGGCCGGCGAGCGGATGCCGCAATCCACACTGACCACGACTTTGATCCCCTCCGCTGCCAGCGCCTCGAGCGCCTCGACGTTCAACCCATAGCCCTCATCGAAGCGGTTGGGAATGTAAGGACGCACATTTCCCCCCAGCCCCCGCAGAGTCTGGACGAGCAGTGCCGTGGCCGTCACGCCGTCCACATCATAGTCGCCGTAGATGGCCACCGGCTCGCCCGCTGCCACAGCGCGCCGCAGACGCTCGACCACCCGCTCCATGTCTTTCAACTGAAAAGGCGAGGAGTCAAAGGTCGTGGCCGCCTGCAAAAAGGCGCGCGCCTCGGCCGGCGCGGCATAACCGCGATTAAACAGAAGTTGACGCAAAAGGGGCGGGAATTCGGCCAGCGCCTGGTCGGCCTGGGGCGTCAGAGGCGGAGAGACGAGCCAGCGAGTACGATGAGACATAAAAACCAGACTCCATGAGAGGATACAGGGATGCAGTATAAACGCAGAAAGCCCGCCGGGGAAGGGCGGCCGTCAGGGAAGATTCTCGGCATTTTCTGCATCTTGGTGGTGATTCTGTAGTATAATTTAATTGGCTGGTGGTTTTACCACAGAAAGCGAACCTGATGTGCGCCTCCCTGCTCGAACCTTTGCGCGTTCCCAGCCTGAAAGAGGCCTGTATTCAGCGCCTGGAGGAACTGATTCTCTCCGGCGACCTGAAGGTCGGCGAGCGCCTGCCGCCGGAGCGGGAACTCGCCGCCCGGTTGGGGGTCAGCCGCCCGGTCCTGCACGAGGCGCTGGTGGACCTGGACGGCAAAGGGCTGGTGCGCATCGTCCCGCGCCGCGGCATCTTCGTCAACGACTACCGTCGCAGCGGCTCGATGGCGATTCTCACTTCCCTGCTCGCCTATCACAACGGTCAACTCGACCCGGCCTTCGCCCAGAGCCTGCTCGACACGCGCCTGCTGCTCGAAGTCGAAACCGCCCGCCTGGCCGCCCTGCACCGCACCGACGAGCACCTGCACGAATTCCACGACTTGCTCGCCCAGGAGCAGGAGGCCGCCTGCTGCGACCCGCAGACCCTCACCAGCCTGGACTTCGATTTTCATCTGCTCATCGCCATCGCCTCCGGCAATCTCATTTACCCCCTGCTCATCAATTCCTTCAAAAACATCTACACCAGCCTGACCGGCGCCTTCTTCCGCCAGTACTACGGCTCGCCGGTCGTCGAGGACGTCCACCGCTTCCATCGCCGCCTGGTCGAGTCCATCGAGCGCCGCGACGCCGCCGGCGCCGTCCAGGGGATGCGCGCAATGCTCGCCCACGGCGAAACCTACCTGAAAGGAGAACAACCATGACCACCTGTACGGTTGAAAAACCCCGCTACGCGGTCAAAACGCCCTACAACCTTTCCCCGCGCATTCAGTGGCTGCGGGATTATTATTTTCAGGGCGTTCAACGCGCCTGGAACAACGAGTACACCTCCTGGACGACCGGCGCGCCCTGGGACTTCCAGTACAACGAACTCTCCTTCTACATCGTCCCGGAGACCTACGCCTTCCTGCAAACCTTCCGCTCGGCCTTTCGGCAGACCGCCCGCCGCGTGGCGCTGCATCCCGACTTTTGGAAATGGTCGCTGCCCGAACGCCGCGCCTGGTTCAACCGCGAGGTGATGGTCAACTACCTGCCCAAAGAAATCCTGCCCGGCGACCTGCTGGCCGGGGCGCGCTTCAACGTCCAGACTTCGTGCTGCCTGAACCGCCAGGAGGCCCGTCGGCGCGACCAGCAGATTTACGGTCCGGACGGGGCGCGGGCGGCCATGCTCTGGTTCCACAATCACGGCTTCGGCAACGCCGGGGCCACCTCCGGCCACCTGATTCCCGATTACGCCCGCGTCCTGCGCGAGGGTTGGAAATCCATCCACGCCGAACTGGAACAGCGTTATCAGGCGCTCTCGCCCGCCGAGAAACGCGGCAAGAAGGGTGCCCAACTGCGGGCGATGATGACCGCCGCCACCCTGCCGCGCGACCTGGCCGCCGCCTACGCCCAGGAATGCGCCCGCCTGGCCGAACGCGAAACCGCCCCCCTCCGCCGCGCCGAGCTCCGGCAGATGGCCGACAACCTGACCCGCGTCCCCTGGGAGCCGGCTCAGACCTTCTGGGAGGCCGTCCAATCGCTCTGGCTGACCCACATGCTGGTCATGGCCGACGAAAATTACCCCGGCCCGGGCGACTCCTTCGGCCGCCTCGACCAGTACCTCTACCCCTACTGGCAGAAGTCCATCCAAGACGGCATGGACCCCGAATTCGGCAAAGAAATCCTCAAGTGCTTCTGGATTCACTGCAACACCGCCTACGACGGCATGATTCGCACCGGCGGCAACCAGGGCATCACCGCCGGCTACGGCCAACTCTTCACCCTCTCCGGCATGGGGCCGGGCGGCCAGGATATGAGCAACGACCTGACCTACGTCCTGCTGGATGTGATTGACGAGATGTCACCCATCCTCGAACCCAAGCCCAACGTCCGCCTGCACCGCAACTCGCCCGACAAACTCCTCGACCGGGTCGTCGAGATGATTGCCTCCAGCCAGGGCTCGCCCTTCCTGCTCAACTTCGACGAGCGCTCGATGGCCGGGATGCTGCTGGAGGCCAAAAAAGCGGGCGTCGAACCCCTCATCCACGAAAACAACGTCCACGACTACGCCCCGGTCGGCTGCCTGGAAAACACGATGGTCGGCAACGACCGCTCCGGCACGGTGGACGCCAACCTGAACCTGCTCAAAGCGGTCGAACTGGCCCTGACCGGCGGCTACGACCTCGTCCCCTTCACCGACCCGATGACCGGCAAGACCGACAAACCCCTGCGCTGGGGCGAAGAGACCGGCGACCCAACCCGCTTCGAGACCTGGGAACAATTCTGGCAAGCCTACGCCGCCCAAACCCGCCACATCGTCCGCCGCATCGTCGAACTCTACGAAAAGTCCGAGGCCGTGCGGGCGCGCTTCCACCCCACCCCCTACGTCTCCTGCCTGGTGCGCGGCTGCGCCGAAAAAGGCCTGGACATCACCGAGGGCGGCGCCGAACTCAACTTCGTCACCATCGAGGCCGTCACCTTCGCCACCACCGTCGACTCGCTGCTGGCCGTCAAGTACCTGGTCTATGACGAGAAAGTCTGCACGATGGCCGAACTGATTCAGGCCCTCAAGGACAACTGGGTCGGGCATGAAATCCTGCAAGCGCGCGCCCTCCACAAAGCCCCCAAATACGGCCGCGACGATGACGCCGCCGACGAAATGGCCCGCCGCGTCATGGAACTGTGGACCGAAGAAACCTGGAAGTACAAGACCCGCTCGACTAACCGCCAGTTCCGCCCCGGCATGCTCTCGTGGAACTACTGGGTGGCCGATTCGTTCATCCTGCCCGCCAGCCCAGACGGACGCCCGCGCGGCAAATTCCTCTCCAACGCCCTCTGCCCCTCCAACGGCGCCGACATCAACGGCCCAACCGCCAACGTCAACTCGGTCGGCAAGGCCCTGGGCGGCAAGGCCGAGGACGGCCGCGGCGACTGGCAAGACTACTTCAACCTCCTGCCCAACGGCGGCAGCCACACCATGACCTTCAACCCGTCCCTCCTGCGCGACCCCGAACACCGCGCCAAGTTCAAGGCCTTCCTGCGCGGCTACATCGAGAACGGCGGCACGGCCCTCCAAATCAACATGATTGACGCCGACATCCTGCGCGACGCCCAGAAACATCCCGAAAACTACCGTCACCTCCTGGTGCGCGTCACCGGTTACAACGCCTACTTCACCACCATCGGCCGCGAACTGCAGAACGAAATCATCGCCCGCGAAAGCCATCAGATGAGATGATTACCGGCCGCATCCTCCACCTCCAGCGCCTCTCGACCGAGGACGGCCCCGGCATCCGCACCACCGTCTTCTTCAAGGGCTGTCCGCTGCGCTGCGCCTGGTGTCACAACCCGGAGAGCATCTCCCCCCAGCCGCAGACGCAGTGGTTTGCCGTCCGCTGCCTGGGCTGCAACACCTGCCTGGAGGCCTGTCCCAACGGCTGCCTGAGCCGCGGGCAGGACGGCCTGCTCATTGACCGGGCGCGCTGCGAAGGCTGCGGAAAATGCGCCGACGCCTGTCCGGCCGGCGCCATCGAACTGCTCGGCAAGACCATCCGCGTGAACGAACTGCTGGCCGAACTGCTCAAAGACCGCGCCTACTACGAAACCTCCGGCGGCGGCGTGACCCTTTCGGGCGGCGAACCCACCCTCCAGCCGGATTTCGCCGAGGCGCTCCTGCGCGGCCTGAAGGAAGCCGGAGTCTCCACCGCCCTGGACACCTGCGGACTGTGTTCGCGCCAGACCCTCGACCGGCTCCTGCCCCACACCGACCTCGTCCTCTTCGACATCAAACTGCTCGATCCCGCCGCCCACCGGCGCTTCACCGGCGTCTCGAACGAGGGCATCCTGCAGAATCTCGCCTACCTCCTCGATTACATCCGCCGCAACCGCCGCCCCGACCTGTGGATTCGCACTCCGCTCATCCCCGGCGCAACCGCCGACGACGCCAACCTGCGCGCCATCGGCGGCTACCTGGCCGAACATCTCGACGGCCTCCTGTCGCGCTGGGAACTGTGCGCCTTCAACAACCTCTGCCGCGACCAGTACACCCGTCTCGGCCTGACCTGGGACTACGCCCAGACGCCGCTGATGACCCGCGCCGAACTCGAACACTGCGAACAGGTCGCCCGCGCCTCCGGCCTCCGCCCCGACCTCGTCCTTGCCACCGGCGCCACCCGCGCCGTCGAACCCCTGGAGAGTGACTCATGACCCCAACCACGTTCCCATCCTTTTCCGAAGAAGACATCCGCGCCACCCGCCCCGAAATGAAAATCGGCCTGCTGGCCAGCCTGACCCCCGAGGGCCTGCCGCATGTCACCCTGCTCTCATCTCTGATGGCTTGCGGCGAGAAGGAAATGTGCTTTGGCCAGTTCACCGAAGGCACGTCCAAGAAAAACATCTTGCTCAGCCCCAAAGTCGGCTTCCTCATCATGGGCCTCGACCGCACCCTGTGGCGCGGCAAAGCCATTTACACCCGCTACGCCAAAGAAGGCCCGGAATACGACCACTACAACAACGTGCCGATGTTCCGCTACAACGCCTACTTCGGCGTCCACACCGTCTACTACTTCGACCTGGTCGAACACACCGGCCGGCATCCCCTTCCCATGGGGCAAATCATCCCGGCCGCGCTGGTCACCATGCTGGCGCGCACGCTGGGGCGCAAATCTCGCGGCGAGGCAGTCCTCAACCCCTGGACGCGCGCCTTCTTCGACAAAATTGACAACCTGAAGTTCCTCGCCTGGGTCGGCGCGGACGGCTTCCCCCGTCTCGTCCCCGCCATCCAGGCCCAAAGTCTGGACGCCCGCCGCATCATCTTCTCGCCCTCCGTCTACGCCGACGAACTGGCCGAAATCCCGGTCGGCGCGCCGCTGGCCGTCTTCGGCATGGCATTGACGATGGAAGACGTGCTGGCGCGGGGCGTCTATCGCGGCCTCCGCCGCGTCGGCGGCCTGCGCGTCGGCCTGGTGGAGGTGGACTGGGTCTACAACCCCATGCCGCCCGTGCCAGGACAAATCTTCCCGCCGCTGGAACTCAAGCCCGTAACCGACTTCTGAAAAGTGACCAGGAAACAGGCAGAGACCGGGTACCCCAACAAGACCTGGTCTCTGCACCTCATAGGGGTATAATTTTGCCATTCTACCCCCGGAGGCCTTGTCATGGACTACAATCCCACCCTTTCCATCGCCACCGCCGCCCTCGAAATCGGCGCCGGGACCTGGGCGCTGCGCGGACCCGGTCGCAGGCCCATCGTCCGCGCTGCGGCGGCCATCCTCTTTCTCTTGGCCGGCTATCAAATCGTCGAGGCCGTCTTCTGCACCGGCCTGTTGCCCCTCGGCGGCCCGTTCCTGCCCCGCCTGGCGTTCATCGTGGTCGCCTGGCTGCCGCCCACCGGCCTCTTGCTGGCAGCGCGCCTCTACCCCGGCCAAAAGCGCGCCCTCTACGGCTACGCCTACGGCATGTACCTGTTCTGCGCCGCCCTCGTCCTGGGCATCGCCACCGACCCGCACTTCGTCACCACCTCGGTCTGCCTGATCGTCTTCGCCCGTTACACCAACCCGACCCCGCTCTACCAGACCTACGGCCTGTTCTACCAGACCGGCCTGATGGGCCTGCTGGCCATCTCTGCCTGGGGCGTGACAATCTGTGATGAGCGCCGTCAGCGCCTGCTGCTTGGGCAGTTGATGCTCGGCTCGATTGCGTTTATCTTCCCCTCGCTCGTCACCGTGGCCGTCCTGCCGATCGCCGACAACGCCTTGCCGTCCATCATGTGCCACTTCGCCTTGCTGCTGGCGCTCTTCCTCATCCGGCTGGTCGCCATCGAGCGCCGCAGCGCCCTTGAACCGGCCGCCGAGACTCCGCTGCCGGTCGAGACGATGACCACCGGCGCGGCAGGCTGACCCCTCATGTTCGAATTCACTCTCACCGCCCGCGCCGGGCGCGCCCGCACCGGCCGCTTCCGCACCCCGCACGGCGACCTTGTCACGCCGGTCTTCGCCCCGGTCGGCACCCAGGCCGCCGTCAAGACCCTCACCCCGGCCCAGGTTGCCGACCTCGGCGCCACGCTCGTCCTGGCCAACACCTACCACCTCTACCTGCGCCCCGGCGACGAACTCATCGGCGAGATGGGCGGCCTGCACGAATTCATGCAGTGGCCGGGGCCGATTCTGACCGATTCGGGCGGCTTCCAGGTCTTCTCGCTGGCCGACAGCCGCAAGATAGACGATGACGGCGTGACCTTCAAATCGCACATTGACGGCTCGACGCACCGCTTCACGCCCGAAAAAGCCATCCAGATTCAGGAAAACCTCGGCGCCGACATCATCATGGCCTTCGACGAATGCTCCGACCCCAATGACCATGCCTACACGAAAATCGCCATGGAACGGACGCACCGCTGGGCGGAGCGCTGTCTCGCCGCCAAAACCCGCCCCGACCAGGCTCTCTTCGGCATCGTCCAGGGCGGCGTCAACCCGGACCTGCGCGCCCAGTCGGCCCGCTTCATCGCCTCGCTCGACACCCCCGGCATCGCCATCGGCGGACTCTCGGTCGGCGAGACGAAGGCCGAAATGCACGCCATGCTCGATGTCACCCTCCCGCTCCTACCCGAGGACAAGCCGCGTTACCTGATGGGCGTCGGCACGCCCGAAGACCTGATCAACGGCGTCGCCCGCGGCGTGGACATCTTCGACTGCGTCCTGCCCACCCGTCTGGCGCGTCACCACGCGGCGTTCTCGCCGGAGGGCCGGCTCAACCTGATGAACGCCGTCTACGCCCGCGACAAACGCCCGATTGACGAGACCTGCGACTGCTACACCTGCCGCACCTTCACGCGCGCCTACCTGCGGCATCTCATCGCGGCCAAAGAATCGCTTGCCGGAACGCTGCTCTCCATCCACAACCTGCGCGCCCTCATCCGCCTGATGGAAACCCTGCGCGCTGCCATCCAGGATGGCTCCTTCGAAAGCCGCGTGCCGGAATGGCTGAAGCAATGGCAGGGCAATGCGGAAAGGAAAGGTGGTTAATGGGCGATGGTTAATGGATTATGGTTAATGGAGTATGGTAATGGAGTGTGGATATGACCGTGATGAATCTTGACCAATTGGAAGTTTGGCGGTTGGCGCGCGATTTTGCCGTGACGATTTACAAGAGGGTCGTGCCGCTCCTGCCCGCCGGCGAAAAATACAACCTGGCCGATCAACTCAAGCGCGCTGCCGCCAGCGTCCCGGCCAACCTTGCCGAGGGACACGGACGCTTCTACTTTCAAGACAACGTTCGTTTCTGCTACATTGCGCGTGGCTCCCTAACCGAAGTGCAAAGCCATCTGGCTTTGGCAAAAGAACTCGGTTTTCTCTCTCCCGACCTGTACGCCGCCCTCACCGGCCAAGCCGAAGCCGTTGCCCGCTCCATCAACGGCTGGATTGCCTATCTCAAAAAAGCCAAAATCGGCGCTAACGAACCCGGCGCTCCCTATGCCGTCCGTGAATCACAGGCCGCCTACTTCATCGCAGACCTGACCGAA
>CALGPL010000113.1 GCA_937960595.1 uncultured Anaerolineales bacterium | reverse complement strand
GTCATAGGCAAAACTCTGCGATGCAGTTTGACTTGAGTATACTTGAGAAGTGCGGAATTGCGAATTATGTAGGACAACTCCTAGAAGTTGTCCTACTATCAGGATGACCCCCAGGTGGTCGAGAAGATTGCGCTGTAAAGAGACCCTCCCGCCAAATGGCGGGAGGGTCTCTTTGCCTCATCCTGTCTGTTCTTATTTCGCCAGTTCTACCGCCCGCATTTCGCGGATCACGGTGACTTTGATCTGGCCGGGGTATTGCATGGTCTCTTCGATCTTCTTGGCGATGTCGCGGGCCATCCGGGCGGCGGCCAGGTCGTCGATCTCTTCCGGCTTGACGATGATGCGCACCTCGCGCCCGGCCTGGATGGCGTAGGACTGCGAGACGCCCTTGAACGAGTTGGCCATGTCTTCGAGAGCCTTGATGCGTTTGATGTAGGCTTCCAGGTCTTCGCGGCGGGCGCCGGGACGCGCCCCCGAGATGGCGTCGGCCACCTCGGCGATGATCGCCTCGACGCTTTCCTGCTCCACCTCGTGGTGATGGGAGGCGATGGCATTGACCACCTGCGGGTGGACGCCGTAACGTTTGGCAAATTCCGCTCCCAGGGCGGCGTGCGTGCCCTCCTGGTTGTGATCCATGGCCTTGCCCAGATCGTGCAGGAATCCGCTCTGGCGGGCAATCTCCTCGTTGGCGCCCAGTTCGGCGGCCAGGATGCTGGCCAGTTTGGCCACCTCAACGGCGTGCGCCAGTTGGTTCTGGCCGTAGGAGGTGCGGTATTTCAGGCGGCCCATCATGCGCAGCACTTCGGGATGCAAGCCGGTGACGCCGGCCTCGAAGGCGGCCTGTTCGCCCGCCTCGACAATGCTCTTCTCGACGGCCTTGCGCTCGTCCTCGAGCACCTTTTCGATGTGGGCCGGGTGGATGCGCCCGTCCAGGATCAGCCGGCTGAGGGCGCGGCGGGCGACCTCGCGGCGCACCGGGTCGAAGCAGGAGATGGTGACCGCCTCGGGCGTGTCGTCCACGATGACGTCCACCCCGGCGGCCTGTTCGAAGGCGCGGATGTTGCGCCCGTTGCGGCCGACGATGCGGCCTTTCATCTCCTCGTTCGGGAGCGGCACCAGCGAAGTGGTGAATTCGGCCACCTGTTCGGTGGCGACGCGCTGGATCGAGTCGGTGATCAGTTTGCGGGCGCGCTTTTCGCCTTCCTCGCGCGCCTCGGCTTCGATCTGACGGATGATGCGCGCCATGTCGCTGCGGGCTTCCTTCTCGACCTCGGCCAGCAGCAGGCTGTGGGCCTCCTCGACGCTCATGTTGGCCACCCGCTGCAGTTCGGCGATGACCTGCTCGTGGAGTTTCTCGACCTCGTTGTAGCGCCGGTCCACGGCGCTCTGACGTTTGTTGACGGCCAGTTCGCGCTGTTCGAGACGCTCGAAGCGGGCATCCAGTTCGGCCCGCCGGCGCTGGAGACGCTCTTCCTCTTTGTTCAGTTCCGAGCGCAGGTTCTTGATCTCGGCCTCGGCGGCCTGGGTCGTTCTCAGAGCGTTGTCGCGCGCTTGCAGTTCGATGGTCTTGGCCTGTTCGCGGGCCTCGAGGATGATTTTCTCGGCTTTCTCTTGCAGTTCGCGTCGGGCTTTTTCAGAACGGACGCGACTCAGAAAGAGGCCGATTGCCAGACCCACCAGCAGGGCCAGGGCGGCAATCAGGTACACAATCGGTTCCATGGGCTTATTCCTTGTCTTGTCGTGTGTCCCCGGCCTCCGCCGTCTGAATTTCTTGCCAGACTTCAGAGAGCACCGGAGCAAAAGTTGCATAGGAGAAACCGCGCCGGGCCAGGAATCCGCCCAGTTTGCGGCGGAATTCGGGCCACTCCAGGCCGGCGTAACGGCGGGCCTGTCGGCGGGCGGCCAGGCGGACCAGTTGCTCCTCGTCTTCGGTTTCTGCCTCCAGGGCAGACTGGATGGCCTGTTCGTCCAGGCCTTTCCTGCGCAGTTCCATTTTCAGCGCCGCGTGGCTGCGCGGCCGGAAGGTGCGGCGGTTCTCGACCCACAGACGGGCGAACTGTCCATCGTCGAGCAGGCCGTTTTCCTGTAAGCGGGCGATCGTCGCCTCGACCAGGGCCGGGGCGAGGCCGCGGCGGGTCAGGTGCTGGCGCACCTCGGCGCTGGAGCGCGGCCGGTAACTGAGGAAGTGCAAGGCCTTCTGATAGGCAGTCTCGCGCTCATCCTCAGCCTTCAGGCTGGCGATTTTGGCCTCGTCCAGTTCCTGGCCGACCTTCAGCCAGGCAGCAACAATCTTGGCCAGGCCAAAGGCAAACTCCCCGTCGAGGTAGAGGTTGACTCGCTGGGGATTTTTTTGTTGGGGTTCGATGGCCGTGATCTTGGCAGACATGGCATTAAAGCGCCGGCCGCAGCCTCTCCTCTCTCACAGGGAGCAGCCACGGCCAGGAAAACAGTTCTTGGTAGGGATACGCGCCTGCCTGCCATTCAAGACAGGCCGGGCAATTGGCCGGTTACCGGCGTCGGGGTTGTGAGCGTGAAGTCGTCAGTTTCAGTGGGACCGATCCCGAATGCGAACGCGGTTTGCTGAAGACCAGACTTCCAGAAAACGCCCAGAGAACGGGTTGGGGAGGATGCCCCGGGATTTTCCAAGAATACTGTCGAACCAGGCCGCGGCAGAGACGAACGCACCTTTCAGCGGCGGCTGACCCAATTATACTTGAAAAACCCTCTGTGCGTGAGATGGCAAGATTGTTCAGACGGGTGTCCATCCAGAATAATGCCAGGCGTGGGTTTTTAATATGACAAAAGGAACTATATCGCCGGCAAGAGTTGTGCCATAATGAGGTGAATCCCAAGCAAGTCGACTTCAAGAGAAGTGGAGGCTGTATGTCCAAAGTTACACCCGAAGAAGCCCGTGAGTACCATCGTCTCAATGGCAAACCGGGCAAGATTGCCGTCATTCCGACCAAACCGATGGACACCCAGCGCGACCTGAGCCTGGCCTATACGCCCGGCGTGGCCGTGCCGGTCTTGGACATCGAAAAGGATCCGGAAGCGGCCTATGAGTACACCGCCAAGGGCAACTTGGTGGCGGTGCTTTCGAACGGCACGGCGATCCTCGGTCTGGGAGACCGCGGCGCCCTGGCCAGCAAGCCGGTGATGGAAGGCAAGGGCGTCTTGTTCAAGCGCTTCGCCGACGTGGATGTGTTCGACATCGAGGTGGACGCCCACGACCCGGACGAGGTCATCCGCGTCGCCAGGGCGATTGCGCCGACCTTTGGCGGCATCAACCTGGAGGACATCAAGGCGCCGGAGTGTTTCTACATCGAAGAGACGCTCAAAGAAATGCTCGATATTCCGGTCTTTCACGATGACCAGCACGGCACGGCGATCATCTCGTCGGCGGCGCTTGCCAATGCCCTCGAAATTCTGGGCAAGAAGCACGAGGAAGTCAGGATGGTCATCAACGGCGCCGGCGCTTCGGCCATTTCGTGCGCCAAATTGGCCATGCGCTGGGGGGTCCGAAAAGAGAATATCCTGATGGTGGATAGCAAAGGCGTCCTCTATAAAGGCCGCACGGAGGGGATGAACAAGTACAAAGAGGAGTTTGCCGTTGACACCGACGCCCGCACCCTGGCCGATGCCGTGCGCGGCTGCGATGTGTTCTTCGGCCTCTCGGTCGCCAACGTCCTGACTCCCGAAATGGTCAAGACGATGTCGGACCGGCCGTTCATCTGCGCCATGGCCAACCCGGACCCGGAAATCAAGTACGAACTGGCCAAAGAGGCCAATCCGCACGCCATTATTGCCACCGGCCGTTCGGACTACCCGAATCAGGTCAACAACGTTCTGGGCTTCCCCTTCATCTTTCGCGGCGCGCTGGACGTGCGCGCCCGCGCCATCAATGATGATATGAAATTTGCCGCCTCCAAGGCGCTCTACGCCCTGGCCCACGAGGATGTGCCCGATTACGTCCTGCGCGCCTATGGCGTGGAAAGCATGAAATTCGGCCCCGATTACATCATCCCCAAGCCGCTCGATATGCGCGTCATGCTGTGGGAATCGCCGGCCGTGGCCCAGGCAGCCATGGAGACCGGCGTGGCGCGCAAGAAGATCGACATCGACGAGTACCGCGAGCAACTGGCCTTCCGTCAGGGCATGGGCGCCCGCGTGCGCTACTTCTTCATGAACAAGGCCAGGACGGCCAAGCCCAAGAAGCGGGTCGTCTTTGCCGAGGGCGAGGAGCCGAAAATCATCCGCGCCGCGGCCCAAATCGAGGACGAGGGGATTGCGGCCCCGATCCTGATCGGCCGCCCGGAGATCATCAAGGCCAAAATCAAGGAACTCTCGCTCGATCTGGATTGCGAAATCGTCGATCCGGTCACGTTCCCCAAGTACGAAGCCTACGTCAAGGCCTACTACGAACTGCGCCAGCGCAAGGGCGTCACCTACCCGCAGGCGGCCAAGCGCGTCCACGAACCGAACGTGCTCGGCCCGCTGATGGTCAAGATGGGCGATGCCGATGCCTTCGTCTCGGGTCTGACCTACGAGTACCCGGAGGTCGTCCGGCCGGCGCTGCAGATTCATCACACGGCCACCGATTCCAGCCTGGTGGCCGGGGTGTACATCATGATCGTCGGCGAGCGCGTCTTCCTGTTCAGCGATGCGACGGTCAACATCGAACCCACCGCCGAGGAACTGGCCGAGATTGCCCTGCTGGCCGCCGGTTTCGCCCGCCAACTCGAACTGGATCCGCGCGTGGCCTTCCTGTCCTTCTCCAACTTCGGTTCCACGCCGCACCCGCTGAGCGAGAAGGTCCGCCAGGCGGTGACGCTGGTCAAGGCCAAGGAGCCGACCCTGCAGGTGGATGGCGAAATGCAGGCCGACACGGCCGTGGTGCCCGAAATCGTCGAGGAGCGCTATCCTTTCAGCGCCGTCAAGGATGCCAACGTGCTGATCTTCCCCTCGCTCGAGTCGGCCAACATTGCCTACAAACTGCTGGCCCGGTTGGGGAATGCCAAGGCCATCGGCCCGATTCTGCTCGGGACGGGCGCGCCCATCCACGTCCTGCAGACCGGCGACGAGGTCGAGGCGATCGTCCAGGTGGCGGCGGTGGCGGTAATGGATGCCATGAGCCGCGGGTAAACTGCTCGTTGTTGTTCTGCCGGGGACGGTCACCAACCGTCCCCGTTTTTCGTGCTAAAATAGAGGCATGTCCGATCGCCCGCCGTTCGAATCCCCCAGTCTGCGCCGCCACCGCAAGCAGCGGTTCTGGCATATCCTTCTGCCTTTCCTGCTGACGGCGGTGATTGTGCTGGGCGGGGCTGCGCTGGCGGCTTTTGGCGGCGGGGCCGGGCAGGCCCGCCTGTGGGCCGACATTTCCATCATCTGGCTGACCTTGCCGGCGCTGTTCTTTGCCCTGCTCTGCCTGGCCGTTGTGGTTGGATTGATTTACTTGCTGGCCCGCCTGCAGCGCGCCGTCCCGCCTGTCACGGCCAAAGTTCAGTTCTTCAGCCGGCGGGTGGCCGGCGGGGCGCGTCAGGTTGCCGACAAGGCCGTGCAGCCGATCGTCTGGCTGGAAGAATTCGGCGCGATGCTGAAGACTTTGCTCCGCGTGAAAGGAAGGTGACCGATGACAGAAACCGAAATCGTGCCTGAAAGCACGCCCGACAATTCATGGAAAGTCAAGACATGGATCATCGGGACGCTGATCGGCGCATTGGCCGGCCTGGGCGCGGCTTTCCTGCTCACCCGCCGCGCCGAGCAGAAGGGCGAGAGGGTCTCGATCTCTACCGCTCAGGGGGTGAAACTGGGGATGTTGGTGGTGGGGTTGCTGCGCTCGATTTTGAACCTGGGAGAGGATTGACGGCCGGGTGTAAGAAAGTGCCGGAGCCACAGATAAACACAGATAAACACAGATGAACACCGATTTTTTGGACAGAACCGGTTGTGAGTCGCCAAAATCCCTTTTATCCGTGGAAGTGATTTAAACTTTCAAGAAACCATTCGGTAATTCTCATAAACCACAGATCAACGCGGATGAAAAGGTGAACGTTTCTCTGTTAGTCAACATACTTCGCCGAAATAAAAGATTCTGTGACGTTTATCAAACCAATCTGCGTTTATCTGTGTTCATCTGTGGCCGAAATCAAGTTACCGAATGCTCTCTTATGGAAAAGGTTAAATCAGTTCGTGTTCATCTGTGGTTGAGGACGAATTTTGAGACACTCTCTAAG
>CALGPL010000112.1 GCA_937960595.1 uncultured Anaerolineales bacterium | reverse complement strand
GATCATCTCGACCATGAAGGTGGACTGCCCGGCGTGAATCTCGTCCTGGGCGCCGATGCGGGTGAAGATGCGGTCCACCAGCCCGAGGCGGGCCGAGGCGGCCGGGACGAAGGAGCCGATCTGCGCCATCAGGACGATCAGGGCTGCTTGACGAAGATACGTGCTTTTCCCACTCATATTCGGGCCGGTGATGACGCGCACGATCTCGCCCCGCTCGAAGATGATGTCGTTGGGGACGAAGCGCTCGTCGCGCAGGGTCTGTTCGACGACCGGATGGCGGCCCTCGCGGATGTCGAGCACGCCGTCCTCCTCGACCTCGGGCCGGACGTAGTTGCCCAGGGCGGCGGCCTCGGCCAGGGCGGCCAGGACGTCCAGTTCGGCCAGGGCGCGCGCCGTCGCCAGCAGCCGCGGCGCAGACTTGGCCAGCGCGGCGCAGACTTCCTTGAACAGGCGCAGTTCGATTTCGCGGATGCGTTCCTCGGCGTTGAGCACCAGCGTCTCGTACTCTTTCATCTCCGGCGTGATGAAGCGTTCGGCGTTGACCAGCGTCTGCTTGCGGATGTAATCGGGCGGGACGTTGGCGGCTTGCCCGGCCGAGACCTCGATGTAGTAGCCAAAGACTTTGTTGTAGCCCACCTTGAGCGTTTTGATGCCGGTGCGGGCGCGCTCGCTCGGCTCGAGGTTGTTGATCCACTCGCGGGCGTGACGGGAGGCCTCGATGACGCCGTCCAGTTCGGCGGAGTAGCCGGGGCGGATGATGCCGGTGTTTTGCAGCGTCTGCGGCGGGTCGTCGGCCAGCGCGGCCTTCAGCAGCGCATATTCCTCCTCGCAGACCGACCACTCATCACTGATCACTGCTGACTGCTGACTGATAACGGTTCTTACCCCCGGCAACCTCGCCAGCGTTTCCCTCATGGCGACCAGGTCGCGCGGCTGGGCGTGGCCGGAAAGGACGCGGTTGGTCAGGCGTTCCAGGTCGCCGAGATTGCGCAGGGCGGCGCGCAGTTCGGCGCGCAGCATGGAGCGCTCGAAGAAGAACTGCACACCCTCCTGCCGGGCGCGGATACGGGCCACATCCAGCAGCGGCTGGCTGACCCACTGACGCATCAGCCGCTTGCCCATCGGCGTCACCGTGCGGTCGAGCACGCCGAGCAGGGAGCGCTTCGTCTCGCCGCGCAATGTTTCGGTTAACTCGAGGTTGCGGCGGGTGGCGGCGTCGAGCGTCATGAACTCGCCCAGGGTGTAGACGCGCAGCCCGGTCAGCAGGCCGAGGGCGGCGGGTTCGGTCTCCTTCAGGTATTGCAGCACGGCGCCGGCGGCGCGCGTGGCCAGCGGCTTGTCGTTCAGGCCGAAGCCTTCAAGAGTGGAGGTCTGGAAATGGGCGAGCAGGGTCTCGCGGCATTTACCCGGCTCGAAGCGCCAGGCCGGCCAGGCGGTCAACGCGCCGGGGAGGCCATTGGGGAGGACGAGGTTGTCGGGGTGAATGATTTCGGCGGGGTGGAGGCGGGTCAGTTCGGCGCGGACGGGCGCCAAGGCCTGCCCTGAGGCGTCAGCCGAAGGGTCCGCGCCCGCCTCGAGTTCGGTGGCGGCGAACTCGCCGGTGGTGATGTCGGCATAGGCGATGCCGGCGCGGCCTTCGTCCAAGACGAGGGCGGCCAGGTAGTTGTTGGCATCGCCGGGCAAGAGGCCCGGTTCGACGATCGTCCCCGGGGTGACGACGCGGATGACCTTGCGCGGGAAGATGCCCTTGGTGGGCTGGTCGCCCATCTGCTCGCAGATGGCGACGTGGTAGCCTTTTTCGATGAGACGGGCGAGATAATTTTCGACCGCGTGGTAGGGAATGCCGGCCAGGGGCACGCGCACACCCTTGCCGACCGGCCGCGAGGTCAGGACGATGTCCAGTTCGCGCGCGACGATTTCGGCGTCCTGGTCGAAGGTCTCGTAGAAGTCGCCCAGACGGAAGAAGAGAATCGCATCGGGGTACTGGCGTTTGATTTCGAGATATTGCTGGCGGACGGGGGTGACGTCTTCGGACATGCTTCCCATTTTATGTTCAGGTGTCCAATTGGGCAAGGGTGAAGCAGAATGGTTGCCGGGCTTTCCGGCAAGCCCGTTGGCGGCCGGTTGCGGGGAATGAGGCAGAAAAAACGGCGTTCATCCGACACGCGTCGGGGCAAATCTGATATAATACACTCACTATATTCTCACGAAACGGAGGTTCAAATGGCTAGTGTTACGTACGAGCACGTTACAAAGGAATTCGGCAATGTCATTGCGGTCAACGATCTGAATCTGCAGATCGAAGACAAAGAATTCCTGGTTTTCGTCGGCCCGTCAGGGTGCGGGAAGACGACCGCCCTCCGCCTGCTGGCCGGGCTGGAGGAAGTGACGAAGGGTCTCATCAAAATTGATGACCGCGTTGTCAATGACGTTCCGCCCAAAGACCGCGATATCGCCATGGTCTTCCAATCTTATGCGTTGTACCCGCACATGACCGTGTACGATAACCTGGCCTTTGGCCTCAAGTTGCGCAAGACGCCCAAAGAGGAGATCAAGCGGCGCGTGCAGGAAGCCGCCGAGATCCTGGGCATTCAGGAATTGCTCGGACGCAAGCCCCGCCAGTTGTCCGGCGGTCAGCGTCAGCGTGTGGCGGTGGGGCGCGCCATCGTGCGCGAACCGAAAGTCTTCCTGTTCGATGAGCCGCTCTCGAACCTGGATGCCAAACTGCGCATCGCCATGCGTGCCGAAATCAGCAAACTGCATCATCGCCTGCAAACGACCTTCATCTATGTGACCCACGACCAGATGGAGGCCATGACGATGGCCACCCGCATCGCGGTCATCAACAAAGGCATGCTCCAGCAGTTGGACACGCCGCAGGTGCTGTACGATGCGCCGGTCAATATGTTCGTGGCCGGTTTCATCGGCGCCCCGGCGATGAACTTCTTCAAGGGGCATGTTCGCAAGGATGCCGGCAAACTGTTCGTGGATTGCGGCGCCTTCTCGGTGCCGATCCCGGCCGACCGTACCAAGGCGGCCCAGCCGTACATCGACCGCCCGATCATCCTGGGCATCCGCCCGGAGGACATCTTCAACCCGGCCTTCGTCCCGCCTGGCATCAACGCCGCCAAAGTGGCCTGCAAGGTGGATGTGACCGAGTTGATGGGCAACGAAATCTTCCTGTACCTGGTGACCGGCGATAATACCATCGTCGCCCGCGTCGACCCGCGCACCGATTTCCGCATCGGCGACCAGGTTCAGGTGTCCTTCAACATCGACAAGATGCACCTGTTCGACCCCGACAGCGAATTGGCGGTTCGCTAGAAGAACATTTTGGTTTCAGGACCGCCAGGGCGCGTTCTCCCTGGCGGTTCCTTATGTCAAGCGAGGTTGAGAGATGGATGTGAAATATAAACTGGTCCTGGTTCGGCATGGGCAGAGCACCTGGAATTTGGAAAACCGTTTCACCGGCTGGACGGATGTGGGCTTGACCGACCAGGGCATCGAAGAGGCCCATTCTGCCGGCCGGGTCCTGCGAGAACAGGGATATACGTTCGACATTGCCTACACCTCTGTCTTGCGGCGGGCGATCAAGACGCTCTGGATCGTGCTGGAGGAGATGGAACTCGAATGGATTCCGGTCGTGCGCGCCTGGCAGTTGAACGAGCGGCATTACGGGGCCTTGCAGGGGCTGAACAAGGCCGAGATGGCGGTCAAGTTTGGCGAGGAGCAGGTCAAACTCTGGCGGCGCAGTTACGACGTCCCGCCGCCGGCACTGGAATGGGACGATGAGCGCCATCCCCGCTTCGACCGGCGCTATGCCGACCTGACGCCGCAGCAATTACCGGCGACCGAATCGTTGAAGATTACGCTGGAACGCGTGCTGCCCTATTGGGAAAGCACGCTGGTGCCGATGATTCGGAGCGGCAAACGGGTGTTGATTGTGGCTCACGGCAACAGCCTGCGCGCCCTGGTCAAGCATTTGGACCATATTTCCGATCAGGAAATCCCCGAACTCAACATCCCGACCGGCATCCCGCTGGTCTATGAACTGAGCGAAGACCTCCGCCCGGTGCGCCATTATTACCTGGGCGACGAAGAGGCCGTTCGCAAGGCGGCGGAGGCCGTGGCGGCCCAGGGCAAAGCCAAGCCATAGAACGCAGCCAACAGAGCGATACATTTTGAACCGCCTCGGGCGCAAGCCGGAGGCGGTTTCGATTGAATGGCCTTGCTCATTTATGGCCTCGTCTCCCCAGTAGAGTCAGGCCGCCCGCGGCCAGCAAAGCCGAGACGAGGATGACCGCCGCGGTGGTCATGCCGGTCGAGCGCGGCATGGCTGCGGTGGGCACCCGCGTAGGCGTGGGACTCTCCGCGGGGGACGGCGTCAGCGTTGGCCAGGCGGTGGCCGTCGGCCGCAGGGTAGGGGTCGAGGTGGGCGCGGTCGGCGTGGGGGTGTGACCGGCGCGGATCAGGAGCGTGTCGCCTGGGTAGATGAAAGTCCCCATTTGCGGGTTGAGTCGCATGATGTCTGCCTCCGAGACGCCATAAGCCATCGCAATCTGCCAGACGGTTTCGCCGGGCTGCACCACGTGGACGACGCTGCCATCTGCGTTGGGCGTATTGGGATAGACGGTCACCGTCGTGAACGCGGTCGGGGCACGCGTCCCGGCTGCGGTGCTTGCGCTCCCCGAACTGCTGCCGGACGATCCGGTGGGCCGGGCGGCCACAATCGTAAAGTACCAGGACCCCTCGGAGCCGGAGACGCCGGCGCCGATCTCGACCAGATTGGTGGACATCATCGTGTTGTAGTGCGGCGGGGAGTTGTACCACCAGGTCATGGCCTGTTCGACGCTGGAGCCGTGAAAGACGTTTTCCGAAATGAATCCGCCCTGCGTGAGGTCGCCGGCCAGCGGGTAGCCGGCGGCCAGGGCGCGCTGATAGGGGCGCGAACCATCCGGCCCGATGTGTGTGACCGACCCGATCGCGGCCTGATAATCGGCCTGGGCCTGCGCGATTTGCATCAGGATGGCATTGGGCGTATAGGCAGGCAGCCCGTTCGAGGTCCGCAGGGCGTTGACGGCGTCGATCAGTTCGTAAGGACTGGGAATCTGATTCGCCGGCTGCGCGCCGACCGCCGGCGGAGCAGCGACCAGCAGGAGCGTCAGGCCGGCCCACAAGAGAAGGGGGAATCTTCGCATTGGGCTATTATAACGGCCGCGTCACTTTGCGGCAACTAAGGTAAAATAGGGCGAATCCTGTCTCGGAGATTGATCATGCCTCTCTTCACCCCAGGCCGCCGCTGGCAGCCGCCTTATTCTGCTTTCAAGAAAACTCCTTTTGGCGAGCGCTTGCTCGTTTCGATCGAAAAGGCCGTCAAGGGGCCGCTGTTCGGTTGCCGGATGTGCGGCAATTGTCTGCTGCAAGAAACCGCTTTCATTTGCCCGATGGAATGCCCCAAGGGCGCCCGCAATGGCCCCTGCGGAGGTTCCACCTCCGAACGCTGCTACGTGGACGAGACGCGTCCGTGCATCTGGTACGCGATCTACGACCGGGCGCACAAGATGGGGCGCGAAGAGTACCTGCTCGAAGTTCTCCCGCCGCTCGATTGGGACAAGGTCGGCACCGAGACCTGGGGCGATGTGGTCGCTCAGATTCGAAAAGTTGGGACCGGCCGGGTGGCGCGCGGCCTGCTCTCCCGCAACGCCCTGACGCGTGCCACGACCTGGGACATGGTCTTTCGCCCCGTCCGCCAGCCGGACTGGTGGCAGGGCGACGCCGAATACCATCCGCCGGCCTACGCCGAACCGGCGTCCGAACTGGAGCGCCGTCTGAGGGCGGGCGAGTTTGTCGTCACTGCCGAGGTGGCGCCGCCGCTGACGGTCAAGACCGACAAATTGTTCAAGAACATCGAACTGGTTCGGCCGTATGTGGCGGCCATCAATTTCACCGACAACCCCTCGGCGACGCCGCGCATGTCCTCGCTGGCGTGCAGCAAGATGGCGCTCGAACGGGGCGCGGAACCGGTGCTGCAGATTGCCGGGCGCGACCGGACCCGCGTCGGGCTGCAGTCCGAGGTATTGGGCGCGGCCGCCCTGGGGGTGCGCAACATCCTGTGTCTTTCGGGCGACAGCATGAAGATGTCGCCTGGGCCGCGCGGCCGAATGGACGTCATCGATCTCGACTCGGTCCAGATTCTCTGGATTCTGCGCCGGATGCGCGACGAAGGCCGCTATCTGGACGGCCGCGAAATCAAATTCCCGCCGAAATATTTCCTCGGCGCGGCCGCTTCGCCCTTCGCCTCCGAGCCGAAGTTCCAGGCTTTGCGAGAGCACAAGAAGATCAACGCCGGGGCGCAGTTCTTCCAGACCAATCTGGTTTTCGAAACCGGACGGATGGAGACCTGGCTGAATGAACTGGCCAGGCGCGGCGTCCTCGACAAAGTATTCATTTTGATCGGCGTCACGCCGCTCAAGACGTTCAAGATGGCCCGTTACATGAACGATGAGGTGCCGGGCGTTTTCATTCCGAAGGCCTTGCTCGACCGGATGGAAGCAGCCGAAGCCGCAGGCAATGCTCAGGAGGAAGGCTTCCAGATCGCCCTGGAGTTGATCGAGCAAATCAAGCAGTTCCGCGGCCAGGGCGTTCACGGCCTGCACATCATGGCGGTGGGCTGGGAAGAGATCGTGCCGCGCCTGGTCCGCGAGGCGGGGCTGTTGCCGGTCGGGTTCCGGCAGCCGGTCGAAGCCGCCGGCTGAAATCCTCTTGATAGGCTAATATGGACATTTTGGCTTTTACGTATCCGCTCAACGCCGTCCTGATGATCGGTGTCCCGATCGCGGTGGGCTATTATCTCACCCGCCGCTTCGCCCAGGGATGGGGAATCTGGTTCCTGGGCGTCGTCACTTTTCTGTTGGCCCAGATCGGTTCGGGCTTTTTCACCCGCGCCGTGAATGGGTTGCTGGCCGACAGTGCGATCGTTTCCTGGCCGGCCGTTTCGCAGATGGCGCTTGATGGCCTGTTGCTTGGACTGAGCGCCGCGCTGTGGGAAGAGGGCATGCGCTATGTCGTCCTGCGCTGGTGGGCCAAGGACGTCCGCTCGCGGCGGGACGGGATCCTGATGGGCGCCGGGCACGGCGGCGCGATGGCGATTGTGCTGGGCATCTTTGCCCTGTTCTATGTCTCGCAGATGTTCCGTTATCGCAACGCCGACCTTTCGGCGCTGGTGCCTGCTGACCAGTTGGCATACGCGCAGGCGGAGGTGGTGCGCTTCTGGTCGCAGCCCTGGTATTTCACGCTCTTGAACGCGCTGGAAAGCGTCTCTTTTTTGATGGTCAACATCGGCCTGGCGGCGCTGGTGATGCGCGCTTTTTTGCAAAAACGCTCGGCGTGGTTCCTCCTGGCGATTGTGCTGCATTTCGTCATTGCTTCTGGCCGGGAATTGGGCATGGCGTTTCTCGGCCCTTACTGGACCGAGGCGTTGTTGCTCTTGGCCGGAGGGTTGTGTTTATTGCCGGTCTTCTTGTGGCGCGAAGGGGAGGAGGCCGAAGCGGCTTGAGCAAACGACTGTCCCCGGTGTCTGAGCCGGGGACAGCATTTTGAAGGGGGAGATGGCTACAAAGCCCGCTGCAGAATTTCTATCAGTTCTTCGTCTGTGAGGGGGATGGGATTGCCTTTCATGCTGCTGGCCTTTTGGGCCTGGGCAACGATGGCCGGGAAATCGGCCTCGGTCACCCGGTAGCGGCGCAGGGGCGGGATGTGCAAATTTTCGCTTAATGCGTGTAGCCACTTTCCCAAATTGCCAACCCCCAACTCGAAATTCCCTGACTCAAAATCCCCTGGTGATTCGAAATCTCCTGGTCCAAAATCCCCTGACCCAAAACCCAAAAAAGCCAAACGGACTACATTCTCTACCTCTGTATAGCGGGCCAATGCCGGACTCTCCGGCAGGCGGGAACGCAGGGCTCGCAGATTGGTCTCCACTACAGCAGGCAGCAGCCGGGCACAAACAGCCCCGTGCGGGGCAGGGAACATCCCGCCGATCGGCCCCGCCAGGCCATGAACTGCACCCAGGCGGGCGTTGGCCAGCGCCAGGCCGCCGCACAAACTGGCGACGCACATATCGTAGCGCGCTTGCCGGTCGGTGCCGTCCTCGTAGGCCCGGCGCAGAGAACGAGCAGCGCGGCCCAGTCCCTCGCGGCAGACGGCATCCGTCAGCGGGTTGGCGGCGTTGCAGACAAACGCCTCCAGGCATTGGGTCAGCGCGTCCATGCCGGTGGCGGCGGTCAGGGCAGGCGGCAGGGAATAGGTCAGTTCGGGGTCTACCACGGCCAGGCGCGGCAGCAAGAACGGACTGCGCAGACTGACCTTGACGCGCTTTTCGGGGACGGCGAGGACGGCGTTGCGGGTTACTTCCGAGCCGGTGCCGGCGGTGGTGGGGATGGCAATGCAGGGCAGGGAGGGGGAGCGGAGCGGCCGGCCGCGGCCGACCACTTCGAGATAGTCGAGCGGATGGCCGGGGTTGGCGGCCAGCGCCGCGGCCGCCTTGGCGGTGTCGAGAACCGCCCCGCCGCCGAAGCCGATCACCAGATCGCAGCCGGATTCTTCTATTTTTCGTGTAGCCAAAATAACACAATCTACATCCGGCTCTTTCTCCACCAAGAAAGAAATCCAATCCAAACCGACCTCCGTCAGCCCGGCCTGCAACGCGGCCGAACGCTCGAGCGAATCGGTCACGAGCAGGGCGCGGCGACCCAGGGGGGAGGCCAGGGCCGGGACTTCCGAACAGGTTCCAGGTCCGAAGACGATGCGATTGGCGGTGGCAAATTCGAAGCGTTCCATGGTCCTACGTCATGAACACATCGTTGTACACCACCCGCGTGCGCGGTTCGGCCATCATCGGCTCGGCAACTTCGCGCCACCTGTTGTAATGGGCAGTCTCTTTGTGCTTGGCCGGGTCGTCGGGCGTGCGATAGACCTCTACCAGCACAAAGCGGGCGGGATCATCGGCTTGCTGAATCACATCGAAGCGGGCGACGCCCGGCTCCCGGACGCTGTTGCGGGCATTCTCCAGCGTGGCTTCTTGGAAGGCCTGGATGAATTCGGGCTTGACGCGAATGTGGACATGGACGATATACATGGGACCTCCGTTTCGTTCGGCCTTGAAAGAGGTGCGACGCACCCGGCCGGGTGCGTCGCACAGAGATGCCTTAGATTCAGTCGCCGAATTTGATGCCCTGCGCCAGCGGCAGTTCTTTCGACCAGTTGATGGTGTTGGTCTGGCGGCGCATGTAGGCCTTCCAGGCGTCCGAGCCGGACTCGCGCCCGCCGCCGGTTTCCTTCTCGCCGCCGAAAGCGCCGCCGATCTCGGCCCCCGAAGTGCCGATGTTGATGTTGGCAATGCCGCAGTCGGAGCCGGAGACAGAGAGGAAGGCCTCGGCCTCGCGCAGCGAGTCGGTGAACATGGCGCTCGAGAGGCCCTGCGGCACATCGTTGTGAATCTGGATTGCCTCTTCGAGGGTCTCGTACTCGAGCAGGTACAGAATCGGGGCGAAAGTCTCGGTCTTGACGATTTCGGTCTGGGCGGGCATCTTGATGATGGTCGGCTCGACGAAGTTGGGGCCGAGTTCGGGCAGCATGCGCCCGCCGTAGATGATTTCACCGCCGTCGGCCACCGCCTGACGAATGGCTTCCATCATCTCTTCGACCGAGGTATTGACCACCAGCGGGCCCATCAGCGTTTGGGGATCGAGCGGGTCGCCGATGCGCACCTGGGCGTAGGCGTTCTTCAGGCGCTCGGTCAGGTCGGCGGCGATGCTCTTGTGCATGATGATGCGGCGGGTGGACGTGCAGCGCTGCCCGGCCGTGCCGACCGCGCCGAAGAGGATGGCGCGGGTGGCCATGGCCAGGTCGGCTTTCTCGGAGACGATGATGGCGTTGTTGCCGCCCAATTCGAGGATGGTGCGCCCAAAGCGGCGGGCAACCGTCTCGGAGACGTGGACGCCGACCTGAGTCGAACCGGTAAAGGAGACGAGCGGGATGCGCCGGTCGTTGAGCAGCAATTCGCCGACGTCGCGGCCGGAGCCGATCGCCAGGGTGAAGATGCCGGTCAGGCCGTGATCGGCCAGGACGCGGTTGGTGATGTGGGTCACGGCGATGGCCGTCAGCGGGGTGTAGGAGGACGGCTTCCACAGGACCGTGTCGCCGCAGACGGCGGCCAGGGCGGCGTTCCACGACCAGACCGCCACCGGGAAATTGAAGGCCGTCACCAGGCCGACGATGCCGAGCGGATGCCACTGCTCGTACATGCGGTGACGCGGCCGCTCGGAGTGCATCGTCAGGCCGTAGAGCATGCGCGACTGGCCGACGGCGAAGTCGCAGATGTCGATCATCTCCTGCACTTCGCCGTGTCCCTCGGCGCGGATCTTGCCCATTTCGACCGTCACCAGGTCGCCGAGCGGCTCCTTGAGTTCGCGCAGGGCGTCGCCCAGGTCGCGGACGACCTGGCCGCGCTTGGGGGCCGGGACCTCGCGCCATTTCAGGAAAGCGGCATGGGCCGCGGCCGCGACGGTCTCGTAGGACTCCGGCGTGGCCTGGATCACTTTGGCCAGGGCCTCGCCTGTGGTGGGATTGTAGGAGATCAGTTCTTTGCCCTTGGGGTCGGTGATCCAACCGTCGGGGCCGGTGCAGGCGCCGGCGTTGACCTCCTGGAGATTGAGTTTCTTCAGCAATGGGTTCATATTCTCTCCTTAACTGTGGGATGATCCCCGTCAATTTTGCGGGGGTGGATTCCGTCTAGCGGTGCAAATTCGGCGCGGCGAGGAAGGACAGGCCGCGCTCGGTGAGCATGCGCGCTGTGGAGTTGGCCGCCTCCACTTTGAGCAGGAAGTTCTTCTGCAGGGCGTCCCAGTCGCCGGACTCGATGACCTCTTTCTTCTCGCGGAAGTAGTCGAGGATGTCGGAGGGATGGTCGAGGGTCTGTTCGACTTCGGGCAGGCCGCCCTCGTGCTTGGCGGCGATGTTGGCCACGTGGTCGGCGATCTCCATCAGTTCGGCGCGGCGGTCGTAGGGCTGGACGACGATGCTCTTCCAGGTCTCGACGATGTGATGCTCGAAGCGGATGTTGCGTTCGAAGCCCAGGGCGCGGCGGAATTCGGCGGTCAGTTCCATGGTCTGGTTGTTGACCGAGTTCGACCAGTTGAAGCCGATGAGCGGGGTCGTGCCGTCGTCGCGGCTGAAGAGTTTGGCCATGGTCATGATCCACAGGGCATGGTAAGGGTTATCCGAGCCGAAATAGACCGAAATCTTGAAGTTGATGTCCACGCCCAGTTTGTAGAGCAGGAAGGCCAGCAGGATGGTGCCGGCGTTGAAGTTCAGCACGTGCTGGACGCCGTAGTTGGTGTAGTAGTAGAGGAACTCGTCCAGCCACATCAGGGCGTGTTCGTTGGGCTGGCCGATGCCGCCGAAGTAGCCGGTGATGGTGGCCGGGCCGCCCAGGTGCGGGTTGGAGCCGTCGGTGCCTTTGGTGTCGAGCGTCTCGACGAAGGAACAGCCCATGATGTCGAGGGCGGCGACGATGGCGGGCAGGTCGCCATCTTCCTCGGACTCCTTCATCTTGCGGACGGCGATGAAGCGCCCCGGCACGAGCGAGCGCTCGGCGATGGCTTTCTCGCACATCGGGCGGATCCAGGGGAAGTATTGCAGCGCGCTGACCTCCAGGGTGACGGCGTACTCGTCTTTGAATGTCATCGAGTCGGCCTGGGGGCCCAGGACGGCGCGGCGGTAATCGGCGACGCGGACGAAGGCGCCGCGCTCGCGCTGCTCGATGAGCCATTCCAGGTCTTGGATGTATTGCGGGGCGCGCTCGCGCACTTTGGCGAAGAGCGTCTCCATCTTGCGGTTCTCGCGGTGCTTGCGGTTGATTTCCTCCGGCGTGCCGTATTTGGCTACCACGTCGAGGAATTCTTTCATCACGGTCGAGTTCGGGTCGGTGAAGACGGCGTTGACCGCGGCCAGGCGGTCGGGGGGGATGGCTAGAAGGTGTTGGGGGGTAGTCATGGGGGATCCTTTTTGGTTATTCGTTATTCGTTATTCGTTATTCGTTATTCGTTGTTCGTTATTCGTTGTTCGTGAAATATTCAGCGGCGGTTTCGCGGATTTGACGAGTGGAGGGTTTGCCGCAGAAAGCGGAGGCTTTGGCAATCATGCCGGCAATGAGGCGGCCAAGACGGTCATATTGACCGGCAAAATGAGCGGCCTGCTCGTCGGCGAGATAGCGACATCGGCGCGCGGTTTCGATCCAATGCAGGGTCTCCAGGCATTCGCTGTCGGCGTCGGTCAGTTTGCTGATGAAGTGCGCCTCGTAGCGCCGCTTGGCCCAGGCCTCGGCAATTTGCGCGCCAACCGAACGTGAGGAACGGCGGATTTGGTCGGTGAGCGAATACATTTCTTCGCGGGGGAACTTGCGGGTGATTTCAAAGACTTCCTGTTGCATCTGGAGCGCTATCTGATAAGCCAGCAGGTCTGCGAATCCTTGCGCGTGCGACAACGCGCTTTGGTACGGCATTTCACTCATCTCTGAACCTCCTTCTACGCCTCACGAATTACGCCTCACGCCTCACGAATCACGCCTCACGAAGCATCTTCCTCAACTCCTCAAACTCCTCATCCGGCATACCAAACCAATTCTCCGGCTGAGGGAACTGCCTGCCGATGACCTCGTCGTGATAGGCCTTCAGGCCGTTGAGGATGACCTCGCCGGCGTTGCCGTAAACCTTGGCCATCTTCGGCTTGAACTTGGGGTAGAGGCCGAACATGTCGTGGTAGATGAGCAGTTGACCGTGGGCGTGCGGCCCGGAGCCCAGGCTCATAATGATGCAGTTTTCGGCGCGCTCGGTGATGAGTTGGCACAGCCGGTCGGGGACCATCTCCAGCAGGATGGCGAAGGCGCCGGCCTTTTCGAGCGCTTTGGCATCGTCCACGATCTTCTTGGCCAGCGCGGCGGACTTGCCCTGGACGCGGAAGCCGCCGAGGGCCGAGACGGATTGCGGCGTCAGCCCGAGGTGACCGATGGCTGGGATGCCGGCGTCCACGATGCCGCGGATGCGGTCGGCCATGGCCGCGCCGCCTTCGAGTTTGATGGCGTCACAGCCGGCTTCGGCCATGAAGCGCCCGGCGTTGCGGATGGCCGTCTCGACCGAGGGCTGGTAGGTCATGTAGGGCATGTCGCCGACCAGGAAGGCGGTCGGCGCGCCGCGGCGGACGGCCTGGCTGTGGCGAATCATGTCGTCCATCGTCACCGGCAGGGTCGAGTCGTAACCGAGCATGGTCATGCCCAGGCTGTCGCCGACGAGGATCATTTCAATCCCTGCCTGCTCCTGCAGGTGGGCGGTGGGATAGTCGTAGCAGGTCAGCCAGGTGATCGGCTCGCCTTTCTTGACCTTGTCGAAGAGGTAGTTGATGGTGATTTTCTTACGGGGTTGGGGTTGTTCGGGCATAGGTTACTCCTTTTTCGGGTTTTGGCTTCTTGTTTTTCTCTTTGTGAACTTTGAGAGCAGATTTGCGAGTTCGAGATGCGTGCGATACTCTTCATAGTCAAGGTCATCTTCTGGTTCGGTGCTTCCCCACATTTTCAGCCATGAACGCGCTCCTTCGATGTTTTTTTCGGCAAGTAAGAGATCAATCTGGGCTTTGCAGAGCATGCTGAATTCGGTGATGTGGTATTTCTTTTTTGCTCCCATCCAATGATTTAGGATGGAACGGGCTTTATCCACCTCGCCGGCCTGGATAGATTTTCTGGCCAGAGTCATTTGCCCAAAGAAGTAATCGGGGAAGTCGTTTATGACGTGTTGCGTGATGGCTTCCGCTTCTTCGTCTTTATCTTGCATGAAAAGCGCCAGCGCCAGGTTGTTGAGCAGGCTGGGATGCTCCGGATGAAAGGTAAGCGCGTCGCGCAAGTGTTTTTCGGCAGCTGCGCCATCCTCATGGCGCAGCGCGTGGATGGCTTTCTCCATCAGGTCTAGCGCTTTGTCATTCAAGGGAGATTCA
>CALGPL010000111.1 GCA_937960595.1 uncultured Anaerolineales bacterium | reverse complement strand
GATAAACGTCACAGAATCTTTGATTTCGGCGAAGTATGTTGACTAATAGAGAAACGTTCATCTTTTCATCCGCGTTCATCCGCGTTGATCTGTGGTTTATGAGAATTACCGAATGGTTTCTTGAAAGTTTAAATCACTTCGACGAGAAGCCGGTTGTGAGTCGCCAAAACCTCTTTTATCCGTGTTCCTCTGTGGTTGAGGACGAATTTTCAGACACTCTCTTAGAGACAAGATCCTCTCAATTATACGTCAGATGCCGTTTCTACGAACGGCGATTCTAGGGTAAACTTCGGCCATGTCCATGCCCAAACCAACGCTCCCGGCCGCCTCGCCGCCGGCCTTCGTCTTCGACCTGGGAGGCGTCCTGCTGGAATGGAATCCGCGCCGCTTCTTCCGCCCATTCTTCGACGGCGACCCGGCTGCCCTGGAAACCTTCCTGACCGAAATCGACTTCCCAAACTGGAACGCTCAACTCGACCGCGGCCGTCCCATCGCCGAAGCGGTCGCCGAACTCTCCTGCCGCTTCCCGCACTATGCCGCCCCGCTGCAGGCCTATCACCTGCGCTGGGCAGAAACCGTCCTCGGCCCGATTCAACCGGTGGTGGAGCTGCTCGCCCGCCTCAAGCAGGCCGGCCGTCCCCTCTTCGCCCTCAGCAACTGGTCGGCCGAGACCTTTCCGCTGATGCGCGCCCGCTACGACTTCCTCGCCTGGTTCGACCGCCTGGTCATCTCCGGCGAGATCGGCCTGATCAAACCCGAAGAAGACGCCTTCCGCCTCTTTCTGGAACTCATCGGCCGCCGCGCCGACGAATGCCTGTTCATTGACGATTCCGAGGCCAACATCGCTGCCGCCTGCCGGCTCGGCTTCCAGACCCTCCGCTTCCTTTCCCCCGAACAACTGACCGCCGAACTGGCCGCCCGCGGCCTCCTGCCACCCCTCTGACCCGTCCCGCTCGCGGATGCGGTATACTACGCTCATGCCTGCTCTTGGAATCTTTGGCGGGACCTTCGACCCGCCCCACCTCGGCCACCTCATCCTGGCCGACGAGGCCCTCCACGCCCTCGGCCTGGCGCGGGTGCTGTGGGTGCTCACCCCCGACCCGCCCCACAAACAGGGCCGGCAATTTGCCCCCCTCCCACACCGCCGCGCCATGCTCGAACTCCTCCTCGCCGACGAGCCGGCTTTTGAACTCTCCACGGTCGAGATCGACCGCCCCGGCCCGCACTATGCCCTCGACACCGTCCTGCTCCTGGCCGCCCAAAACCCGGCCTGCGACCTTCTCTACCTGATGGGCGAGGACTCCCTGCGCGACCTGCCGACCTGGCACCGCCCGGCCGACTTCCTGGCCACCGTCCACGCCCTGGGCGTGATGCGCCGCCCCGGCCTCCCTGCCGACCTGACCGCCCTCGAAGCCGTCCTGCCGGGCCTCTCCGCCAAAGTCCGCTTTGTGGACGCCCCCGGCATCGAAATCTCCTCCAGCGACATCCGCCGGCGGATCGCCGAAGGCCGCCCCTTTCGCCGTTTCCTGACGCCAGCCGTGTACGATTACATTCGGCAGCATCGTCTCTATCGTTCGGCCTGACCGGTTTCCTGTATGTCTCTCCTGCTCGACGCCCTCTTCAACGCCGTCGCTTACGGCCATCTGGTGGTGGACGTTCTCAACGGCCAGCGGACGGTGCTTTTCACCTACTGGAGCCAGGAACACGGCATGAGCAATGCCCTCCTGGCCGTCATTTCTACCTTCTACGTCTGGGCGGCTTCGCTCTCGCAGCCCGTCTTCGGCTGGATTTCGGACCGCTTCGGCAAGGCCCGCCTGCTGGCCGCCGGCGGCATCCTGTGGATGACCGTGCTGTTTGCCTCGGCGCTCTTCCTGCCGGTCGAGGCGGCCATCATCTGCCTGGTGCTGGGCAGCCTCGGCTCGGCCGCCTTCCATCCGGTCGGGACGATGCAGGCCACCCTGCGCGGCCGGTCGCTGCTGGCCGGGCGGGAGACGACCTCCACCTCCTGGTTCTTCGTCTTCGGTCAGTTCGGTTACTTCATCGGCCCCATCCTCGGCGGGATGCTCCTGCAGGCTTTCGGTCCGCCGGGCGTGGCGCTGCTGGCCATCCCTGCCCTGCTCGTTGGGCTGAACGCCCTCTGGCGGCTGCGCCATGCCGTCCTCCTGCCCCGCCCCGCGCCGACCGCTGCTGCCCCCCGGCCGGCTGCCGCCAGGACCTTTCTGATGGCGCTGGCGCTGGTCGCTTCGCTGCAGGCCTGGGCCCAGCAAAACATGATTACCTTCATCCCCAAGCACCTGAGCGATCTGGGACAGAACGCCTCGATTTACGGGATCATTTCCGGCCTGTTCATGGGCGGGTCGGCGCTGGGCAACGTTCTGGGCGGGACGCTGGCCGATCGCTTTGGACGTCAGCGCGTGGCCGCCGCCATGCTCACCCTGGCCAGCCTGCCGATGATGGCGATCTCTTGGGTCGGCTGGTCGTGGAGTCTCTACCTGCTCATCCCGCTGGCCGGTCTGTTGACCGGGGCGGTGCATAGCATCATCGTTGTCCTGGCCCAGCGTGCCCTCGGCGGCGGCATGGCGCTCGCCTCCGGCCTGACGTTGGGGTTCATGTTCTCGGCCGGCGCGCTGGGGACGCTGCTCTCCGGCCCTTTGGCCGACCGCTGGGGCTTCCCGCCCGTCTTCCAGATGACCGCCGTCCTCGTCCTCGTCGCCGCGCTGGGGACGCGGGCCCTGCACGAGCAAAAGCCGGACGATTGAAACAAGCCGCGAAAGCAAAAATCAACAGCAAGACTCTGCCAAGAGGCAGGAGTCTTGCTGTCTTTGTAGAAAAAGAAGATCACTCTGCTACGGGGTGGGAGAGGTACGGTTCGCAGTCGGATGGATTACAATTCCCTGCGCCGTCTGGTCGGTTGTGGTCGGGTCGCGCCGGGCAATGACCGTCACGCGTGCCCCCGCCTGCAGACTGCCCGCCCGGTCAACGGGCAAAATGACCGTTTCCTTGCTCAGGCGGTAGGTGTAGGTCTGCCCCGAAGAATCGGCAATCGTGATGCTCACGCCGGGCTGATAGTCGGTGACCACGCCGACGCGGTGCGTCTGGGCCGGCCTGCCCGGAATCACCTGGACGGCGCGGGCGGTCAGAGCGCCGTCCTCGCCCTGCACGGCCTGAATCTGGACCTGCAAACCGGGCTGCAGGTGGGCGGCCGTTGCCTCGCCATTCAAGGTCGGGACGCGGATGCGGGTTTCGGCGGTCAGGGCGACGGTGACGGTCGAGCCGTCTTCCATCGTCACGGTCAGGCTGGCAGCGTCTGCTGAAACCACCGTTCCCCTGAAGTTGAGGCGTTCCCCCTGTGCATTTCCGTTCCCCTGACCGTTGCCGCCCCCCTGGGCGGCGCGCCGCTCGGCGTTTTCGGTCGCCCGCGCCCCCGGCGTGCGGTCGGGTGTGCGGCGATACAGCGAGTCATCCGCCGGGCTGGCCAAGACTTGCGTGGCAGCAAAAGAAACGATCAGCAAAACCCCCAACAAGACGAGGATCCAGTTCTTTTTCATCACAACCTCCTATGGTTCATAGATCACGGTCAAAACGAACTCGATCACATTGCCTTCGTAATCGCTGACGACGATTCCGAGCGCATTGGGTCCCTCCAGCAGCGCGACCGGGACGGCAAACGGCTGACCGGCAGAGAGCAGATAAATCTCTCCATCGAGGCTCAGGACGGCCTCGACATTCACCGTGCCGCGCAAGACGGCCTGCGGCTCGGCCACGACGGCGCCGTCGGCGGGCGACTCGAGGCTGAAGACCAGACCGCCGCTGACAAAACGGACGGGCGTGGCCTCTTGTGTCGCCGCCTCGGGCGGCGTGCAGGCCGCCAGCAAAGAGAGCAGGATGAGCGTACTCAAAAGACGCATTTTCTCCTCAAATTATCCACATTTCGACCTCGAATTTCAATCCCCTATAAGCCTTACAGCGTGCTTTCACCGTGCGTCAGGACGTAGAAACTGCGTCCTTGATCGTAGACGAAATCGGTCACCAGGTAACCTGCCGCGAAGGCCTTCTCAAAGACCTCGCGGCTGTAGAAGCGCCAGTCGCGCGCCAGGGCCAGATCGGAGCGCCGAATCTCCTCGAATTTGGTGGGAATTTCGACCAGCAGGATCGTTCCCTCCAGGCGGGGCAAATCGTCGGGGGGATGCAGGCTGGCGGCCGAATCGGGACGCGCCTCCAGCAGAGACGGACGCGCCGCCAGGAATTGATCCAGGCTCAGGAGCGGACGCGCCCGCCGGCTCAAGCGGCGCTCGACCCGTCGGCTGTTCACCCACCAGTCCACCTGGAAACGGTCCGACGGCAGACCGGCGTTCAGGCCGTCGCGCATCTCGCCGTATTCGCTGCGCCGATAGGTGTTGCAGACCGCCCCCAGCCGGGCAATGTTGAGATGGGCGTTGCGGCTGAGCAGCGGGTCATACGTCCAGGTAATCCGGTCGATTCCCTGGTGGCGGACCCACTGCCATTGGGCGCGCTTGAGGGCAAACCCCAGCCCGCGGTCGCGCCACGCGGGGTGAACGCCGAGCATGTGCGAACAATGCTTGAGGCGCGGCCCGTCGGGCGTCTCGTAGAAGCCGGGGAAACCGAAGGCGAACCCGACCAGTTCTTGCCCGGCAAAGGCCCCCAACACCAGGCCGCCGTTGTGGGCGGCGGTCAGCAGCAAATGCGAGGGGACGACATCCGTCTCCGACCCTGGCCAGACCAGGCGCTGCAGCGCTTCGACCAGTCGCATTTCCTCGGGCGTTTCGATTAGGCGGATCACCCAATCATTGCGCTTTGCATCCATAACCATTCAAATCCACGAAACCACCTGTCATCGGTGCAACCCGCGGCTCGACCTAGGGCCTCGGCCGGAACAAACTCCTGAAATACTCCCGCCCCCAGGACACGCCGCGCAAGTGCTCCAGCCGCGAGACGAAACGAGCCGGCATCAGCCCAAAAAAGCGCGGCAGGCTGTCCACAGAACAGATTCGGTTGACGGCAAAATAATCCAGCCAGAATACCGAAGCCGGGTACCTCGGGAAAATCGATTCGAGCAGAAGCATCAACGAACGCAGGAGCGGCAGGGGCCAGTTCACCAAGCGGCGCGGCGCGCCGATGACGTTGCCGATTGTCTCGAAAACCTCTCGCACGCTCAGGTACTCGCTGCCGCCCACTTCATAGGTCTGATTGATCGTCTTCGGGTCATCGAGCGCCCAGACCATGCAGGTGACCAGGTCTTCCACCCATAAGGGTTGGACCAGGCTCTTGCCGCCTGCCGGCAACGGCAAGAAGCCGGGCGCGGCCGCCATCAACTTGGCAATGCCGGTGGTGAAGTTGTCTTGCAGTCCAAAGAGCAGCGAGGCGCGCAGCACCGTGTAGGGGACGCCGCTCTTGCGCACGAACTCTTCGGCAATGCCCTTGGCTTTCAGGACGGGATAGGCCGAGGCGCGGTCGGCGTCCAGGTGGCTGAGGTAGAAAAACCGTTCGACGCCTGCCTCGGCTGCTGCCTGGGTCAGGTTGCGCGTCCCGTTGACGTCCACCGTCTGCAGGTTGGCGCGCGCCCCCTCGCCCTCCTCGCCTGCCAGGTGGTAGACCACATCCACGCCGCGCAGCGCGGCCTGCAAGCCGCGCACATCGCCCAGGCTGGTCACCGCCACCTCGACCGGCACCCCGCTCGGCAACTTGGGCGAACGCGGCGAGGGCCGCAGCAGCAGCCGCACCCGCTGACCGGCCTCTACCAATTGCCGTGCCAGGACGCGACCGATGAACCCTGTACCGCCGGTCAAAAGAATCACGAGACCGATTATACTTTGGATGAGAACCACTTTGCCCTGCTGTTGCAAAATCTCTTTCGGTTGCTCCAGACACGGCAAATGAATCGGGTTTAGAATCGAAGTGATTTAAACTTTCAAGAAACCATTCGGTAATTCTCATAAACCACAGATAAACGCGGATGAAAAGATGAACGTTTCTCTATTAGTCAACATACTTCGCCGAAATCAAAGATTTTGTGACGTTTATCAAACCAATCTGCGTTTATCTGTGTTCATCTGTGGCCGAAATTGAGTTACCGAATGCTCTCTTTTGGAAAAGGTTAAATCAGTCCATCATCTTATACCGAGGAACCCTCCATGAAAACTTTCTTGCATGGCCACTGGCGCTACACCACCGACGACCATCCTGATTTCGCCCATCCCAACCACGACGACTCGGACTGGGCGCAAATGACCCTGCCGGCCAACTGGTTCCTGGCCGGCCTCGACCATCACGGCGTGGTTTGGTTCCGCCGCGCTTTCGACTACCGGCCGGGGGACGGCCGGTTCGTCCGCCTGCGTTTCGACGGCGTGGACTATTTTGCCGAGGTCTACCTGAACGGCGCGCTGCTGGGCCGCCACAGCGGTTATTTCGACCCCTTTTCGTTCGATGTGACCGGCGTACTCGCCGCGGGGCGCAATCTGCTCGCCGTGCGGGTCGACTCGCCCTACGAAGAACCCGGCCTGGACGGCTGGCATCTGCGCAAGAAACTCATCAAGGGCGTTCTCAACCACCACGACTGCCGTCCCGGCGGCGGCTGGGAACCGGTCGGCCAATCCTACAACACCGGCGGCATCTGGAACCGCGTCTACCTCGAAGAGCACGGCGCGGTGACCATCGAGGCCCTCCTGCTGCGCGCCGACTTGGAGACCGAGCCGTCCGGCTTGCATGCCGAGGTGCGGGTCGAGAACCGCGGCCCGGCGCACCCCGCCCGCCTGACGCTCCGCTGCGCCCCCGATAACTTCGCCGGTCAGACCTACCAGGCCGAGTTCGAACTCGACCTGCCGGCCGGCCCAAGCGTGCAGCAGGTCTTTCTCCCCGTCCCGGCGGCGGCGCGCTGGCAACCCTGGGACCGCGGCTTTCCGCATCTCTACCAAGTCTCGGCCAGCCTGGCCGGGGCCGAGGCCCGCTCCCTGTTCGGCTTCCGCTCCGTCCGCATGGAGCCCGGCTACCGCTTCGTCCTCAACGGCGAACCGTATTTCCTGCGCGGCTCGAACTACCTCCCCTCGCAGTGGCTGGCCGAGACGCTCTTCCCCGAAGCCAACGGCGAGCGGCATCCCTTCGGCGGCGGGCCGGGCCCAGACACTTTCAGCCGCGACGTCGGCCTGGCCAAAGCCTGCAATTTGAACATCCTGCGCGTCCACGCCCACGTCCTGCCGCCCGAATTCCACGAAGCCTGCGACCGGGCTGGCCTGCTCGTCTGGCAGGATTTTGCCCTCCAATGGGGCTACTCGGATGAGCCCGCCTTCCAGGACGAGGCGGTCCGTCAGATGCGCGCCCTGGTGACGATGCTCTACAACCACCCCTCCATCGTGGTCTGGTGTTGCCACAACGAAAGCCCCTGGGACGCGCCCTGGATGGCGGGTGCTGTGGGCGGTCTCTACGACCCGGCCCACAACCGCGACCTGGATGCCCGCCTGGAGGCCGAAACCCGCGCCCTCGACCCGACCCGCATCGTCCACCGCAACTCCGGCACCGGCGACGGCCACGCCTACCCGGGCTGGTATTTCAGCGACTACAGCCTCTTCCGCAACCTGCCCGGCGCGCCGCTGGTCACCGAGTACGGCGCCCAGGCCCTGCCCGGCAAAGAAAGCCTCCGGCGCGCCCTCGGCCCCGACGCCGGCTACGCCGACCTGATGCGCTTCAAAGCCTTCCTGCGCGCCCGCAGTGCCTACAAGCCCATGTCGAAGCCGCTGCTGAAATTCATGAGCGCCCTCATCAACAACGCCGAGCGCTTGCCGCTGCTCAAACCGCTGGTCGGCAGGATCAACGCCTGGGGCATGAAAGCCGAGACCTCCCCTTACAAGCGCCTTCCGCCCGAAGAGGAGATCCCGCCCGAATTGCATCCTGCCTATCGGGTCTGGCAGGCCTGGCGTTTCCACGACTTTCAGCCGCCCGAAACCTTCGAAGAGGGCCGCCTCGACCCCGGCGACTCGCTCGACGAGTTCATCGCCAGCAGTCAGGACTATCAGGCTCGCCTGCTCCAGTTTGCCACCGAAGCCTACCGCCGCGCCAAAGGCCGCGTTACCGGCCTCTTCCAGTTCGATTTCACCGACCCCTGGCCGGCCATCACCTGGTCGGTGTTGGATTACTGGCGGCAGCCCAAGGCCGGCTATGCCGCCCTCCAACGGGCGATGCAGCCCGTCCTGCCCAGCCTCGACCTGCCCGACGAGATCCGCCCAGGCAAAGGCTTCCGCGCTGCGCTGGTGGTGGTCAACGACCTGACTCGGGCCTTCCCCGCCGTGACCTGCGCCTGGCGGCTGGAGAGCGGCGGGCGCCTCCTCGCCCAGGATGCCTGTCAGACCGATTTGCCCGCCAACGCGGCCAAAAAAGTCTATCTCTTCCTTTTTCCTGCCCTGCCGCCTGGCGAACACCGCCTGACCGTCACGGTCACTGCCGCCGACGGAAAAGTGCTGGGCGAGAACCGCTACGTCCTCCGGGTGTGAATCGATGACGCCGCCCCGCCTCCCCATCCTGCTTGCCTGTCTGCTCCTGCTCTCGGCTGCCTGCCTCCTCCTGCCGGCGCAGACCCAGCCCGCCTCCGCCCGCCCCGACACTCGTTCCATCCTGGCGGCGCTGGGCGGGGTGCCCTGCCCCGACAGCGACTTCACCTGTGTGACCCTCTCCGTCCCGCTCGATCATCGCCATCCCGACGATGGCCGCACGCTCGAGGTCACCTTTGCCGTCTTGCCGGCCTCCGGCGAACGCAAGGGCCTGTTCGTCACCGCCACGGGCGGCCCGGGTACCTCCGGCCTGGCGCTGGCCGACGATTACGCCGCCGCCCTCGACGCCTCCATCCTTGCCCACTTCGACCTCGTCTTCTTCGACCAGCGCGGCGCGGGGGCCGCGGGCGTCCGGTGTCCATCCTCTGCTGCTGAATACTACCGGACCGAAATCGACCCCTGGTCTTCCGCCGGCGAGATGAGGATGGTGGCCGCCGCCCGCGACTTTGTCGCCGCCTGCACTGCCGAGATGGGCCGCACCGACTGGCTGCCCTACCTGGGCACCGATCAGGCGGTCGAGGACCTGGAACGCTTCCGTCAGGCGATGGGCGACGAACAGTTCTGGCTGTACGGCGAGTCCTACGGCACCCAGTTTGCCCAGACCTACGCCGCCGCTCACCCCCAGCGCCTGCGCGGCCTGATCCTCGACGGCCCGGTGGACCTGACTCTCTCCGCGACCGAATACCTGGCCGAGCAGGCCGCCGCCTTCAACGACGTGCTGCTGATGACCCTGGCCGCCTGCAACGACGACCCGGCCTGTCTCGCCGACATGGGCGGCGAGGCCGTGGCTGTCTATGACGGCCTGGCTGCCCGGCTGCGAGAAGCACCGGTCGCTTACGAATTCCCCTCTCCTTCATCCGACCCAGGCGGAATCTGGCGCCGTTTCACCCACACCGACCTGGAAACGGCCGCCTCCGGCGCCCTCTACGCCGAGGCCGATCGCATGATCCTGCTGCGTGCCCTGGCCGCCGCCTCCGCCCGCGACGATTTCGTCCCTCTCGCCCGCTTGCTCTACCATGCCCTCTCCCTCGACCCGTTGACCGAACTGCCGCTCCCCAAACCGACCTTCTCGGATGCCCTCTACTACAGCGTCGAATGCAACGATTACGACTTCGCCTCGCCCGATGAATATCTGCGGGCCGGCGACGCCGTGGAGGCTTCCCTGCCGCGCTTTGTCTCGACTTTCTATGGCGACCTGCCCTGCGCCTTTTGGCCTGCCGACGAGGAAGCGGCCGGCCGCCCCGCCCCGCTCGTTGCCGAGGGCCTCCCGACCCTGGTCCTGGTCGCGACCGCCGACCCGGCCACTCCGCCGGCCAATGCCGAGCGCATCGTCAGCCGACTCGCCGATGGCTACCTGGTGGTCCAAGAAGGCGGGCCGCACGTCATCTTTGGCTGGGGCAACCGGTGTGTTGACGGCCTGGTGACAGACTTCCTCGTCCGAGATGCCTTGCCCGCCCGGCAAACCACCTGCCCGGGCATCGTCGTCACGGCCTACGTCCCCCTTGCGCCCGCCGACGCGTCTGCCTTTGCCGATCCGCTGGTTGCCCTGGCCGCCGCGGACGACGAGATTTTCTACCTGCCCGAGTACTACTACTGGGATTTGGAGACCGAAACCGCCGTCGGTTGTCCCTATGGCGGCAGCCTGACCTTCGGCCCCGGCGACCTCGGCGAAGCCTGGACCTTCGACGGCTGCGCTTTCTCACGCGGCTTCGCCCTGACCGGTTCGGCCGTCTATGATTACGGGCGCGGGACGTTGACCTTCGAGGTGGCCGTGACCGGCCTGGCCGAGGGGCGGCTCGTGTATGTCCACGACCTGCGCGGCGGCCTGCGCACTGTCACCGGAGTATATAAGGGACGGGAAATCGAACTCAGCCGATGACCCCTCGCCTGACCAGCCCCCTCCACTTTGCTCAAGACAAGGAGAGTACATGACCCTACCGACCAAAATCGTTGTCATCGGCGCCGGCAGCGCCTCGTTTGGGGAGAACACCCTGGCGGCCCTCGTCCGTTCCCGCCAACTGCGCGGCTCGACCCTCGCCCTCGTTGACCGCAATCCCGAAACGCTCGCTACCGTCCGCCGCCTGGCCGAGCGCCTCAACCGCGAGTGGCATGCCGACCTGACCCTCAGCGCCCACACCGACCATCGCGACGCCCTGGATGGCGAGACGCAGTTCGTCGTCTCGGCCATCGAAGTCGGGGCGCGCGAGGGCCTTTGGCGGCGCGACCTCGAAATCCCCCTCCGGTTCGGCGTCCGCCAGCCCTACGCCGAGAACGGCGGCCCGGGCGGATTCGCCCACGCGCTGCGCAACATTGGCCCCGTCCTGGAGATCGTCCGAGATATGGAGCAGGCCTGCCCCGAGGCCTGGTTCATCAATTACACCAACCCGATGATCCGCATCTGCGACCTGGTCAACCGTCACAGCCGCATCCGCGCCGTCGGCCTGTGCCATCAAATCTTCATCGGTTACGTCATGGTCGGCATCGCTCTGGCCAAAGACCTGGGCATCGAAGTGCCCGACGGCATCGTCGGCATGCACGCCGACCTGACTCAGGCGCCCCTCCACGAACAGGTGCGCCGGCAAATTGTGCCGCGCCTCGACCTCCGCGCCGCCGGCCTCAACCATTTCTCCTGGATCCTCTCCATCCGCGACCGGCAGACTGGCGAAGACCTCTACCCGCTCTTCCGCCGCCGCTTCTTCGAACTCGACCCCGCCTTCGAGCCGCTCACCCGCCGCATCTTCGAGATCTTCGGCCTCTTCCCCGTCCCCGGCGATACGCACCTGTGCGAATACCTGCCCTGGCTGACCGATCCGCTCACCAAGCCCTGGGAAAAATACGCCATCCGCCTCTACGACTGGGACCTGATGGCTGCCGTGCGCGAATTCCAGCACGAACGCCTGCAGCGCATGGCCGACGGCGAACTGACCCTCGAGAGCCTGGAGGAGACCGACTCCGAGGGCGCGCTGGAGATGATCGAGAACATCGCCGGCGCGGGGACGCATTACCACCTGGCCGCCAACTTGCCCAACCAGGGACAGATTCCCAACCTGCCCCTCGGCGCGCCCGTCGAAACGCCCGTCGTCGTGGACGGCGACGGCATTCATCCCGTCCACGTTGGCGCTCTGCCTGTCCCGATCGCCGAATTGCTGCGCCGCGAGATCACCGTGGCCCAATTGTGCGTGGACGCCGGCGTGGAAGGGAGCCGCGAAAAGGCCTTACAATCTCTGCTGCTCGACCCGGTGATCACCGACATCGAAACGGCAAAATCGGTGCTGGATGCCTATTTGACCGAATATAAAGAATACTTGCCGCAATTCTGGAAATAGAGGAAAATCGATGAAACCCAATCCCCTGCTCAAAAAACTGGGCTATTCCGAAACCGACCGCCTGGTTATCCTCCACGCCGATGACGTCGGCATGTGTCAGGCCACGATTCCCGCCTTTGCCGATTTGTGGGAATCGGGCGGCATTTCCTCCGGCGCGCTGATGATGCCCTGCCCGTGGGCCAGAGCCGCCGCCGACTACTGCCGCGCCCATCCCGGCGTGGACATGGGAGTCCATGCCACCCTCAACGCCGAATGGGAGACTTACCGCTGGGGCGCCCTCTCCACCGTTGACCCCGCCACCGGTCTGCTGGACGAGGACGGATTCATGTGGCAGTCGCCGCCTCAGACGCAGGACAACGCCGATCCCGAGGCCGTCCTGACCGAACTCCAGGCCCAGGTCCGGCGGGCGCTCGCCTGGGGGGTGGAGGTCACTCACCTCGATACCCACATGGGCACGGTCGCCCATCCCAAATTCATCCCCGCCTACCTGCAGACGGCCGCGGCTGCCGGCCTGCCGGTCATGATCCCGCGCGGCGACCCACAAATTTTCGTCCAGATGGGCCTCGATTCGGAATCTGCCGCCGCCTTTGCTGCTTTCACTACTCAACTCGAAGAACAGGGACTGCCCCTGCTCGACAAAATCGAATTCATGCCGCTCGACCGGCCCGAAGGCCAGGTCGAGGTGGCCAAACAGAAATTGGAGGCGCTTCCGGCCGGCGTGACCCATTTCATCCTGCACCCGGCGGCCGACACCCCCGAACTGCGCGCCATCTGCCCCGACTGGCCCAGCCGCGTGGCGAACTATCGAACGTTTCTAAATCCGGAGATCCGCGCCTTCATCAAAAACCGCGGCATCCAGGTGATCGGATACCGCCATCTGAAGCGGCTTATAGAAGAGGACGATCACCGATGACGACATACTATCTTGGCATTGACGTCGGGGGGACCAAGACCCACGCCCTGCTCGCCGACGAGAGCGGCCGGGCGATCGGTTTTGCCACGGGCGGACCCGGCAACTGGGAGGCGGTCGGCTATGACGGCCTGACCCGCGTCCTGACGGAAGTCACGCGCGCCGCCCTGGCCATGGCCGGCCTCGAAACCGGACAGATTGCCGGCGCCGGCATGGGCCTGGCTGGCTTCGACTGGCCCTCGCAGCACGAGGCCCACATGCAGGCCATCGCCTCCCTCGGCCTGACCTGCCCGGTGCGGATCGTCAACGACGCTACCCTGGGCATCGTCGCCGGCGCAGAAGAGGGCTGGGGCGTCTCGGTCTGTTCGGGCACCGGCTGCAACTGCCGCGGCTGGAACCGCGATCACAGCCGCGAGGGACGCGTCGTCGGCGGGGCCAGCCATTGGTCGGGCGAATACGCCGGCGGCTGGGACATCATTATGCGCGCCATGCAGGCCGTGACCTTCGAATGGAACCGGCGCGGCCCGGCCACCGCCCTCACGCCCCTCTTCCTGGCCCACACCGGCGCCCGCGACCTCGATGACCTGATCGAGGGAGTCTATGTCGGGCGCTATTACCCCGAAGCCTCGCTCGTGATGGATATTTTCCAGACCGCCGCCCAGGGCGATCCGCAGGCGGTGGAGGTCATCCGCTGGGCAGGCCGCGAACTGGGCGGGATGGCCGTCGGCGTCATCCGCCAGTTGGCGCTGGAAAACGAAGCCTTCGATGTGGTCCTGATCGGGAGCATCTTCGACGGCCATCCCCTGCTCACCGACAGCCTCGGCGAGACCGTCCACGCCGTTGCCCGGCGGGCGCGCCTGGTCCGGCTGACGGTCCCGCCGGTAATCGGCGGCGTGTTGCTCGGCATGGAGGCCGCCGGCCTCGACTATCGCCTGCGCCGCGCCCGGCTGATCGAGTCGATGCGGCTGCTGGTCAATGCTTCTGGCCCGGTCCAACCGGATTGACCTCGTTCTGCGAGCAACGCCATCCCCGAATCGAAGACCGCCGGGCTGCCTGGCGGTCTTCGTCGGTTGGGGAAGGAGCGGATTCGGGCGGCGAGGGGCAGTCTCCTCGTCCGACTCGCTTAAATCGTCAGTGTGATGATGCCCGCAATGGTCAGAATCGTGCCGAGGGCCACTTTCCAGGTCAGCGGTTCGCCGCCGAAAAGGATGCCCATCAGCGCCCCGAAGAGCGGCGAGGTGAAGGCAATCGGCATGACCCGGTTGAGCGGCGCCCCTTTGAGGGCGGCATAGAAGCACAACATCCCAATCGCCCCGGCCACGATTCCGCCGCCGATGACCATCATCAGAATGGCCTTCGGCCCCGCCTGCGGCAGAGTCTTCCATTGCGGATAAGAGACGATCCCCAAAATGACCAGCGCCACCGCTGTGCGGAGGGTGATGCCCATTTGCGGCGAGAGGCCGCCCAAATGGAGGCCTTTCTTTTCGAAGTAACCGCCGACGCCCCAGGCAAGGGCGGTCAGCAGGGCAAGCAGTTGAGCGTTCATGTCTCTCTCCTTCGATGAAATTGCCCCGATTTTACCCCATCTTGTTGGCTTCCCCTTCTTCCATCATCAGCCGCGCCGCTCGCCGGCCGATCTCCACCGCAAAGTTCGTCCCGCGGTCCCAGGGATAGACCTGGCTCATCGAAGCAAAGTACACGCCCTCCACCGGCGTCCGAATGGGCGGGATATTCTGCGAGTGATGGACCAGCGGCACCGGCTGGGCATAGGCGGTGCGGAACAGCCACGTTTTCCGCACCCACGCCGGCTCGAACTTCGGGTTGAAGCGCTTCAGCACCGGCAGGAAGCGCGCCAGCAACTCCTCCTGGCTCAGGCGGAAGTACTCATGCTCCGGCTCCAGGTAATCACCCAGGTACACGATGTGGTCGCCGCCGAAATGCTCCGGCGGAACGTAGTTCGTATGCTCCACCAGCGCCAGGAACGGGAAGCCCTCCTGCTTGGGCAGGTTGAACCAGTAATAGCCCTCCTCCGAAAGGCGGTGTTTCAGCGCCAACGTCAACACCACCGCGCCCATGGACTTCATCTGCCGCAGCCCGTAGAGGTACGTTTCGGGCAAAGACGGAACGAGGCGCGCCATCGCCTCGGGCGAGAGCGTGACGAGAACCTTATCATAGGTCTCGACGGTCTCACTCTCGACGCTCACTGCGCCCGCGGCCTGTTCGCGCCAAATCCGCGTGACCGGTGTTTGCAGCCTAATCTCTACTCTCTGCTCTCTGAGTTTCTCCGCGAACAGGTCGGCGAAGCGCTGGAAGCCGCCCTCGAAGGTTCCCAGCCGGGTAGTGCGCGCCTTCAGCCGCGCCCACATCCAGGCCATCGTCACCTGCTTGTAGTAGCGCTCGCCGAACTTGCCGATGAGCAGCGGCTCCCACATCATCTCGTAGACGCGTTGGCCGGCCCATTTGCGCATCCACGCATCGGCGGTGTACTTCTCCAGGGCGCGCCAGTTGTTCGTCAGGCGCAGGAACAGCCCCACCAGTCCGAAGCGGACTTTGTTCACGCCCCAGCCCAGGCCGGGGAACAGGAGCGCCTTGACGACCGAGTCGAACGGGTAGAACTTGCCCTGGTGGTACATCACCGTCAGCGGGCGCGGAAAGAGCACCTTGTCCTCCCAGCCCAGTTCGCGGATCAGGCCGAGGATGTGCCGATCGCTGGCGAACCAGTGGTGGTAGAACTTCTCTACCGACCAGTCCCAGTGCGGCTCCTGGAAGCCGCTCGCCAGCCCGCCGACGTAGTCCGCCGCTTCGTAGAGGGTGACTTCATGCCCGGCGCGGCGCAGGTCCCAGGCCGCCGCCATGCCGGAGAAGCCGGCGCCGATGATGGCAATTTTCATATTTTTTCTCCTGTGGCTCGCAGGCAGGTAGGTCGGATTGGCCATCCGACTTACTGATTGAGAAAAACATCCAGCCGGATGGCTGTTTCAGGAAAACTTTCCAGGATTTGCCTATCCGCTGTAACCAGCCGGATGCCCAAATCTTGCGCCAGGGCGACGAACTCGCAGTCGTAGGCAGCGCAGCCGCTGGCCGCGGCCAGGTCGAGAACGCGGTTTGATGAAACCACAAACTCGCGCCCGCGCATTGTCTGTTGCGCTTCGTTCAGGATTTGCTGCGCCTGTTCCTGCAAAAGCCTTCCTTTGCGTAGATACCCGGCCAGCACATTGCAGAACTCACTGCGCCACAAAAGCGGCGCGGCCCATTCGGGGTCTTTCTTCAGCAGGGCGCAGGCGCGCTCCGACCAATCGGTGCTGAGGTGCAAATGAACGATGAGATTGGTGTCCACTACAATCATCGCCGGCCCTCGTTCTTCAGGCGCGTAATCTCCTCGTCGGTGACCACGTAGGGAGCGGTCAGTTCGCGGACGCGGCGGGTGCGCTCGAGGGTTTCGGTCACGTCCAACGGGCGCGGCAGGAGCGCCTGCTCGATGATGGCAAGCAATTCACTGTTGATGCTGCGGCGGTTGATTCGGGCGCTTTGTTTGACGCGCTCATACACTTCTGGCGGAATGTTTTTCAGGGTGACAGCGACCATAACGGCCTCCAATATGGTTTCATTTTGAAACCATTATGGAATATAGGCGCAGATTTGTCAAGAGG
>CALGPL010000110.1 GCA_937960595.1 uncultured Anaerolineales bacterium | reverse complement strand
GCTCACGCGCAGGGCGATTATGAGACGGCGCTGGCGTACCTCCAGCAGTCGCTGGCAATCATGCAGCAAATCGGCGACCGGGCCGGGGAGGGGGCGACGCTCAACAATATCGGTCAGATTTACAAAGCGCAGGGCGATTATGAGACGGCGCTGGCGTACCTCCAGCAGTCGCTGGCAATCCTTCAGCAAATCGGCGACCGGGCGGGGCTGTGCGCCACGTTGTTTAACATGGGACACATCCACGCGCAAAAGGGCGAAATACAGCAGGCGTTCAGCGCGTGGGTGACTTCGTATGTCATTGCAAAGCAAATCGGTTATGCCCAGGTGTTGCAGGCATTTTCTGCCCTTGCGCCGCAGTTGGGTCTGCCGGAGGGGTTGCAGGGGTGGGAGAGGCTGGCGCAAATGATGAAGTGACCAGGCGCAGACTTCCGAAGTCTCGGAGACTTCGGAAGTCTCGAACGAGGAAGAACCCTGACCTTTCCGCCTTGCCCGGCGAGATGGCCGAGATTGTGAAACAGGCGTTGGCGGGGTAGGGGAGGCGCACCGTCCACGAATTCACGAATAGGGTCACGAATGCACGAATGGGCGAGCCGCCGGGATGTATTCGTGCATTCGTGGTTACATTCGTGGATGGTGTTCGTGTGGCAAACCGTCCACGAATTCACGAATAGGGTCACGAATAAACGAATGCGGGCGGGGGGTGTTCGCGCATTCGTGGGTATTCGTGTATTCGTGGATACATTCGTGGACGGTGTTCGTGTGGCAAACCGTCCACGAATGGCACGAATAGGGTCACGAATAAACGAATGCGGGCGGGGGGTGTTCGCGCATTCGTGGACGTATTCGTGGATGGCATTCGTGGCATCGTTCGTTCATCGGCCACATCCTGATGGGGTGGGGGAGGGGAGTCTCCGGTCGTTAGTCGTTAGTTGTCAGTCGCCGGGGTTATGCAAACTTGCCAATGCCCAAACGCACCAACGTGTAAACATGCCAACCTTCAAACCTGTAAACGTAAGCCAGAGGGGAGTTGACAACCGCACGCTTCGGTTGTAAAATCACAATGCTTTTGATAAGTATCATTATCATAAACATAAGGAAACCCGCATGGAACCCCCCGAAACCGGTAAAACCCTCGTCCAGGCCGTGCAAGACTACCTGCAGACCGTCCAGAGCGCCCGCAGCGAACACACCGCCCGCGCCTACGCCAACGCGCTGGCGGCTTTCCTGCGCGTCTTGAAAGAACACTGGATCGAAGCCGATGCCCCCGTCGCACAACTCAAGGAAGACGGCCTGGCCTGGATGCTCGCCTACCTGAAAGTCTTCTCCGCCGCCACCGAGCGCCTCTACACGCAGGCCGTCAAGGGCTTCTACACCTACCTGGCTGCCGAACGCCTGGCGGATGTCAACCTGCCGCGCCTGGAGCAACTCATCCGTCAACGCGCCCGCCGCACCGGACCGCGCCTGCCCCAGTTTCCACGCCGGGAAATCGAGACGGTTCTTGAATTTGTGAATAATTTCACGAATAACTTGTCTGACAACCCGACCGAACGCTTGCGCGCCCTGCGCGACCGCGCCTTCCTCCTGACCCTGGCCGATACCGGGCTGCGCGTCCACGAGGCCTGCGCCTTGCGCCGCGGCGACCTGGACTGGAACGAGGGCCGCGCCGTCATCCTCGGCAAGGGCGACAAGCAGGCCGTGGTGCGCTTCTCCGGCCGCAGCCTGCGCGCCCTGCAAGAGTACCTCGCCGCCCGCGCTGCCCTGGACGGCGCCTCGGGCCGTCCGCTCGCCTCCCTGCCCCTCTTCGCCCGTCACGACAAGGGCGCCGGCAAAAAGGTCAAGCCGATGACCACCACGACCGGACGCAACATCGTCAGCGAGCGCGTCCGTCAGGCCCTAGGCGAGGAAGCCGAAGGCCGCATCACGCCGCACTCCTTCCGGCACTACTTCGTGACGACCGTCCTGCGTGCCAGCGGAAATCTCAAACTGGCGCAGGCCCTGGCGCGGCACGCCAACATCCAGGTCACGCAGCGTTACGCCCATCTCTCGGATGACGAACTCGACCGCGGGTATCACGAAATTTTCGAGTAGGACGGCGTAGGACGGCCTTTCCAGGCCGTCAAACCCAGGATATCAAAAGGACAGGCTGGAAAGAAAGTGGGACAGCCTTTCCAGGCTGTCAAAAGGGACAGGCTAGAAAGCCTGTCCTACACGATTGTCTCGGCGATTTTCTGCACATGGGCCTGATACGCTTCCCCCAGGCGGCGGGTTATCTCCCCTAACCCACCGCTTCCCACCGGCTGAGCGTCAATTTGGACAATCGGAACGACGCCGCGCGAACTGCTGGTGAGGAAGGCCTCCTCCAGGCGCGGAATCTCGGCGAGAGGCAGCGCCCGGTAGCGGAGCGGGACTCCCCCGCGGCGGGCGAGGCGCAGGACGAGACGGCGCGTCACCCCCGGCAGCACGCCGCGCCCCGCCGTCCCCAGGACGCCCCCCTGGACGTAGAAGAAGTTGCTGGTCAGGCCTTCGAGGATCACGCCGTTGCGCGTCAGCAGGGCCTCAAAGGCGTCGCTTTCTGCTACACGCAAACGGGCGTTTTGACTGGCCTGGATGAAAGTGGTGGATTTCAGCCCTGGCCGTTCCCGATGCAGGGGGACGGTAATGACGGCCACGCCGCGCGCATACACTTCGGGCGGCAGGGGCGTGAACGGCTCCACGACCAGATAGACCTCCCCCGCGTAGGTGAGAATTAAGCGCAGGCGCGCCTCCTCTGTCTCCAGGTCCGCAAGCGCCTCGGCTAGGGCGCGGCGCAGCGAGGCGGAATCTACCTGCGGGTTAATGCCGAGGCGTTTGGCCGGGCCGTAGAGACGTTGCAAATGCCGGCGCAGTCCGATCACCCGCCGACGGCGGTCATAGGTGCGGAAGGTGCTGTAGAGACCGGGCGGCAGTTGGCGCGTGACCGCGTCCGGCGAAGACATATCAGGCAAGGTCAACGGCTCGGGGTATGGCCGTAAGGCAAACAGGCGAATAGGCATCGGGTTACTCCTGCCAGCGGATGCAATTTCGCCCGGCGGCTTTGGCCTGGTAGAGCGCCTGGTCGGCGCGTTTGACGAGGGCATCGAGGTCATCGCGGCTCACGCGGTTGATCGTCCCGCCCAGCGAAATCGTAATCGGCAAACCGGTCGGCTGCAGCGATTCGACGTTTCGGCGCAGCCGTTCGGCCATCTCGAAGCCATCCTCGGCACTTTGGACGGCCAGGAGGAGGAGAAACTCCTCCCCACCCCAGCGCCCGACGACATCGGTTTCACGGGTCTGCAGTTTCAACATCTCGGCCAGACTTCGCAGCACGGCATCGCCTCGGTCGTGTCCGTGGGTGTCATTCACATCTTTGAAGTAATCAATATCTACCAAAAGGGCGCAAAAAAGTGGACGATATTTCAACCAGTCTTCGACCAATGCGTTCAACATGCGCCGATTGGGCAAGCCGGTCAGGGTGTCGGTGTTGGCGGCAAGTTGCAGCGTGGTCGCATGGCGTTCGGCCTTGTTCAGGTCGTCTTTGATTCCGGCCAGGATAAAGGTCAGCAGGGCAATCACGGCCACGCGCACCTGTAGCCGAAAGACTTCGACGAACAGGTCATAACGCTCCGGGTAGAGGAACCACAAGGCCAGCCCCAGCGTCACAATCGAATACGCCAGCGCCAGCAGCAACGCGACGGTTTGATTGGCCAGAATATAGCCGAGGATGAACAAGATGGCCATGACCCAAAAGACTGCGTGGATTTCATTCTGTATCGCCGCGCTTGCGGGACTGTTGAGCAAAACGACATATTTCCCCAGGTAGAACAGGCTGAGCGTAGTTTGGACAAAATATTCCGTCCAGCGAATCGGGATGCGCCGGATAAGGAGCAGAACGATCCAAAAGACGAGCAATCCGGCCAGCAGCGGGTACGACCAGCCGATAAAAGGGTTTTCGTCTCCATACCGCTGCCACGCCAGCAGCACCGCCGGCAGGCCAAGCAGAAGCGCGACCAGATACATCTGACGCTTGCGCTTTTCTGAGAAGATGGCCGGGGAAAATGGGACTGACATGGTCGTATTTACACCTATTATATCTAATTTTGACAGGCTAGAAAGCCTGTCCTACAAAACAGGCTAGAAAGCCTGTCCTACAAAAGTGGGACAGCCTTTCCAGGCTGTCAAAAGGACAGGCTGTTACAAAGGAACAGGCTTCAGAAAGGACAGGCCGGAAAGCCTGTCCTACAAACAGAAAAAAGCCTTTGGCGACTTCAAAATCATTTGGCGTCGTGGCGTCTTGGCGGTGCGACAGGCCAGAAGGCCTGTCCTACGCTTGGTATAATTGCGCCCATGCTCACAAGGCAACTGACCTGGCTCATCGTCACCCTGGCGGGCGGAGTCCTCTTCGCAGCGCCGGCCGCGCTGCTGCGACGGCGCGCCGAACGCCTGGCCGCGCCGCTGTTGGCGCTCCTGCCGCTGGCGGCCTTTGTCCAACTACTGGCCGCCTTGCCTGCCGTCCGGGCGGGTGAGACGGCGCAGGTACGCTTCGACTGGGCGCCGGCCCTCGGCCTCTCGCTGACCTTCACGCTGGACGGCCTGGGGCTGGTCATGGGGCTGCTCATCAGCGGCATCGGGGCGCTGGTGATTCTCTACGGCGGCGCGTACCTGCACGGGCATCCTGCCCTGGGACGTTTCTACACGCTCTTGCTGCTCTTCATGACCGCCATGCTGGGGATTGCGTTGAGCGGCAACGCCCTGCTCCTGTTTATCTTTTGGGAATTGACGAGCATCACCTCGTTCCTGCTGATCGGCTTCGAGCATGAGCGGGCCGGGGCGCGCGCGGCTGCCTGGCAGGCGCTGCTGGTCACCGGCGGGGGCGGGCTGGCGCTGCTGGCCGGCTTTGCCCTGCTGGCCGTCATCAGCGGCTCGTTTGAGATGACCGTCTGGGCGGCGCAGGCGGCGGAAATCGCCGTCCATCCGCTTGCCCCGGCGGCTTTCTGGCTCATCCTGGCCGGCGCGGCGACCAAGTCGGCGCAGTTCCCCTTCCACTTCTGGCTGCCCAATGCCATGGAAGCCCCCACGCCGGTCAGCGCCTACCTGCATTCGGCGACGATGGTCAAGGCGGGCGTCTTCCTGCTGGCGCGGCTCTTCCCCGTCCTGGGCGGGCTGCCGCTCTGGACTCCGGCGCTGACGACCCTCGGCCTGCTGACCCTGCTCGGCGCGGCATTTCTCGCCCTGGGCCAGACCGACCTCAAGCGCCTGCTGGCCTACACCACCGTCTCGGCGCTGGGGATGCTGGTCTTTCTGCTCGGCTTGGGGACGCCGCCGGCGCTCAAGGCGGCGACGCTCTTCCTGGTCACGCACGCCCTCTACAAGGGGGCGCTTTTCCTGACCGCCGGCAGCGTGGATCACGGCACGGGGACGCGCGAACTGCCGCGCCTGGGCGGGATCGGGCGGGCGATGCCCTTCACCGCCGCAGCCGGGGGGCTGGCGGCGCTCTCGATGGCCGGTTTGCCGCCGCTTGTGGGCTTCCTGGCCAAAGAACTGGTCTATGAGACGACGCTGACAACCGTTGCGCCGCTCCTGCTGAGCGCGCTCACGCTGCTGGCCAACGCCGCTACGGTCGTGGTCGCCGTCTGGATCGGCTGGCAGGCCTTCTGGGGCCGCCCCGGCGACCGGTCGCTGCACCCGCACGAGGGAACGCCCGGCCTGTGGGGGCCGCCGCTCCTGCTGGCGCTGCTCGGCCTGGCGCTCGGCCTGTTCCCGTCCCTGAGCGGCGGGTGGCTGATTGCGCCGATGACCGCTGCCATCCTCGGTCACTCGGTCAACGTCAAACTGGCGCTTTGGCACGGCCTGACGCCCATGCTCGGCCTGAGCGCGCTGACGCTCCTGCTGGGGATCGGGCTGGCTGCCCTGCGGCGGACTCTCCAGCCGCGCCTGGCCGCCTTCTGGCGCGCCCTCGCCCCGTTCGGCCCCGCCAACCTGTATCATCGCTTCGTCCATGGCCTGCTCTCCCTGGCCTCCTGGCAGACGGGCCTCCTGCAGAGCGGCTATCTGCGCATCTACGTCTTGGTCATCGTCCTGACGACCGTCTCCCTGGCCGGCCTGACCATCATCCTGAACGATGTGCCGTTGACGCTCTCGCCCTGGCAGCCGCCGCGCTTCTATGATTTCGTCCTGGTGGGCGTCATCCTGACGGCGGCCCTCCTGGTGACGCGCTCGCGCTCGCGGGTGGCGACCATCGCCCTGCTCGGCTCGATCGGCTTCAGCATTGCCGTCCTCTTCCTGCTCTACAGCGCCCCCGACCTGGCGATGGTGCAATTTGCCATCGAGACGCTGACCGTCATCCTGTTCGTGCTGGTGCTGTACAAACTGCCCAAGTTCAGCCGCCTGAGCAGCGCGCCGACGCGCCTGGCCGATTTCTTCTTCGCCCTGACCGGCGGCCTGCTGATGACGCTCCTGATGCTGCTCGTCTCGCGGCACACCTCCGACGCCTCGGTGGCGGCCTACTACGCGGCCAACAGCCTGGCCCAGGCAAACGGGCGCAACATCGTCAACGTCATCCTGGTGGATTTTCGCGGCCTGGATACGCTCGGCGAGATGACCGTCCTGGCGATTGCCGCCATCGGCGTGTTCAGTCTCATCCGCCTGGGCGGCAAAGCGGGGCGCAAGCAACGGGCGGTGACGAAAGGAGAGCGAGCAAAATGAAACGCGCCCGTTCGATTCTGCTGGCTACGGCGGCGCGCTATCTGATGCCGTTGATGCTCATTTTCTCGGTCTTTTTGCTCCTGCGCGGCCACAATGAGATCGGCGGCGGCTTTGTGGGGGGACTGGTGGCGGCCAGCGCCCTGATGCTCTACGGGATTGCCCTCTCGCCTGCCGCCCTGCGTAATCTGCTGCCGCTTGAGCCGCGCCTGCTGGTCGGCCTGGGGCTGCTGGCGGCGTTGACGAGCGCGCTGCTGCCCGTCCTGGCCGGCCGCCCGTTCCTGACCGGCCTGTGGCTGAAGACGCCCCTGCCGGTCATCGGCAAGGTCGGCACACCGCTGCTCTTCGATATGGGCGTCTATTTCGTCGTCATCGGCGTCGTGCTGTGGATTTTGCTCTCGCTGGCGGAGGAGGAGGCCCAATGACCTGGCTGCTGGCCATCACCGCAGGCGTCCTGTTTGCCGCCGGACTGTACATGATTTTGCGCCGCAGTTTGGTCAAAATCCTGGTCGGCTTGGCGCTGCTCAGTTATGCCGTCAACCTGTTGTTGTTCAACTCGGCCCCGCTCCTGCCGGCGCGTCCGCCGCTCCTCCCGCCGGGCAACGGCGCCCCGCCCGAGGTCTATGCCGACCCGCTGCCGCAGGCGCTCATTCTGACGGCCATCGTCATCAGTTTCGGCGTGACGGCTTTCGCCGTAGTGCTGATGCGTCAGGTCTACGGCACGCTCGGCACCGACGACTTGAACGAGATGCGCTGCACCGACGTCCCTTGCGAGGAGGTCGAGATCGCCAGCGAGGAAGAGCAGATGGAGGAACCGCTGTGATCGCCCTGCCGCTGCTCCTGCCGCTGGCCTTTGCCATCCTGAACGTCCTGGCGTGGAAGTCGCCGCGGGGGCAGCGCGCCCTGAGCCTGGTCGGCGTCGCCCTGCAAAGCGGCGCGGCGTTTTGGCTGCTCGGACGCGTCCGCGCCGAGGGCATCCTGCATCTGCCGGTTGGGAACTGGCCGGCCCCCTTCGGCATCGTCCTGAGCGCCGACTTGTTCAGCGCCCTCATGCTCTGCCTCTCGGCAGTGGTCGGGCTGGCGGCGGCGCTCTACAGCCAGGGCGGGATGGACGAGCGCCGCGTGCGTCACGGCTACTATCCGCTCTTCTTTTTCCTGCTGACCGGCGTCAACGGAGCCTTCCTGGCCGGCGACCTGTTCAACCTGTACGTCTGGTTCGAGGTCATGCTGATGGCCTCGTTCGTGCTGATTGCGCTGGGAGGCGAGCGTCCGCAGGTGGAGGGCGCCATCAAGTACGTCGTCCTGAACCTGCTGGCCTCCACCCTGTTCCTCTCGGCGGTCGGACTGCTGTACAACCTGTGCGGGACGCTCAACCTGGCCGATTTGGCGCGGCGGCTGCCGGGTCTGGAAGCGGGCGGCGAGGGGACGCTCATCGCCGTTCTCTTCCTGGTGGCCTTCGGCATCAAATCGGCGATCTTCCCGCTCTTCTTCTGGCTGCCGGCCTCCTATCACACCCCGCCGGTGACGATTACGGCGCTCTTCTCCGGCTTGCTGACCAAGGTGGGCGTCTATGCCCTCTACCGCGTCTTCACCCTGCTCTTCGTCCCGCAGGGCGGCTACCTCCCCACCCTGCTGCTCGTCCTGGCCGGCCTGACGATGACGACCGGTGTGCTGGGCGCGGCGGCGCAGATGGACTTCCGCCGCCTGCTTTCCTTCCACATCATCAGCCAAATCGGCTACCTGCTGATGGGGCTGGGGCTGTTCAGTCCGGCAGCGCTGGCCGCCGGGATTTACTTCATGGTGCACGTCGTCCTGGCCAAGACGGCGCTCTTCTTCGTTGCCGGCCTCGTCCGACAGATGGAGGGTTCGTACCATCTCAAAGAACTGGGCGGCCTGTATGCGCGGCGCGTCGGGTTGGCGCTGCTCTTCCTGCTGCCGGCGCTCTCGCTGGCCGGTCTGCCGCCGCTTTCGGGCTTCTTCGCTAAACTGGCGCTCGTCCTGGCCGGTTTCGAACTGCGCGCTTACGCCATCGTCGGCGTCGGGCTGGGGGTCAGCCTGCTGACACTCTATTCGATGACGAAGGTCTGGAACGAGGCCTTTTGGAAAGAACGCAAGGAGATGGGTGCGGCGAGTTTGCAGCCGGTCTCGCCCTGGATGTGGGCGGCGACCCTCGGGCTGGTGGCCGTCTCGGTGGCGGCGGGTCTGCTGGCGGGTCCGCTGCTCGACCTGTCGGCGCAGGCCGCGGCGCAACTGTCCGACCCGTCCGGCTACATTCAAGCCATCCTGGGAGGCGCGCCGTGAGTCTCTTCCTGCTCAACGTCCTGCTGGCGCTGGCCTGGGCGGCGCTCTCCGGCAGTTTCCAGCCGCTCGACCTCTTGTTCGGCTTCGCCCTGGGGTACCTCGTCCTGTGGCTCGTCCTGCACAAGAACCGCCCGCGCTACTTCCGTCAGATTCCCCTGCTGCTCGGGCTGCTGTTGTACTTCCTGGCAGATGTGCTGCGCGCCAATTTCCGCATGGCGGTCACCATCCTCTCGCCGCGCATGAAACTGCGTCCGGCGGTGGTGGCCGTGCCGCTGATTCTGAAGAGCGAGACCGCCACCATCCTGCTGGCCAATATGCTGACCCTGACCCCCGGCACGCTCAGTTTGGACATTTCCGGCGACCGCCAGACGCTGTACATCCACACCGTCTGGCTGGATGACCTGGAAGCCTTTCGCCGTCAGGTGGTCGAGGGCTACGAAAAGCGGCTGAAGGAGTTGCTTGAACCATGACAGACGCTCTGTGGACGGTGATCCTGGCGCTGCTCTCGGCGGGACTGATTTTCGCCTTCCTGCGGCTGGCGCGCGGCCCGTACCTGCCCGACCGGGTCATCGCCCTCGACCTGATCAGCATTCTGGCGATGGGGTTCATCGTGGCCTACGCGGTGCGCTTCAATCAGCCCAATTTCCTGGACGTGGCTATCATCCTGGCGATCATTTCTTTCCTCGGCACGGTGGCCTTTGCGTATTACCTGGAGCGGAGGGTTTGATGCTGAGCGAAATCTTGGTGATGGCCTTGATGCTTGCGGGAGCGTTCTTCATGTTCCTGGCCGGGATCGGGATGATGCGCATGCCCGACCTGTTCCTGCGCATGTCCTCTACGGCCAAGGCCGGGACGCTGGGCGCCGGTCTGCTCTTGCTGGCGGCGGCCATCCACTTCGGCGATTTTGCCATCACCACCCGCGTCTTGGCGATTATCGTCTTCCTGATGTTGACCGCGCCGGTGGCGGCGCACATGATCGGGCGGGCAGCCTACTTCGACGGCGTGCCGCTCTGGAAGGGCACCGTCCGCGACGACCTGCGCGGCCACTACCGCGCCTCGACTCATGCCCTGGAGACGGACTCCATCCCCGAAGAAGACCGTCTGCCCGACGAGGCCGGATTCGAGGTCCGCAAGCCAGACCTGGACCGCTGAGAGGAGACTACCGCCGATGTCTTGGCGACCGCCGCGCGCGCCTGCGCGTTTTCTCCAGCCGCTTCGGCGACTGTTGGCTTATTACCGCGACCCGGCCTATTTTCAGCAATTGTCCAGGATCGGCATTCCGATTGCCCTCCAGCAGTTCTTCTTCTCGCTGCTCAACATGGCCGGCAACGTGATGGTCGGTCAGCGCGGCGATGCGGCGATGGCGGCTGTCGGTGTGGCCGGGCAGATCTATTTTCTGCTCAGTTTGTTCCTCTTCGGCGTCGCCAGTGGTTCGGCCATGGTCACGGCCCAATTGTGGGGCAAACGGGACGTGCCCGGCATCCGCAAAGTGCTGGCGTTGAGCCTGTGGCTGTGCCTGGGCATCAGTGGCTTCTTCTTGCTCGTCTCGGAACTCTTTCCGGTTCAAATTCTAAGCATTTATTCCAGCGATCCCGCCGTCCTCGCCCTGGGAAGCGCCTATCTGAAAATCATGGCCGGTTCGTTTCTTTTTTTTGCGGTCACCTTCAGTTACGCCCTGGTGCTGCGCAGCATCGGCCATGTCAAACTGCCGGTGAGCGTCAGCGTAGCCTCGCTGGGATTGAATATCCTGCTTGCCTACGGCTTCATTTTCGGCCAATTGGGCCTACCGGAACTGGGCGTAGTCGGCGCGGCCTGGGCCCTGTTGATCTCGCGTCTGGTGGAAAGCGTCGTTCTCCTGCTGCTCACTTATCTCAGCCGTTCGCCGGCGGCCGCCTCGCTGAGGGAATTGCTCTCTTTCGATGGGCGTTTCTTCGTGCGGGTCATGCGGCCGGTCTGGCCGGTCATCCTGAACGAATTGCTCTGGTCGCTGGGAATCAGCGCGTATAACGCCGTCTACGGTCACATCGGGACGGATGCCCTGGCAGCGGTTAACATCCTGAGCACGGTGGACGGACTCGCTGCGGTGCTTTTCATGGGCCTGTCCAACGGCACCGCGGTCGCGGTGGGCAACAGGATCGGCGCGGGAGACCCAGAGACTGCCTATCGCTACGTAGGCCGCTCGATCGGTCTGGGGACGGCGCTGGCGCTCGTCGTCGGCGCGGCTGTCTGGTGGCTGCGCGTCCCCGTTATTTCATTGTACAAAATCTCGCCGCAGGCGGCTGCTTCGGCTTACCATTTGCTAACCATCCTCGGCGGGCTGCTGTGGCTGCGCATGACGAACATGACGCTCATCATCGGCATGTTGCGCGCCGGCGGCGACACGCGCTTTTCGCTCTTTCTGGACGGCTTCATCATCTGGATTCTGGGCGTCCCGATGGCGCTGCTGGGGGCATTCGTTCTGCGTCTCCCCGTGCAGTGGGTCTACCTGATGGTGATGTCTGAGGAGGCGGCCAAATGGCTTCTTGGTCTGCGGCGCTACCTCGGCCGCAAGTGGATTCACGATCTGACTCATTTGAGTGCAACGATTGATTGACCCCCCTTCCCCCCTCTGCAGAAGGGTTTCGTCGATTTGCGTTTTCTCTAACCTTGACACATTTCCCTCAGTGATGATAAACTCGTTTGCGTTAATCGAATCCTAAGGAAAGGAGGCAGGAATCATGACGAGCCGCTATCACACCCCCAGCAGTCTGTCCGTTCGCGTCCGCAACTCGGATGCGGCTGGCATGATTCTACCTCCGCGGAGTGCGCCTGTACGCCGGTAAGCCGGCCCGGCCGCGTGTCTGTCACAGCCACGGTGCACTCCCGCACCGTGGCTTTTTTGTTGGATGGTGGACGGTAGACGATCAAGTACAAGGAAAATGAATAATGTCAATTGCTGCAAACTCAACCTACTTTGATTTCCGCAAGGCGCTGAGCAAGAACCGCCTGGCCGGCATGCTGCGCATGATGAGCGGCTACCGCATGGCCTACGTGGCCGCCAACCTGACGCTGGCCGTCTCCTCCCTGGCGAAGACGGCCACCTATCTCTTGCTGCGGAACTTCGCCGACACGGTGACGGGTCACACCCAACCCTTTGCCGGCTCGCTGGCCGCGACCCTGATCTGGATTGCGCTCGGCTTCGTCGCCCTGGCGCTGGTCGAGGGCGGATTCGCCTTTCTCTCCAGCCGGCTGGCCTCGTTCTCGGCGGAAAACATCACCCGCCGCTTGCGCAACTTCCTCTTCGACCACATCCAGCGCCTGCCGTTCTCCTACCACAGCCGGACGCCCACCGGCGACCTGATCGAGCGCGTCACCTCGGACGTGGACTCGGTGCGGACGTTCTTCAACGACCAGGCCATCGGCGTCGGGCGCATCGTCCTGCTCTTCGTCATCAACTTTGCCGCCATCTGGTCGCTCTCGTGGAAACTGGCGCTGGCTTCGGTGGCGGTCGTGCCGGTCATCGTGGCCGTCTCGGTCTGGTTCTTCAAGAAGGTCAGCGACGCCTACGAAGCCTACCAGGAGCAGGAGGCGAAACTCTCCACCACCCTGCAGGAAAACCTGACCGGCGTGCGCGTGGTCAAGGCCTTTGCCCGTCAGGACTTCGAGAAGACAAAATTCGAGCAGGATAACTGGGAGAAGTTCCGGCGCGGCAAGAAACTGCTCAAGATGCACTCGCTCTTCTGGCCGCTCTCGGACATCCTGTGCGGCTTCCAGATGCTGGGCGGCTTCGTCTTCGCCGGCATCCTGGCCGTCCACGGCGAAATCACCATCGGGACGTATCCGGCTTACGTCGGGCTGGTGGTCTGGCTCATCTGGCCGATGCGCAACCTGGGACGCATCATCGTCAACACCTCCACCGGTCTGGTCTCCTACGACCGGCTGATGGAAATCGTCAAGCAGGAGCGCGAACCGCTGACCGAGGGCCGCGTCCGGCCGGACGGTCCGGCGCGGGGCGAAATCGTCTTCGAGGACGTCTCGTTCCAGTACGATGACGGGAATAGCGATGTCGTGCGGAATGTCTCGTTTCGCGTCCGGCCGGGGCAGTCGGTGGCGCTGATGGGTTCGACCGGCTCGGGCAAGACGACGCTGGTCAACCTGCTGCCGCGCTTCTACGACTACACCGGCGGGCGGATTCTGCTCGACGGCGTGGAACTGAAGGACTACCCGCGCGCCTGGCTGCGGGCGCAAATCGGCATCGTCGAGCAGGAGCCGTTCCTGTTCAGCCGCTCGATCCGCGAGAACATCACCTACGGGGTCGGGCGCGACGTGCCGCAGGAGGAGGTCGAAGCCGCCGCCCGCGCCGCCGCCATCCACGAGGCGATTCTGACCTTCCCCGAGGGCTACAACACCATCGTCGGCGAGAAGGGCGTGACGCTCTCCGGCGGGCAGAAGCAGCGCGTCGCCATCGCCCGCACGCTGCTCAAGAACCCGCGCATCCTCATCCTGGACGATTCCACCTCCAGCGTGGACACCGAGACGGAGGCCGAAATCCGCGCCGCGCTCAACCGGCTGATGGAGAACCGCACCACGTTCATCATCGCCCATCGCATCCAGTCGGTCATGAACGCCGACCTGATTGTGGTGATGGACAAGGGCGAGGTGGTGCAAATCGGCACGCACGCAGAACTCCTGGCGCAGGACGGGATGTATCGGAAGATTTACGAGATCCAGACGAGGATTGAGGAAGAGTTGGAGCAAGAGATTCGCGCGTTTTAACACAAAGGGACACAAAAGTAAATTAACACGAAGAACACAAAGGTAAGCACGAAGGACACAAGAAAAACAAAAAAGATGCTTTGTGGCCTTCGTGCCATCCTTCGTGACCTTTGTGTTGAAAAACGGAGAAATACCATGTCTGACGAACTCATCGAACTCGAAGAAGAAGAACACACCAGCCCGCTGACCGGCGAGACGTTCCGGCGCATCCTGGGGCTGCTCAAACCGCATTGGCGCTGGATGGTCGGCTTCCTCTTGACCATCGCCCTGACCGCCGGGCTGGACGCCCTCTTCACCTACATCAACCGCGGCCTGATTGACGAAGGCATCGGGCGCGGCAGCATCCCCACCATCTGGCGCTACGCGGCCTACTACGGCAGCCTGCAACTCGTCCAGGCCGGGCTGGTCTTCGGATTCATCTACCTGGCCGGCATCCTCGGCGAGCGCATCCAGTACGACATCCGCAAGGCGCTCTTCAACCATCTGCAAGACCTCTCGCTCTCGTTCTACAGCCAGAACGCGGTCGGGCGGCTGATGGCGCGCGTCACCTCGGACTCGGGGCGCGTCTCCAGCCTGATGACCTGGGGCCTGTTGGACGTGACCTGGGCGGTCGTCAGCGTGATTTCCTCGGTCGCCTTCATGCTGGCCATCAACTGGAAACTGGCGCTGATCGTCTTCAGCATCATCCCCATCCTGCTCCTCATCGCCGTCAACTTCCGCAAGAAGATTCTGGTGGAGTTTCGCAAAAGCCGCCGCGCCAACTCGAAAATCACCGGCGAGTACAACCAGAACATCCAGGGCGTGCGCGTCGTCAAGGCGCTCGGCCGCGAAGACGAAAACCTGCGCGAGTTCGCGCGCCTGACCGACGACATGTTCCGCGCCTCCTTCCGCGCCGCCTGGCTCTCGGCGCTCTTCCTGCCGACCGTGCAAATCGTCTCGGCCTTTGCCCTGGGCGCCATCGTCTGGTACGGCGGGATGCAGAGCCTGACGGCCACTTTCAGCGTCGGCGATATCCACGCCTTTGTCTCGTACCTGACCTTCATGATTTGGCCGGTGCAGGACCTGGCGCGCGTCTACGCCGAGATGCAGCACGCGGTCGCCTCGGCGGAGCGCATCTTCACGTTGCTGGACACCCCGCCCGAGGTCCGCGACCGCCCCGGCGCCCTCCCCGCCCCCACCCTGCGCGGCGTCATCGAATTCGATCACGTCTCCTTCGCCTACGAGGACGGCAAGCCGGTCATCCAGGACTTCAACCTGCGGGTCGAACCGGGCGAAGCGGTGGCCCTGGTCGGCGAGACCGGCGGCGGCAAGACGACCATCGTCAACCTCCTGTGCCGCTTCTACGAGCCGACGGCGGGCGTCATCCGCATCAACGGGCGCGATTACCGCGAGTATACGCTCGAGTCGATTCAATCCCGTATCGGCGTCGTCCTGCAGACCCCGCACCTGTTCTCCGGCACGATTCGCGAGAACCTGCGCTATGGCCGTTTGGATGCAACTGACGAGGAGATCGAGGCCGCAGCTCGGCTGGCCGGGGCGCACGACTTCATCGTCACCTTCGAGAAAGGCTACGACCAGCCGGTCGGCGAGGGCGGCAACCTCCTCTCGGTGGGGCAGAAACAACTGATCAGCATCGCCCGCGCCGTGCTGGCCAACCCGGAGATTCTCATCCTGGACGAGGCCACCTCCAGCGTGGACACGCTGACCGAGGCTTTGATTCAACGCGGCATGGAGGCCCTGATGGCCGGACGCACCTCCTTCGTCATCGCCCACCGATTGAGCACCATCAAGCGCGCCGACCGCATCGTGGTCATCGAAGGCGGGCGGATTGTCGAGAGCGGCACCCACGCCGAACTCCTGCGCCGGCGCGGTCATTATTACCGCTTGTACACGCGGCAATTCAAATTCGAGAAAGAACAGGCTTATGGGGTGGCGGCGCCAAGCGCCGTGCCGGTCATCAAGTAAGCAAAGAGACCAGGTTTCTTGAAGAAACCTGGTCTCTTTGTCTCTTTCACTACTTTCCTCTCAGACGGCGCGGGGGCGCCTCGACGGTGGTGGTGTACAAATCCGCGCCCAAGTAGAGGGCCGGGTGCAGGCGTTCCACCGCCAGCACCGACTCGGCGTCAAAGGCAGACTCATCCAGGTAAGCGCGGACAATCTCCCCCACAAACAAGTCATGGTCGCCGCAGGGATGGCGCTCGACCAGACGGCACTCGTAGGCGGCGTAGGCATCTTGCAGAATGGGAGCCAGGGCGTCGGGCAGCGCTTCGGTCTGCAGGTCGAAGGCAGCGAATTTGTCCAGGTCGCGGCCGGAGTTGCGCCCCACGCCGGCGATCTTTTCGGCCTTCTCAAAGGGCAAGAAATTGACTGCAAACGCGCCGGCTTCCACAATCAGATGGTGAGAAAAGCGCTTTTCTGCAATCAGCACCCCGTAGAGCGGCGGCCGGAACGAGAGCGCCGAGTGCCAGGCGCAGGCCAGGGCATTGGGACGTTCGCCGCCCCGCACGCTGACTACCGCCGCCACCGCCGGATAGAAATGATTGAGATTATCGAGGGTGTTAAAGGTGAGTTTGGACATCGGATCTCCTTTTGGACTGTTGAGGGTGTTGCAAATTACTCGCCCAGCCGCTGCCGGACGGCCTCGTAGAGAAGGATCGCCGCCGAGGCCGAGACGTTGAGCGAATTGACCTTGCCCGCCATCGGGATTTTGATTTGCAGGTCGGCATTTTGCAGCCAGAAATCGGACAGGCCCTCGTCCTCCGCGCCGACGGCCAGGCAGAGCGGACCGCGCAAATCGGCCTCGAAGTGGAGCGTCTCGGCCTGCGGCGTGGCGGCCAGGACCCGAATCCCCTTCGCCCGCAGCCAGGCCAGGGCCTCGGCAGAGGTCGTCTCGGCGGCCGGGACGGTGAAGAGCGTGCCGCGGCTGGCGCGGACGACGTTCGGGTTGTACAGGTCGACGCGCGGGTCGCAGACCAGCACCCCGTCCACGCCGGCGGCGTCGGCGGTGCGCAGGATCGCCCCCAGGTTGCCGGGCTTTTCGACCGACTGCGCCAGAACCAGGAGCGGCGCGGCGGAGAGCGGGAGCAGGTCAAGGGTCCGGTGCGGTACGGGGAAGACGGCCAGCCAGCCGTCGGGGCCTTCGCGGTGGCTCATCTTCTCGAAGACCGGCCGCGAAACGGTCACCGGCTCGAGGCGTGGCCCTGAGCCAGAGGAAGGGTCCAGTCCCGGCACGGATTTTCCGGCGGCGAGTTCCGCGCAGAAAAAGACTTCGCGCGGGCGCATCCCGCCGGCTATGGCGAGTTCGATCTCGTAGGCCCCCTCAACCAGCATCACGCCGTCCCGCTGGCGCTGACGCCGGTCGTCGCGCAGTTTGACGATGTACTTGATGCGCGGGTTTTGCAGACTGGTGATTTCGGGCATGGTTTCAGTATACCCTACTCCTGAAAACCGGTGCGGTACAACTCGGCGTACAGACCGCCCTGGGCGAGCAGTTCGGCGTGCGTGCCTTGCTCAACGATGCGGCCATCGTGGATGACCACAATCCGGTCGGCGTTGACGATGGTCGAGAGGCGGTGGGCGATGACGAAGGAAGTCCGCCCCTGAAAGAGCCGCCGCAGCGCCTGCTGGATGATTTGTTCGGTCTGGGTATCCACCGAGGAGGTGGCCTCATCGAGGATGAGGATGCGCGGGTCGGCCAGCAAGGCGCGGGCAAAGGAGAGGAGTTGACGCTGACCGACCGACAGCACCACCCCGCCCTCCTCGACCGAGGTCTCGTAACCGTTTTTCAGGCCGACGATGAAGTCGTGCGCCCCGACCGCCCGGGCGGCGGCTTCGATTTCCTCGTCGCTCGCTTCCAGCCGCCCGAAGCGGATGTTCTCGCGCACCGTGCCGTTGAACAGGAAGGGGTCTTGCAGGACGATGCCCATCTGCCGCCGCAAGGAGGCCTGGGTCACCGTCCGCAGGTCGTAGCCGTCCACCAGGACGCGGCCGGAGATGGGGTCGTGGAAACGGGCGACCAGTTTGATGAGGGTGGTCTTGCCGGCGCCGGTCTCGCCGACCAGGGCGACCGTTTCGCCGGGGCGGACGGTCAGATGGATGTCCTGCAGCACCAGCGCCGGATCGTCGGCGTAGTGGAAGGAAACGTCCTCGAAGCGCACCTCGCCGCGGATGGGCGGCAGTTCGACCGCCTCGGGTGCATCCTGGACTTCGACCGGGCTGTCGAGCAGGTTGAGCAGGCGTTCGCCGCTGGCCATGGTGGACTGGAGCGTGTCGAAGCGGCGGAAGAGGTCGCGGATCGGTTCGAAGAAACGCTCGATGTAGAGCAGGAAGGCGACCAGGATGCCGGCGGTAATCGTCTCGCCCAGCACCGCTGCCCCGCCTAGCCAGACGACCGAGGCGGTGGCCAGCGCGCCGAGGATGTCCACCACCGGCACGAAAGAGGCGGCGACTTTGGCGGCATGCAGGACGGTCTGCAGATGATAGCGGTTGGTGTAATCGCGGAAGGATTCGTAATTGCGCTGCTGGCGGCTGAAGGCCTGGACGACGCGGATGCCGTTGATGTTTTCGGCCAGCACCGAGTTGACCCACGAGACGGCGGCCCGCACCCGCCGGTAGGCGATGCGCAAGTTCTTGCGGAAAATGTAGGTGGCCAGGGCCATGAGCGGCAGGGTGGCAAAGGCCACCAGCGAGAGACGCACGTTCAGGGCCAGCATGGCGGCCACGATTCCGACCAGCGAGAACAGGTCGCGGGCGATGGCCAGGATGGCCCAGGTGATGAATTCGCGCAGGGTCTCAACGTCGTTGACGACGCGGGTGATGACGCGGCCGACCGAATAGCGGCTGTAAAAACTGAGCGAGAGTTTTTGCAGGTGGCCGAAGAGGGTTTTGCGCAGGTCGTAGATGACCGACTGCCCGACGCGCGCCATCAGATTGACGCGCGTGTAAATGAAAAACCAACGTAAGATGGCCGCGCCTAGATAGAGCAGGACGGCGGTCTGCAGGGCGGCGGGATTGCCGGCGCTCAGGCCGTCGTCAATGGCCATCTTGACGAAGTAGGGGCCGGCGACGGTGGACACAGTGGCGCCCAGCATCAAGACCAGCGCCAGGAACATCTGCCACTTGTAAGGCGCGAGGAAGCCGAACAGACGGCGCGTCACCTGCGGGTCATAGGCCTTGTAGAATTGCTCTTCGGCCTGGGTCACGTAGGCGGGAGGGGTGATGGGGATAGATTTGTTCATGAGTTATTCCATACTTCCGCCCTGAGCGGAGGCCCCGAGCGCAGCGAGGGGCCGCAGTCGAAGGGCGGGATATTATCCAATTTCTCTGTCCGCTGCAGTCGAAGGGCGGCTATCATCCTCGTCCTTCGACTTTCGTCCTCGGCTGCGCCTCGGACTTCCGCTCAGGACGAGGGAGATCAACCAAATCCCTCGCTGCTGCGAATGGGCTGCGGCGCATACTCGCCGACCGGTTCGGGTTCTTCCGGGGCAATCAAATTCTGCACCAGTTGCAAGTCATGAATCTGCCGGTACAGCCCGCCCTGGGCCAGCAATTGCTCGTGCGTGCCGGTCTGAACGATGCGGCCGCGCTCCATGACCACGATCAGGTCGGCGCGGCGGACGGTGGCGAGTCGATGAGCAATGACAAAGGTGGTGCGGCCTTCCATCAGCCGTTCCAACGCCTGCTGGATGAGCGCCTCGGTTTGGGTGTCCACGCTGGAGGTGGAGTCGTCGAGGATGAGGATGCGCGGGTCCATGAGCAGGGCGCGGGCGATGGCGATGCGCTGGCGCTGGCCGCCGCTCAGGGTCACGCCGCGCTCGCCGACGACCGTCTCGTAGCCTTTTTCGAAAGACAGGATGAAGTCGTGCGCCTGGGCTGCCTGGGCAGCGGCGATGATTTCGTCCATCGTGGCGTCGGGGCGGCCGTAGGCGATGTTGGCGGCAATCGTCTCCGAGAACAGCAGCGAGGTCTGCAAGACGATGCCAATCTGACGGCGCAGGGAGGTCAGGTCCACCGTGCGGACGTCGTGGCCGTCCACCAGCACGGCGCCCTCGCTGACATCGTAGAAACGCGGGATGAGGTTGACCAGCGAGGTCTTGCCCGAACCGGTCGGGCCGATGAGGGCGACGATTTGATTCGGCGCGACGTGCAGGCGGATGTCGGTCAGCGAGTCGCGCTTCTCGTCCTGATATTTGAGCGAGACGTCGCGAAACTCGACCTCGCCGCGCAGAGTCGGCAGGACGACCGCGCCGGGGGGAGAGGCAATCTCCGGCGGCGTCTCGAGGACCTCGAGCACGCGCCGCGCCCCGGCCCCCGCCTCCCCGGCCGCGTTGACCAGCCAGGTCAGTTCCTGGGCCGGCGCGGCCAGCATGACCAGGTAAGCGTTGAAGGCGACGATTTCGCCAATCGTCATCGTCCCGGCCAGCACCATCCGGCCGCCGAAGAACAGGATGAGAATCGTGCCGAGCGTGACCAGCAAATCGGTGGTCGGCATGACCTTCGACCACTCGCCGATGACCTTCAGGCGCGCCCGGTAGTAGGCGCGGTTGGTCTCGTCGAAGCGCCGGATTTCGTGGGGTTCGCGGGCGAAGGCGCGCACCACCTGCACCCCCAGGACGTTCTCCTGCAAACGGGCCGAGAGGTCGCCGAGGAGAGTATCCACCCGGAAGAACAGTTCGGTGATGCGCTTGCCGAAGTCGAACGTGATGAAGGTCAGCGGGATGAGCGGCAGGGTAGCGATGAGGGTCAACTTCCAGTTGGCAAGCAGCATCAGCGCCAGCGCGCCGACCAGGAGGAAAGACATCTGTGCCAGATGCACCAGCGAGCCGCCGATGAAGTTCTGCACGGCGCGCACGTCCTCGATGCAGCGCGAGATCAACTGACCGGTCTGGGCGTGGTCGTGATAGGAGAACGAGAGATGCTGGATGTGGTCATACAAGCGGTTGCGCAGGTCGTAGCCGATGTGGCCGCCGATCCATTCGGCCAGGTAACGCTGCAGAGCCGACATCGCGGCCGAAGCCAGGCCCAGGCCCAGCAGGAGCAGGGCGGCCCGCAGCAGGTAGGCGGTGTCGGTCTGAATCAAGCCCTCGTCAATCACGCCGCGGATGATGCGCGGCACGTACAAACTGAGGGCGGTCATCGCCGCCAGGTTCAGGATCGAGAGGACGATTTGCGGCAGATAGGCTTGGATGAAGGAGCGGAGTTTGAGGAGGGGGGTCATGAGTTGGATAGTTGATGGGGGATGGTAGATGGTTAATGGTTAATGGTTAATGGTGGATGGTTGGTGGATGGTTAAGAGGTAGGGTCGGTGAAGGCCTGGCGCAGGAGGAGCAGGGCCTGGGCGATCTGATGGGCCTGGTCGGGGGCGAGGGAGCGGAAGCGTTTGGCCAGCCAGGCCTCGGCCTCGGCGTAGATGCCCGCCAGGGTCTGTTCGCCGGAGGGGGTGAGCGAGAGGCGCACCTGACGGCGGTCGCGGGCGTCGGCGAGGCGCGTCACCAGCCCGCGGCGGACGAGGGCTTCGACCGCCCGGCTGGCCTGCGAGCGGCTGAGGCGGCCCTCCTCCGCCAGGGCGCTGACCGAGTCGTGTCCCTTGCGGATGCGCCGCAGCGCCTGGAACTGCTCGACGGTCAAGCCGAAGCGTTCGGCGGCCACGGCGCGAATCTTCGTCCGCGTCCCCCGCCAGACGGAGGGAATGCTTTCCCAAAAGGCGTCAATCAATTCTTCGCTCATACGCGCCTGCCTGGATATAGTTGCAAAATGAAACAGTTATATTATACAACTAAAATCAGACTTCCGAAGTCTGAGAGACTTCGGAAGTCTGATTTTTATGCTATATTAAGAATATTCCAGCGCCGCCCTGGGAGAAACGATGACCGCACCCGCCCGCCCCCTCAAAGTCTTCCTCTGCCACGCCAGCGAGGACAAGCCGATTGTCCGCGAACTGTACGAGCGCCTGAAGGCCGACGGCTTCGCCCCCTGGCTCGACAGCGAAGCCCTGCTGCCCGGCCAGGATTGGGACCTGGAAATCCAGAAGGCGATGCGCGCCAGCGAGGCGGTCATCGTCTGCTTTTCGAGCGTTTCGGTGAGCAAGGAGGGCTACGTCCAGAAGGAAATCAAGTACGCGCAGGACATCCAGCGGGAAAAGCCCGAAGGGACGATTTTCTTCATCCCGCTGCAACTGGAAGCCTGCGAGATGCCCTTCGGCCTGCGGGGGATTCAGTGGGGGCATTACTTCGAAGCAGGCGGCTATGAAAAATTGGTGAAGGCGTTGAATACGCGCGCCGGGCAGGTGAAAGCCACGCAGGGAGTCATCCAGTCGAGAAAGAAGCCAGCCGCCAAAACAGCGTCGAAAAAGGAGAACGCCGTCCGCGGCGGCGATAACTCCATCGTCATCGGCAGGGATGTCGGCCAATCGGTCATCGTCTCCGGTTCAGGTAACGTCATCCATTACGGCGCGGCCGCCGCCGGTTCGGGCTGGCAGCGCCCCGCCGCGCCGCGTCCCCGCAAAGCGATGGTGGGACGCAAGGATGATTTCAACAAACTCGCCGCATGGCTGAAAAGCGGGAGGAGCGCCGCCATCACCGCCGCCGTGCAAGGCACGCCCGGCGTCGGCAAGACCATCCTGGCGGAACATCTGGCGGCGGCTTTGGATGATGATTTCCCCGGCGGCGTGCTGTATCAACCGCTGGGCGTCAGTTTCCGCAACCCCGACCTGACCGCCCCCATCCTGGAACGCTGGGCGGGATTCGGCGGCTGGATACGCCAAGAGAACCGCCCGCCCTCGCCCGAAGAGACGCGCGCCCGGCTGGCCGGTCACGGCGCGATGCTGGTCGTCCTGGATGACGTCTGGAGCCTGGAAGCCATTCAGCCGCTGCTGGAGGCGCTCCCCCGCGAAGCCTGCCTGCTGGTCACCACCCGCAGCCGGCGCATCGCCCAGGAATTGCATGGAGAGATTCACCCGTTGGACGTTCTCACCGATGAGGACGCCCTCGAACTGCTCAAACGGCGCGCCCATGCTACCGAGGCGGAAATCCCCCTGCTCGAAAGGCTTGCCCAGGCGCTCGGCAATCACGCCCAGGCGCTGGATATTGCCGCCGGCAGTTTGGCGCGTTTGCCGCGTCGCCGCTGGGAGAGCGCCGTGAACGAGATGGAACGCCAGGTGCGCGAGGGCGGCGGTTTCGGCGAACTGCGCCTGAGCGATGATGAAGAGAAGGAAAGCCGCGTTGAAGCCGCGCTGGCGTTTTCTTACCACGACCTGAAGCCCGCCGCGCAACGGAGATTCCGCCTGCTGGGCGCCTTTGCCCCCGACGCGGAGTTTGGAACCGACGCCGCGGCGGGGATTTGGGAACTGGAAACCGAAGAGGCCGAAAACCAACTGGCGGCCTTCCTGGAACTTGGGCTGCTTGCCCTCGCCCCCTCCCTCCCCTCTCCCCCTGGGAGCCCCAAAGGGGCGCTTCGCGAAGGGGCCGGGGGCGAGGGCGCGCGCTGGCAGCAGCACGTCCTCCTGCGCGCCTACGCCCTGGCTTTGTTGAAACGCGAGGGCGAGGAAGAAAGCGCCCTTCACGCCCACGCCCGCCTCTACAATGAACGCATGCGGGACGCGGACGACCGGCAAATTTACTACCGCATGCTCCCCGATTACCCGCAGCTGCGGCACGCCTTTGCCTGGGCAATTGAACACGACCTGAACCTGGCGCAGGGGCTGGCGGCGAATACCGCCAACCTGCAAGCCGCTTTCTCTCTCGTGCGCGAAAATTATGCCTGGGCAAAACAACTGGTGGAGAAATCCGGCGAGCAGAGTGACGAGACAAAAGGCGCAGCAAGCCTGACTTTGGGCAATGCCTTATGGAGATTAGCCAGCCTGCCCGGCGAAGAGCGCCGCGCCCGCCTGCTCGAGGCGCTCGCCGCCTACGAGGAAGCCCTCCGATATCGCCGCCCCGAGACCGCCCCGCTCGACTATGCCGCCACCCAGAACAACCGCGGCGCTGTGCTTCAGGAACTTGCCGCCTCCCCCGGCAAAGAGCGCCGCGCCCGCCTGCGCGAGGCGCTCGCCGCCTACGAGGAAGCCCTCCGCCATTACCGCCCCGATACCGCCCCGCTCGACTATGCCGCCACCCAGAACA
>CALGPL010000109.1 GCA_937960595.1 uncultured Anaerolineales bacterium | reverse complement strand
CAGGGGGGGCCGTAGGGCGAGATTCGTCTCGCCCCAGCCGTTCCTTATCTTTCCAGGAAAAAGCGCAGCGCTTCGGCAGTCGCCGCGGGGGCTTCCAGCATCGGCAGGTGGGCCGCCTCGGCCAGTTCGACCAGATGGAGGCGCGGCGCCAGGGCTTTGGCCTGCCGGGCGCGTTCGAGCGGGACGAGCGCGTCCGCCGCGCCGTGGATGACGACCATCGGGAAGCCGAACTCCGCCAAGCAGGCCGAGGCATCGGGGCGCTCGGCCATCGCCCGCAGCGACTGCGCCACGCCCCAAGGGTCCTGCCGGGCGATGATTTCCCGCAGACGCGCCTGCAGGCGCGGGTCGGGCGTCAGTTTGGGCGGGAAGGTCTCGGCCAGGAGGCCGGGGCCGCGCGCTTCGATTTCGGCGGCGTCGCGGTAACGCGCGGCGCGGCGCTCGGGCGGGTCGGCAAAGACGTGCGAGGCGACCAGCGCCAGCCCGGAGAGTCGCTGCGGCCAGGCGCGGGCAAAGGCCAGGGCAATGTATCCGCCCATCGAGTGACCGGCCAGGACGGCGCGTTCGAGGCCCAGGACGTCCATCAGGGCGAGGAGGTCGGCGGCCATATCGGTCAGCAGGTACGGGGTCCGCGGGGCGGCGCTGTGACCGAAGCCGCGCAGGTCGGGCAGAATCAGGTCGAAGTCGTCCTCCAGCAGCGGCGCGAGCGTTTCCCAAATGGTGTGGTCGAGCGGATGGCCGTGCAGCAGGATCAGCGCGGCCCCTTCGACAGGCTCAGGGCGCCGCCCCTTCCCGCGGCGCTCGTAGGCCAGTTCGATTCCGTTGACATGCGCTTTCAACATCGCCAATTCACCTGCACTTTCTGTTTGCTGCCCAGACGGGTGAAGTAGTGGACGTAGCCGTTGGCGCAGCCGAATTCGTAGATGCGGCGGGTGACCTCCACGTCCATCTTGCAATATTCGGCCAGGAGGTCGAGTCTGCCTTCGCGCCACCAGGTGACCGCCTGGAGGCCGTCGGCGGTTTTCGTCTCGCCGAGGGTGGCGCGGGCGATGGCATCGAGTTTAAGGCGGAAACCAAGCGTCCGAAAGAGGTCATCCATCAGGTCGAGGGTGGGCAAAAATTGCAGACGCTCGTTGGGAACATAGGGGCGCAGGACTTCGTAGTCGAAGCCCTTAACGTTGAAGCCGACGACGCGGTCGGCGGACTTCAACTCGGCCACCAGCGCGGGGACATCTTGCTCCCAATAAACGGTGAAATCGTTTTTGACGGAAGACCAGGTGACGGCGCAGGACATTTTCAGCGCGGCGATGTTATTCCTGCCGCCGACCTCTTCGAAGAGATTCTGGGTTTCGAGATCGAAGACGACGATGTTCATGGTTTCTCCTCCAGGAGGCGGGCAATCCGTTGACGGCAGACTTTTTGGGCCGTGAAATCATGGGCGCGGGTGAGGCCGGCGTGCGCCCACAGCGCCGCCCAGAGCATGACGCCGCGATGGACGGCGCCAGGATCGTACCCGCCCAGGCCGGCCGCCTCGAAGTAGGCCGGCAGAATCTGCTCGGCCTCGGCGGGCCGGATGTGCCGCCACTCGTCGGCCGCGTCGCCCAGGTCCACGCTGCGGATGTAATCGAGGTCGAACAGGTTGAGGCTGGGACGGGCATAGCCCCAGTCCACGAAGCGCAAGCCGTCGGGAGCGCGGCGCAGGTTGCCGGGATGCATGTCGCCATGAATCAGGGTCGGGTAGCCGCATTCCAGGCGCAGGAGGAATTCGGCGCAGCGCGGACGGTAGGAGGGCGGCAGCAGCGCGCCAAGAGCGGCGGCCTCTCCCTGCAACAGGCTGCGGACGGAGGGATAAGTTTGACCGGTGGCGGGCGAAAACAGCGGCCCGGTATGGCGCCGGTCGGCGTGGAAGCGGCCCAGCAGCCGGAAAGCCTGCGGAAGCAAGTCGCGGCCCTCCTGGCGCAGATCGCCGCCTTCCACCCACTCCCACAAGGCCAGGCGTCCCTGACCGGCCGGCAGGACATGAAGAAGCGCCGGGACAGGCAGGCCGGCGCGGCGCAGGACAGTCCGGTTGATTTCCAATTCGTTGCGGCCGCGCTCGTCGTCGGCGGCGATCCATTTGGCGAAGAAACGCCGTTCGCCCTGTTCGAGACGGTAGATGTTCTCGCCCAGTTTCTCGAAGGCCCACTCCCCCCGCAGAGCCGGGACCTGCCGCAGGGCCTGCCGCAGAACGCCTATCTCGCTCATGGCTTCCATCGGCGGGCGAACTCCAGCGCCTCTTCGCGGGTGGACAATTCGCCCATCGCCTGGGCTTCGCGAATGGCTTCGAGCAGGCGGCCGATGTGCGGGCCGGGCTGGAGGGACAAGGCGGCCATCAGGTCGTTCCCGTTGACCAGCGGCGGCGGCGAGACGGATTCGGCCGGTTTCTCGTACCGGTTTTCGAGCAGCAGGCGGACGACGTCCAGCGCGGCGGCCCAGGTTTCCTGGGGAAGGGTCTGCGCGTAGGTGGCGCGCAGGTCGGCCAGGGCCAGCAGGCACAGGTCCACGCCTGCCGGGCCGGTGTCGCGGAAGAAACGATAGACCGCCCGCCGCGAGGGAGGCTGCTTCTCGCGCATCCAGCGGTTGATATGATAGAGGGCGCGCATGTGATGGCGGACGATCGTCTCGACCCGCTCGACCTCATCATTGGAAAGGGCGAGCAGGCGCGCCCGACGCGCCGCCTGCAGGGCGCCCTCCTGATCGTGACCCCAAAAGCGCAATTGGCCGTCTTCGTCGGGGCGCAACGTCTGAGGCTTGGCAATATCGTGATACAGGGCGGCGAAAAACAACAGGCCGCGCAGCGAACGATGGACGTTGAGAGGCAGACCGAAATGCTCGGCCAGGGCCTGGCGATAGCGGCCCAGACGCAGAGACAGGAGGCCGTCGAACAGGTCGGCGGCCTGCTCCGACTCCCAGTCGGGCGCCAGGACGGCCAGGATTCGCTCGAGCGCGTCCACGGCCGCCAGCGTATGCTCCCAGACATCGTACACGTGCGGGGAGGGCTGCTCGATCCCCTTCAACGTCCGCAGTTCGGGCAGGATCGGGTCGAGGCCGCCCAGCAGGTCGAGGGCGCGCAGGCAGGCTGCCGGGCGGGGGCCCTCGCAGATGCGGAAAAGTTCGTCGCGCAGCCGCTCGGTCGAAACGTCGCCCAACAGGCTGGCGGCCATCTTCATTGCCTGGCGGGTTTCGGGCAGCAGGTGAAAGCCAAAGCCGGCCGCCAGGCGGATGCCGCGCAGGATGCGCACCGGATCGTCGGCGAAGGCGGAGGGCGAACAGGCCCGCAGACAGCGATCGCGCAAGTCTTGGGCGCCGCCCAGCGGATCGTAGAGCGCCCCCGTGTGCAGGTCCATGGCGATGGCGTTGAGGGTGAAATCGCGCCCGAGGAGGTCAGAATCGAGGTCGGGGCCGCGCAGGGCGGCGAAATCCATCACCAGGCGGGAACCGTCCTCTTGCCGGACGATCACCCGGCCGGTATCGCGTTCGGCGTCGAGGGGATAGAAATCCGCGCCCAGGGCGTCGGCCACCCGCCGGGCAATTTTGATGGCCTGACCGGCCAGGGCAAAGTCCAGATCGTGGACCGGCCGGCCCAGCAAGGCGTCGCGCACTGCCCCGCCGACCACATAGAGGGTCAGACCGTCGGGCAGCGCCCGGCGGACAGCGTCGAGGATGGGAGGGAAGATCAGTCGTTCAGAAGCAGGCACGAAAAGAATCTCCGGTATCTCTTTGTAACGCGAACGCGCCAGACGGCGAGCCTGTTCGGGCGTGCCGCCCTGGGCAATGACCCGGCCGCGCAGACGGGCCACCCAGCGGCCTGCGTAAGGGAGAAGTTCTTCCCGACTGTCCCCGCTCATGGTCTTCCCTTTCCGCCGGGTTTACGCCGGAGGCCGGTATTTGCTCAGATCGACCGAGGCAATGAAGGGCAGATGGCGGTAACGTTCATCGATGTCGATGCCATAGCCAAAGACGTATTTGTCCGGCACGTCGAAGCCGACGTAATCCACCTGCACCGGGATTTCGCGGCGCTCTTTCTTGTCGAGCAGGACGCAGACGCGCAGACTGGCCGGGTCGCGAGTCTGGAGCATGTTGAGAACGTGGGCCAGGGTGCGGCCGCTGTCCACGATGTCCTCGACCAGCAGAACGTGACGGCCCTCGATATTGGTGCGCAAGTCCAGGTTGACGCGCACGTTGCCGCTCGAGGCGTAATGGCCGACGCCGTAAGAGGAGAGCGACATGCAGTCCAACTCGGGGGCAATCCGCAGGCGGCGGGTCAGGTCGGCGGTGAAGGTGATGGCGCCGCGCAGCAGACAGACGATCAACAAATCCTTGTCGGCGTAATCCCGGCTGATCTGGTCGCCCAGTTCGGCCACCCGCCGGGCAATGGCCTGCTCGTCGGCCAGGATTTCATCCATGAACTCACGGTAATCTTGCATCGTCTCTTTCCTCCTCAGGCAGGAGGTTTATATTTTTTCAGGTCCACCACGGCCACAAAAGGCAGGTTGCGATAGTACTCGTCCAGGTCGAGGCCGTAGCCGAAGACGAATTTGTTGGGGATGCGGAAGCCGCGGTAATGGATGGGGACGGGCGTCTCGCGGCGCTCTTCCTTGTCCAGCAGGGTGCAGACCTTGAGGCTGCGCGGCTGGCGGGTCTGGAGGAACTCCAGCACGTAGGCAATCGTGTTGCCGCTGTCGACGATATCCTCGACCAGGAGGACGTCTTTGTCGCGGATGTCGGTCTGCAGGTCGAGCGAGAGGCGCACGTGACCGGTCGATCGACGCGCTCCGCTCCCGTAAGAGGCCACCGCCATGAAATCAACCTGATGCGGGATGGTGATGCGGCGCATGAGATCCACAAGAAAGACCATCCCGCCGCGCAGGATGCAGATTAGAATGAGATCGCGGTCTTGATAATCTCGGCTGATTTCGGCCCCCAGTTCGGCAATGCGGCGCTGCAAGGTGGCCTCGTCAATCAGGATTTCGGTCAAGAATTCTTGATAGGGTTGCATTCGTTCCTTCCAGAAAGTCGGATAGTCATCAGTCTCATTGTCTGATAGTGAGACAGTCTGATGAATTGATTGCACAATGCGACTGTTTGACCCTTGACTATCAGACTATCGCGGGACTTCGTGATGACGCCGGCAGCGTGCCTCGTACAATTCGGATGCGCCGACGATGACGACCGGATCATCGTAGCGGGCCGGCTTGCCGTTGACCAGGCGCTGGGTGCGGCTGGCCGGTTCGCCGCAGACCATGCAGATGGCCTGGAGTTTGTCCACCCGCTCGGCTTTGGCCATCAAGACGGGCATCGGCCCGAACGGCTCGCCGCGGAAGTCGGTGTCCAGCCCGGCCACGATGACCCGCCGTCCGCCGGCAGCCAGTTCTTCGACCAGGTCGACGATTTCGGCATCGAAGAACTGGGCCTCGTCAATGGCGACCACCGTCACATCCTTTTCGAGGCGGGCGCGGATATCGGCCGCATTTTGAACCGGAAGGGCATCGAAATCGTTGCCGGCGTGAGAGGTGACCTTTTCGACCGCGTAGCGCACGTCGATGGCCGGCTTGAATACCTGAACCTTTTGACGAGCGATGACCGCTCGTCGCAGGCGGCGGATGAGTTCATCGGTCTTGCCGCTGAACATCGAACCGCAAATCACTTCGACCGAACCGCTGGTATGACGCATCGCCTTCCTTTCTTGAGCCGGGCCGGGATCGAAAGAAGACGGGCAGATGCCCGGCATCTGCCCGTTAAGTTTACCTGATATTTCTCTTCCGGCAAGTGCTACGCCGCCGCAGTTTCGGTTGCCTCGGGCAATTCGTAACCCAGGGCGCGCAGTTTCTTTTTCAAATCAATCAGCGACTTGCGTCCGAAGCCCTCGATGGCAAGCACGGCTTCCTCGCCCTGGGCCAGTTTTTCGAGAAATTCGCCCACGGTTGAGATGCCGCCCTTGGCCAGCGCCTCGACGGCGCGGGACGGAAGTTCCAGGTCGGAGATGGCCCGCTTCGGCGAGACCTTGGCCTCGGCGCGCGCTTTCTTCTCCTCGACATACTCCTGGCGGACTTTCAGTTTCTTGTAGAAGCGGTCCACCTGACCTTCGATGTCAACGATGCGTTGCGCCTCGCCGGAGAAGAAAGGATGGCATTTCGAGCAGATTTCGACCCGGATTTCCTTGCGGGTCGAGCCGGTCGTCCAGGTGTTGCCGCAGGCGCAGGTGACCCGTGCGTCGGTGTAATAGGTGGGATGGATACCTTGTTTCATATCGGGGTCCTTTCGCCGCTTACTTGTTCTCGAGCGGCAAGACGTTGACGCGCTTGCGCCCGCGCACGATATCATAGACGACCACGCCCTCGATTGTGGCGAAGATCGTATCATCCTTGCCGACATCCACGTTCAGGCCGGGTTTGATGCGCGTGCCGCGCTGCCGCACGATGATGTTGCCGGAAAACACATGCTCGCCCGCGTATTTCTTCACACCCAGGCGCTGAGAATTGCTGTCACGTCCATTGCGGCTGGAGCCGCCACCTTTTTTGTGTGCCATACTGACCTCACTCTCTTACTTGGCTTTCTTTTCGGAAGGCTTGGAGACCTTCTTCGCGGCGGATGCGGGTTGGGCCTTGGGAGCCGCCTTCGCTTCGGCCTTGGGCTTGGCTTTGGAAACAGTCTCTCCTTCGGCTTTGGGCTTCGCTCGAGAAGCAGCCGGAGTCTTGGCCTTCGGCTCGACCGTGACCTCGACCGCTTGCTCCGCCGATTCATCGACCGCCGCCTCGACCTTCTTCTCGATCAGGGCAGAGCCGCCGATCTGTTCGATCAGCAGACGCGTATAGGTCTGGCGATGGCCGGTCTTGACGCGGATGCGCTTCTTCGGGCGGTATTTGAACACGGTCAGTTTCGGACCCTTGACATGCTCGAGCGCCCTGGCCCAGACGGTCATATCCTTGACGAGCGGCGTGCCGACGACGACATTTTCTCCGTCTGCCAGCAGCAGAACCCGCTCCAACCTGACAATTGCGCCGGCTTCGACCGGCAGGCGGTCCACTTCGATTGTGGCGCCTTCGACCGTTTTGTATTGCTTGCCGCCGCTTTCGACGATTGCATATTTCATCTTTCGCTCCTGGTCTTCGCTTTGCCGCAGTCAACGCACCGGCCCATCGGCCAGCCAACGACTACTCATCGTGCCCTGCTGCGGGAAAGCCGGGATTCAAGCAACCGCCCCAGCAACCTGCCGGGGCAGAAGCGGGTAATATTATACCTATCCCCGCCAGCCATGTCAACGGCTGCGGCGACAGGAATTTGCTCCCCCTCCATCCATTCGACGGGGAGCAAGGGAAATTACACAGCCCTAGAGACCTTTGGTCGTCAGGCCCAGGGCCAACAGGACAAACCCTACCGCCAGCAAAACCAGGCCGATCATGCCGAGCCAGGCCACGCCAAACAGGCCAAAGTAGCCCAGCAAACCGACCACGAAACCGACGGCCGCAATGATGACCGAGGCCCAGAAGGTGCTTTTCTTAGGGGGGGTGAGTTTCATTTTTTTGTTCCTCCGCGTTTTAGTGGAATAGTTTTCCTGCGCGCCGATCGGCCGGCAGGAAAAAGTTAAATCATTATACAATAAATGTGGAACTAGAAGTTCGGCATTTGGCATGCAAATCCCGGTTTTTGGGGTGGAATTTTCTTCGACGAGTTCGTCGTTCCCGACTCTTGACAAACTTGGCCGCCTCCACTACCCTCTGGTCAATGCGACTCACCGCCTCCCAACGCGCCATCGTCAACGCCCCTCTAAACGAACACCTGCTGGTATCCGGTCCGGCGGGCAGCGGCAAGACCACTGCCGGCGTCCGCCGTCTCTTGCGCCTGATCCAGAAGGGCGTCCCGGCCAACGAGATTCTGGTGCTCATCCCCCAGCGAACCCTGGGCTTTCCCTACAGCGACGCCTTACGCGCTCCCCAGGCCGAAGCGGGCGGCGAGACGTCCATCCTGACCATCGGCGGCCTGGCGCGGCGCATGACCGAACTCTTCTGGCCGCTGGCCGTCAAGGCGGCCGGTTTCACCCACCCCGATCGCCCGCCCACCTTCCTGACCCTGGAAACCGCCCAATACTACATGGCCCATCTGGTCAGGCCGCTCTTCGATCAAGGCTATTTCGAATCGGTGGTCATCGACCGCAACCGTCTCTACGCCCAGATTCTCGACAATCTCAATAAGTCGGCGGCCATCGGCTTCCCGCACACCGAAATCGGCGAGCGCCTGGCAGCCGCCTGGAGCGGCGACCCCGCCCAGCAGCGCGTCTACGCCGATGCCCAGGAATGCGCCAACCGCTTCCGCGCCTACTGCCTGGAACACAACCTGCTCGACTTTTCGCTGCAACTGGAAATCTTCCTCGACATCCTCTGGCCGCAAGCCCTCGTCCGCACCTACCTGACCCGCGCCTTTCGCCACCTCATCTACGACAACGTCGAAGAAGATATCCCGCGCGCCCACGACCTAATCCTCGACTGGCTGCCGGACTTCGACTCGTCCCTGGTCATTCACGACCAGAACGGCGGCTACCGCATCTTCCTGGGCGCCGACCCGCTCTCGGCCGGCCGCTTCCAACAGGCCATTTCCAAACAGATTGACTTGGACGAAAACCATGTCCAGAGTCCGGCCGTCGCGGCGCTGGAAGGCATCCTGATCCAGGCCATTACCCCCGCCGTTCCCCCCCCGCCGCCCGAAGAGACCGAGCCTCCCGCCTACACCCTGCTCCATGCACCTTTCTACCCGCAACTGCTCGAGAAAATCGTCGCCCAGACCGCCGACCTGTTGGCAGGCGGCGTCCCTGCCTCCGAAATCGCCATTCTGGCCCCCTATCTCTCGGACGCGCTGCGCTTCGCCCTGATGCAGCGCCTGGAGACAGCCAATATCCCCGTTCGGTCGCACCGGCCTTCCCGCTCGCTGCGCGACGAACCCGCCAGTCAGGCTTTGCTGACCCTGGCCGCCCTCGCCCATCCCGCCTGGGGGCTGCGCCCCAGCCGCTTCGACGTTGCCTACGCCTTCATGCTCGCCCTGGAAGCCGATCTGGTGCGGGCGCAACTGCTGGCCGAAATCGTTTACCGGCCCAAAGACGCTACCCTGACCGGCTTCGACCAGATCAAAGCCGACGTTCAGGAACGCATCACCTATCGCCTCGGCAACCGCTACACCCTCCTGCGCGCCTGGCTGGACGAATACCGTCAGTCCGACCCGCTGCCGCTCGACCATTTCCTCAGACGTTTGTTCGGCGAAGTGCTCTCGCAGCCAGGCTTCGGATTCCATCACAATTTCGACGCCGTGCGCGTCGCCGCCAGCCTGGTCGAATCGGTGTGCAAATTCCGCCTGGCCATGCAGCCCGTTCAGGACGAACCCGAAGCCATAGACCTAGGCCGCGAGTACATCACCCTGCTCCAAGAGGGCGTCATCGCTGCCCAGTACCTGGAATCTTGGCGCGCCGATTCCGACGAGGCCGTGCTGATCGCCCCTGCCTACACCTTCCTGATGATGAACCGACCGGTGCAGGTCCAATTCTGGCTCGACATCGGCTCCGGCGGCTGGTCCGAGCGCCTGGCCCAGCCGCTGACTCAGCCCTACGTCCTCTCGCGCAACTGGGAACCCGGCCGCCTGTGGACCGACGCCGACGAGGTCGCCGCCAACGCCGCCGTCCTGGCGCGCCTGACCTCCGGCCTGCTACGCCGCTGCCGGAAACACCTCTTTCTGGGAATGACCAACGTCGGCGAAACCGGCTTCGAGCAACGCGGCGCCCTGCTGCGCGCCTTCCAGCGCGTCTTACAGAAGGAGGCAGCAGAATGAAAAACATTTGCCGAACTTTCGGGAAATTCAAAAACTACAGCGTCTTGAACAGCGCCTCGCGGCTATTGCGCAGACGGTGGGCAATCAACTCGGCCAAACGCTGCATGATTTTCAGCCCATCGGCCGGGAAGGAGTTCATCGCCTGCAGCACAACTTCAGCGGGCAATTCAAAAATGCGGCATTCGGTTTCACAATACGCCGTCGCCGTATAGTAACGCGGCGGCACCACCCCCGACCAGCCAAAGCACTGATGCGGCTGATTGACATAGGAGACGGTCAGGCTGGTCGGCTTCGACATGATGGCTACCCGCAAAGCGATCTCGCCGGAGAGCAGAAAGTGCAGGGCACTCGCAGCCTGGCCCTCGCGAAAGACAGTTTCTCCCGCCGAAAGAACGATTTCGTGCCCGGCATCGGCAATTTTCTCAAGGAAAGCAGGCGAGACTTGATGAAACAACGGAAATTGAGCCAGCAGATGAGCATCCATTGGACAGCCTCCCGATGAAATTTTTCGGCAAAAGTATAGCACGTTTTTAGACCAGAATAGTAGTATTTTTGATGACAGAATACACCTTTCGCCCCTCCCAGACCGAAATCCTGCGCTATCGCGGCGGCAAAATGGGCATCTCTGCCGTCCCCGGCGCCGGCAAAACCTTCACCCTGAGCGCCCTCGCCGCCCGGCTGATCGCCTCCGGTGCGCTCGCCCCCGACCAGGAAGTGCTGATCGTCACCCTGGTCAACTCGGCGGTGGACAACTTCACCGCCCGCATCGGCCAGATGATCGAACAGGCCGGCCTGATCCCCCACCTCGGCTACCGCGTCCGCACCCTGCACGGCCTGGCCCACGACATCGTGCGCGAAAAACCCGCCCTGGCCGGCCTCGAAGAACGCTTCCAGATCGTGGACGAGCGCGACGCCAACCTCATCCGCCGCGAAGCGGCCCACGCCTGGCTGCAGACTCACGCCGAGACCCTCCTGGCCGAATACCGCCGCCCCGACCTGGAAGACCACGAACTGGGCCGCCTGCGCCGCGAACAGTTGCCCGAACTGGTCGAATCGCTGGCCGAGGCCTTCATCCGCTCGGCCAAAGACCGCCGCCTCGACCCGGCCGACCTGCGCCGTCTGCTGGACCAGGCCCCGGGTCCGCTGCCGCTGGCCGAGATGGGGACGGCCATCTACGCCGATTACCAGCGCGCCCTCACCTATCGCGGCGCGGTGGACTTCGACGATCTCATCCGCTTCGCCTATCAAATTCTCGAAAACGACCCAGAGTACCTGGCCCGCCTGCAATACCGCTTCCCCTACATCCTCGAAGACGAAGCCCAGGACTCCTCCCGCATCCAGGAGGAGATTCTGCGCCTGCTGGCGGGTCACGGCAACCCTTCGACTGGCTCAGGGCGAGGCTGGGTGCGCGTCGGCGACCCCAATCAGGCCATCTTCGAAACCTTCACCACCGCCGACCCGCAACTGCTCAAAAACTTCATCGCTTTCGAGGCCGACGAACGTCGGGAACTGCCCGTCTCCGGGCGCAGCCAGCCGGCCATCATTGACCTGGCCAACTTCCTGATCGACTGGGTGATGCACGACCACCCCGCCCCGGCCTGCCGCGACGCCCTGACGCCTCCCTACATCCAGCCGGCCGCCCCCGACGACCCGCAGCCGAATCCCCCGGCCGACCCGCAGGGCATCAAAATCATCGGCCGGAAATTCACGCCCGAGGATGAGGTAACCGCCGTCGTCGAGTCGCTGGCGCGCTGGCTGCCCGAGCATCCCGACCGAACCGTCGCCGTCTTGGTGCCGCGCAACACCCGTGGGGTGGAGGTCATCGAGGCGCTCAAAAAGGCGGGCATCGAATCTATCGAATTCCTCAGCAGCACCTTCACCACCCGCGCCGCCGCGGGCGTATTGGGCAGCGTCCTGGCCTACCTGTCCGAACCGTCCTCGCCTGCCAAACTGGCGCGGGCTTACCAGGCCTGGCGGCGCGCCTGGCGCGAATTGGCCTCTCAAAAAGGCCTCTACCAGCAGGTTGCCGAACTGCTGCGCAAATGCCGCCGCCCGGAAGACTACCTCGCCCCGCAGGCCGGCCGCGACTGGCTCGAAACGCTGGCCGAATCCCTTTCCTCTGACAAGGAAGAGGACAGCGGCCAAAACGACGCCCTGCTCCAGGAACTCGAAGCGTTTCGCGCCCTGCTCCTCCGCTGGCAAGGCACAACCCTCCTGCCCATTGACCAGATGATTCTGACCCTGGCGCAGGAGTTGTTCACCGAGCCCGCCGACCTGGCCCTGGCACACAAACTGGCCGTGGTGCTGCGTCAGGCCGCCGACGATCATCCCGGCTGGCGCCTGCCCGAACTGACCGACGAACTCACTCTCATCGCCCGCAACGAGCGCCGCTTCATCGGCTTCTCGTCCGACGACTCGGGCTTCGACCCCGACCGGTATCGCGGCAAAGTGGTGGTCACCACCATGCACAAGGCCAAAGGCCTCGAATGGGACCGCGTCTATCTGATGTCGGTCAACAACTACGATTTCCCCTCCCTGCAGCCCAACGACACCTACATTTCAGAAAAATGGTTCGTGCGCGACCGGCTCAATCTGGAGGCCGAGGCGTTGGCCCAACTGGACGCCCTGCAGGCCAGCGGCGAATACGAATGGTATGTCGAGGGGCGGGCCACCGCCGCGGCGCGCATCGATTACGTCCGCGAGCGCCTGCGCCTGCTCTACGTCGGTATCACGCGCGCCAGGCGCGAACTGATCCTCACCTGGAACAGCGGCCGCCAAGGAGAATCCAAACCGGCTATTCCCCTGGCGGCGCTGGCAGGCCGGCCAGAAAACTGACGACTCTTGCCTGAATTCTTCGGGGCAAGTTATCTCGCCCTCATCCGCTCATACAACGGCCTCAGCCGCGGGTACATTTGCTTATAGACGCCGCGATACAACTCATCGTAGCGGGCGTGCGTTTGCGCGTCCGGCTCGAAGGTATCGCGGACGCGGGTCATCTCGCGGAGAGCGGTCGGGAAGTCGGGATGGAGGCCCGCGCCGACCGCGGCGTCCATGGCCGCGCCCAGCCCGGAGGCCTCGTACACGTGCGGACGCGAGGCCGGCAGGCCGAAGACATCCGCCGTCAACTGCAGGGCCGCCGCCGATTGACTCCCGCCGCCGGCAACGCGCAGTTCGGTAATCTTCACCCCGGCGCGCCGCTCGGTGCGCTCGGCGCCCTCCCGCAGGGCGTAGGCCAGCCCCTCCAGGATGGCGCGGTAGAGATGGGCGCGGGTGGTCGCGTCGCTGAAGCCGATGACCGCGCCGCGCGCTTCCGGCCCCGGGAAGCGCAGCCCCGGCGACCAATAGGGCTGCAACACCAGCCCGTCCGAACCGGGCGGGACGGCGCGCACCAGGTCGTCGAACAAGACTTCCGGTTCGACGCCGCGCTCCGCCGCCAGGCGCTCTTCGCGCAGGCCGAACTCCTGCTTGAACCAGGTCACCATCCAGTAGCCGCGGTAAATCTGAATCTCGAAACTGTAATAGCCGGGCGCAGCCGCCGGATAGGGCGGGATGAGCGGGATGACCTCGATGTACTTGCGATGTGTGGTGTTGATGGTGGCGGTCGTGCCGTAACTGAGGCAGGCGATGTGCGGCTCGAGGCAGCCCGCCCCGAGCACCTCGGTCGCCTTGTCGGCCGCGGCGGCGATGAGCGGCAGTCCGGCGGGCAGACCGGTGGCAGCCGCCGCCTGGGGGGTGATCTCACCCAGGGGCGAGGCGACCGGCACGAGGTCCGGCAGGAGCGACTTGTCCACCGGCACGGCCTGCCACTTCCAGCCCCAGGGGGCCTCCCAGGTCTGCTTCTTGTAGTCGAACGGCACGTAGCCGACCTGACAGCCGACCGAGTCCACGAAGCGCCCCGTCAGCCGGTGGGCGAGAAAGCCGGAGAGGAAGACGTACTTGTGGGTCGCCTTCCAGACCTCCGGCTGGCGCGTCCGAATCCAGTTGGCCTCGGCCTCGGCCTGTAAATAGGCGACCGTCTCGGAGGCGCCTGCCAGGCGGAAGGCCAGCCCCCACAGCCCGCCGACCGGCCGGACGCCCTCCGTGCGGCGCTGGTCGAGCCAGTGGATGGCCGGGCGCAGCGGGCGACCGTCTTTGTCCAGGTTAAGCACCGTGCTGCGCTGGGTGGTCAGGGCGACGGCGGCCAGGGACGAGCGATCCACGCCCTGCGCCCACAAGCCCTGACAGGCGTCGCAGACGGCCTTCCAGAACACTTCCGGGTCTTGCTCGGCCAGGCCGGGGGCGGTCGAGTAGTACGGTTCGATGGGCACGCGCACTTTGTGCAGCAGGTCTCCGCGCGGGTCGAAGACGAGGGCGCGGACGGATTGCGTGCCGTGGTCAATGGCGAGCAGGTTTTCGGGCATGTCACTCCTTTTACCAGAGATAAACGGAGATGAACAGAGATAACCAGAGATAACCAGAGATAACCAGAGATAAACAGAGATAAACAGAGAAGAACGGAGATGAACGAGGATAGGATGGCGCGTTGTTTTGTATTATTTTATCTCAAGGAATAGGAAGCGTGCCACAATTCCCGATAGGCCTTCTCTTCGGTCTGCCAGCGGGCATCGTCCCAGCCGAGTTCGGGCTGGACGATCTGACGGATGCGCGCCATCTGGTCGAGGCCGCCGTTGGGGAGGAGCAGCCCCAGGCGGACGCGGCGC
>CALGPL010000108.1 GCA_937960595.1 uncultured Anaerolineales bacterium | reverse complement strand
CAGCGCCAGGCGGGCGCGGCGGACGTTTTCCTGCTCGGCCTGAATCACCGGCACGGCGTGATAGAAACTGTGAAACGCATTCGCCAGGTCGTAGGCGTAGGCAGCCATGACCAGCGGGCGGTACTCGTCGGCGGCCTGCTCTACGGCGCGCGGGAAGCGCGAGAGCTGCTCGATCAACTCGATCTCATGCTTGGTGAGTTCATAGTCGAAATGCGGCACCTGAACGTCCGACTTTTCAACTTGTGCCTTTTTCAAAATCGAACTCGCCCGCACATGCGCGTTCTGGATGTAGGGGCCGGTATGTCCCTCGAACGAGAGCGCGGCGTCCAGGTCGAAGACGATGTCGCGGTTGTTGTCCACAGACAGCATGGAGTAGGCCAGGGCGCCCAGGCCGATCTGCTCGGCGACGCGCCGGCGCTCGGCCTCGCTCATCTCCGGCGATTTCTCCGATTCGACCGCCAAGACACGGCGGACGGCCTCCTCCAAAACGTCCATGAACAGCACCACCCGTCCGCGCCGCGCCGACATGGCTCCCTCGGGCAGACTGACGAAGCCGTAGCCCAGGTGGTAGCACTTCTCGGCCTGCGGAAAGCCCATCAGGCGCAGAATGGCGAAGGTCTGCTGCAAATGCAGCGACTGGCGCACGTCCACGACGTAAATCGAGCGATCCACGCCGTATTTCTCGAACTTGATTTTCGCCAGGGCCAGGTCTTTGGTCAGGTAGAGGGTGGTGCCGTCGGAGCGCAGGATGATGTTGGTGCGGTATTTCTCCTGCTTGAGGCCGAGTTTCTCGTCAATGCGGACGATGACCGCCCCGCCCTGCGGACGCTCGTCGTCGGCGATGCCGCGTTGGACGAGTTCCTCGACGATGGCTTTGGCGGGTTCGTCCACCTCGCTCTCGAAGAACCAGACGTCAATGTTCACGTCCATGCGGCGCAGGATATCGCGCAGTTCGTCGAGGCTCCACTCGCGCGTCCGGCGCCACAGGTCGCGCACGTAGGGGTCGCCGGCGTCCCATTTGCGATACATCTCGCGGCGTTCGGCTTCGTACTGCTCGCGGCGGGCGGCCTCTTCGGGGGTCTCGTTCTCCTTCTTTTCCAGCAGGGCGGTGGCCTCGACGTACAGTTTGAGCAGCCACTGACCGCGCGCATGCACCTCCTGCGGCTCCTGCCCCTTGTAAAACTTGTCGTACATCCACAACACGGTGATGACGCCCAGGCCGAGGTCGCCGGGGTAGGAGGCGCGGATGGTCTCATAACCGGCAAATTCAAGCAGGCGCGCCAGCGCCTCGCCCAGGATGGTGTTGCGATAATGACCGATGTGGAAGGAGTGATGGGTGTTGGGCTGGGCGTACTCGACCATGACGCGCTCGCCCTTGGGGGCGCCGCGCCCGAAGTCCGCGCCTTGCATCAGCGCCGTCTCGACCACGCGGCGGGCGTACGCGCCGGTCTCGAAGTAGATGTTCAAGTAGCCCTTGACCGATTCGACCCGCCCGATGCCTTCCAGACCTCGAACCTGGTTCCGGATCCGTTCGGCCAGTTCCTGCGCCCGCAGCGGGACCGGTTTGCCCGTCCCGCGGCCGGCGCGGGCCTCCTCCGCCGCCATCTGGAAGAAGGAAGTCGAGATGCCCCATTCGCCGGCGAAGGGAATCGGCTTCCATTGCAGGGCAGAAAAGGGAATCCCTTCCGCCTGGCAAAAGGCTCTCACGCTGGCTTCGACTGCCTGTTGGATCTGCTCAAACATCTTGACCCTGTGCGAGATGATTATAACATTGCGCAAAAGCGGGAGCCCCGTCGTTTCGGGCGCTCCCGCTCAGGATTTTTGCAAGCCGCGAACGTCAGGATTCTTTTACGTTCGTCTTCTTGGCAGCCGGTTTTTTCTCCGTCGAGGCCGGTTTCTTGGCCTTAGGCGCCTCAGCGGCTGCCTCTTTGGCCTTGGCCGTCCGTTTGGCTTTCGGCTCCTCCGCCGCCTCCGGCTGGACTTCCGGAACGGCGCCGACGGGTTCTTTTGCTTCCATCTTTGCCAGCGCCTTCATCAGGCGGCTCTTGCGGCGGGCGACGTTGTTGCGGTGCAGGACGCCCTGTTGGGCCGCCCGATCCAACTTGCGGATAGCAAGCAGAACGGCCTCGCGGGAATTCGCCGCCTCGCCGGCCTCGATGGCCTGACGCGCTTTCTTGATCGCTGCCCGCGCCTCGCCGCGAAAAACACGGTTTCGCAGGCGGCGTTTTTCATTCTGACGGTTGCGTTTGATTTGGGACTTGATATTAGCCACTTACTTCCTCCAATGAACGATGCAATCACACGGCGAGCAATTTTACATGAGGCTGGGGAATCTGTCCAGCCCCATCTGAACCTCGCCGCGTCCTGCCCCGCCGACCCGCCGCCGGTTGGATTCTGGCCTACGAAATGCGTTCGAACTTCTCGAACGGCGCCCCACAGACCGGGCACTTGCCGTCCAGCGGCCCCTCGTGGGTGTAGCCGCAGAATGGGCAGACGTAGTAGTCTTCGGTCGAGGTCTCCTTGCCCAGAGATTCGAGCGCCTTGCGGTAGAGTCCCTCGTGGATTTTTTCGACCTCAAAAGCCCACTGGAACGAACGCGCCGCCCTGGTTTCCCCCTCCCCTTCCGCCTCGGCAATCATGGGCGGGTACATCGAGACGACCTCATAGTTCTCGCCCGCGATGGCCTGCTGCAAATTCTCGGCTGTGGATTGGATCCCGCCCAGCGCTTTCAGATGATTGTAAGCATGCACCGTCTCGGCAGCGGCCGCGGCGCGGAACAACTTGGCCACCTGAGGGTGGCCTTCTTCGTCCGCCTTGCGGGCAAAGGCCAGATATTTGCGGCTGGCCTGCGACTCGCCTGCAAAGGCGGCCTTCAAATTGTCGCTGGTCTTGGACATGGTTCTCTCTCCTTTTCCGGTTGAAATCCAGATGTATTAAAGCACAAATATCCATTTTGCAATCCTGGAACGAGGTCACGATTTGGAGGTGATGAACATCCTCGATTTGCCGGCCGCCGCGCAGGACGATTGTCAGCCCGCGCAACCGTTGACGCGCGTCGGCAAAGCAGGTATGATGAAAAGACCTCAGGCTGGCCGGGCGGTCGCGGCTCTACGACGTGGAGCCGAGGAAAGTCCGCACTCCAGAGAGCACAGCGTCGGGCAGCACCCGGGGCGGGGAAACCGCCGTGAGGCGTTAACCTGCCGGACAAGGGCCACAGAAACAAACAGCCCCGCCCGTCAGGGCGCGGGTGATGGTGAAAAGGTGGTGTAAGGGACCACCGGCGTCTGCAGTAATGCAGGCGGCCAGGTAACCCCCGCTGGGAGCAAGGCCAAGCAGGGACGAAGCCGTCTGAGGACGGCGGGAGGCTGCTCGTCTCCTTATGTGCACCTCCCTCTGGTGGGAGGAGCCAGTTCCGGGTAGGCCGCTAGAACGGTGCGGTAACGCGCCGTCCAGAGAGATGATCGCCCAGATAGAGCGTTGGGACGAAGTCCTTTGTGATGTAAACCAACACCCCTCTATTGGACAGAATGCGGCTTATAGGCCAGCCTGAGGCTTTCCCTTCTCTCCCCCGGATTGGACAGAACCCCCGCAAGGGGGGCGCGGTGCGGCTGACAGGCCGGCCCGAGAAAATATCTGAAAAGTCTTTGCAGACCACAGATAAGCACAGATGAACACCGATTTTTCGGATGAACGGCCGTTTTTGAGGCGCCAAAACCCCTTTTATCTGGGTTCACCTGTGGTTGATTACGAGTTTTCAGACACTCTCTCAGGCAAGGACCCGTTCTCGTGCAGAGAACGGGTCCTTGCTTTTCCGCAAACTACGGCTTGACGTACACCGCGTATTCGTAGATGTAATCGCCGGCAGCGTAGTCGCTCGCGCCGATGCCATCGTTGATCGGCGTCAAGAACGTGGCCGTGATGGTCAGGTGATGCTCGCCCGCCGGCCAGTTGGTCAGCAAGGCGTAGATGAAGCGGCAGGCGTTGCCGTCGCCCGTGTCGTAGTCATAGGTAAACAATTGATTCTGCGGCACGACCTGTCCATCCAGCACAAACTCGAAACGCATGGCGGCAAAATTCCCGTCCAGGACGTCGGCGCGGGCGCACCAGACATACGTCCAGATCAAATCTTCGGAACGCCGCAGCGGCACAGTGTAGGTGAGCGTATGCGGCTCGAAGATCTCTTCGTTGTATTCCTCGCGCGCCCGATCCTGCAGCCAGTCGGCCCGGCCGAGCAGTCCAGCCTGGGCCTGGGCCTGATTCGTCACCAGCGCGGGCGGCCCGGAGGGCTCCAGCCCGGCGCCTGGCGGCAGCAGGATGGCGTTCTCGCCAAAGCGCAGGACAACATCCTCCTCGGTCAGGACCGTCTGCTCGGTGATCGGCACGCGCAGGGTCGGCTGGACGCCGGTGCCTTCCAGGAAGAGCGTCCCGTCCGGCAGCAAATAGCGTCCGGTCGGGAACTGCATCGAGAAGCCTTCGGGCATGATGAACTGGCCGCGGCTGACTTCGCCGAACATGCTCGAGGTCGGGAACATGCCCACCACCTCGGCCCCCGGCACCTGGCTGAAACCGTAAGATTCCTCTTCGCAGGCGCTGGCGCAGGCCGGACCCACCAACACCACGATCTTGTCGAAGCGGTATTGGTTCTGGTTTGGCAGGATGCGGTCGAGCGTACCTTCCGGCTCGAACTGGCCGGTGTTCTCGTTGTAGTAATAGGACTGGCCGAGCGGAATCTCCTGATCGGTCAGGAAGCCGGCCAGGCCGAGCGGCGTGCCGCCGCCGTTGTAGCGCATGTCAATGATAATGCCCGGCACCTCAAGCGCCTCGAACGCCTGCAGGGCGCGTTCGAACAATTTGATGGTCAACTGGATGTCATCGGCCTCGGAATAGACGGCCACATAGCCGACGCCCGACTCCAAGACGCGAAACTCGACCGGCAGGAGATTGGTCGGCGCGCCGTAGTAGATCGAGGTGCGGCTGAACGAGTCGCGCTCTTCGATGGCCGTCAGCGTCACGGTCTGGGGCTGACCGCCGGGGTTGACGAAGGTGACCGTTGCCTGGTCGCCGGGCCGGGCGCGCAGCAAGTAACGGGCCTGCTGATAGCGAATCTGCCACTCGGTTGATTGCGGCAGCGCCCAGGGAACGACCTGACTGACCGCCTCGCCAACCGGCAGGCCGTTGAACTCGGTGATTTCTGCCCCGACCTGCATCCCGGCTGCCTGGGCCGGCCCCGACATGCGCACATAGACGACCAGGAAACGGCCGTCGTCCAGTTCACGCATCGCAAAGCCATAGCCTCCCGCCGTATCGTTGAGGAACAACTGAGTCTGGATGTCGCCGCCATCCAGGCCGACATGACCGTCGGAGAACCCGCGCGTGAAATCGCGTAGCGCCAGGTAGAAGGCCTGGGGGTCGTTATTCGCCTCGGCCTGCGCCACCCGCGGACGGATAGCCGCCACCAGGGCATCGTAATCGGGCTCTTTGCCCGGAATGCCGTTGAAGGCGTAATTCAGGCGCAGGAATTCCACCAGGGCATCGAAGGCCTCGGTGTAACTCATCGCCGAATAGTCTTTGACAGCGTAATCCGAGGGTTCGTACAGAGGCACAACCGGCTCGGCCTCTTTTATGAAGGCAAACGGCGTCTGATCCAGGTCAACGATCGTCCAGCCGGCCGGGATGGGCGCGGTCGGGTCGTCGGCGGTGAAGAGCAGATTGTCCGCGCCGTAGCCGGTGGGGAAAGCCTGATTCCCGTCCGGCGCCCAGACGATCAGGATGCCGCCGTTCACCTCGTCATCCCGCTCCGGGTCGGTGCGGACCGAGGAGAAGCCGCCCGGCCAGCCGCGCGAACGGTCGTCCCCCTCCGAGTAGGGTCCGCCATAGACGTTCGGCCAGTAGGAAACGGCAAAGATTTGCACCCCCGTGTCCGTCTCGCCGTCGTTGTCCACATCGGCGAACTGAGCAGTGGGGCGAGCAGGCAACTGCAAGGCGTAGGTAGCGTGCATGTTGTCCTCGTCCATGTCCATGTAGCCGAGGGTCTGCGAAGCGACGGGAATTTCCCATTCTTCATCGCGAATGACAAAAGCGTACATATCCACCAGCGCCACGGCATGTTCTTCGAAGATGTAGTTGATGAAAGCGTTGGTGAAATCCATGGATCCGGTGATGAGATAGGGCTCTTCCGCCGCCGTCTCCGTCTCTGCGGGTTTGCCTCCCCCGCAAGCCGACAACAGCAAGGCAATCACCACCAGCAAAGTTGAAATCTGTACGATCCTTCTCATATTTTCTCCTTTCAAAAGAAGTGGAATAGTCCCATTATACCGCTTCCCCCACTGCCGCCCGCACCGGCAGGGCGGCGAAAAATAACCGACCTTACACCTCCTCCACAATGACATTCGGCACCTTTACAGGACAATCTTTGTCGATAATAATGGTTATTAGAAAATAACTTATAGATAACCAAAAAGTAACCATTCGACAGAGATTGCTGATGATGAATAGAAAATTGCTCTTTCTCCTGCTGGCCGTCGTCTCGCTCCTGGTCTGGCTGCCCGCCGCCCAGCCGGTCATCCCGCTGACCGGCGCGGTGGCTGAACCCGTCACCGTTGCGCCGATCTCTGCCCAGCCCGACCTGGCTGCTTTCATCCGGCAGGTCGCCAACGGTCAACCGCAGCAGGTGACGGGGATCTACGTGGAAGGGGTGCTGGCGCTGCCCGTGATCCCCCAGCCCAGCGGTCAGCCCGCCTACGTCTCCAGCGCCCCCGAAACCGTGACTCAGTTCGGCGCTGCTTCCGACTTCGGCTCGCTGGGCTTTCTGGCCCACAACACCCTGGCCGGCGCTCACTTCTTCGACCTCCGCGTTGGGGCTATCATCGTGGTCATTTACGGCGACGGCCACACCCGCTCCTATCAGGTCACCGGCATCCGCCGCTTCCAGGCCGTCAACCCCAACAGCCCTTATTCGAATTTCATCGACCTGGATCAGGGCAGCACCTTGACTTACAGCGACCTGTTTTACCAGACCTATGGCGTCGCCGGTCAACTTGTCTTACAGACATGCATTTCTGCCGAGGGGAATGATATGTGGGGGAGGCTGTTCATCCTGGCCATGCCGTATATCCCAGAGCCTGCTCGTTCGCACTAAAAGGCTTTGCTCGCCATCACCGCCACGAGGCGGAGAACGCCAAGAAACTTCTTGAAGTCGCCAAGGAAAGCCCTTGGCGACTTCCCGATTGGCTTGGCGGCAAAGACGATTGCAAATAAAGTCGGATGAAAATTGAAGAGCGGCGCGCTGCAGAAAGCACGCCGCTCTCTATCCCGGATGGCTGGAGGAGAGGTCAAGGGAGGTTGTTCGCCGGCGCCGGATGGTGGATCGGCCTGCCGATGGGATAAGCAATGATGAGCAGCCGATGTGTGTTGCTCTCCGCCGGCCAACAGGTGACCAGCGTCAGGCGATCATCGTCAGAGGCTGCCAGCCAGCGGGCATTTTCCATCCGCACGTTGAGAGGTTGGCCGCGTTCGGGCAAGAGCAATTTCGCCGCCACGCTATAGCGGTACTCCCATTCGCCCCCATACACTTGAATTACGTCGCCGACCCGCAAGCGAGCCAGATTTTCGAATACCCTTCCATACGCATTGTGGTGGCCGTTCAACACCGTGTTGCCAGGCAGGCCGAGACGAGCAGAAGTATCCTGCCAGCCGGCGGCAAATTCGGCCGGGACACGCCATTGATGATAGATCTGCCCGCCAGCCTCGATCTCGCGGTAATGGACAGGGATGATCGGGGCCTCCAGAGAAATAGCGGCGATGACGATCCGCTCCGGGGCCAATCCTCCCGGCGGGGGCTGGAGACCCGCCTCCTCGACCGGCGAGACGGTCGGGGGCCGACTCTCAATCTCCAGCGTCGGCGCGTACGCGGCAGGGCCGGAGGCGCCCGGCTCCCCGTCGAGGGGCGCCACGATCGGGAGGAAATCCTCGCCCCCCGCCTCGGCGTCGACCACGTCGAAAGGCGAGACAGCCGTCTTCCGGTAGTCCAGCCAGAGATTAAGAACCCCGGCCAGAATCATCAAGGCGCCGAAAACGACCGGCCAGTTGACTTTCTTGAACATTGTTCGTCCTAACATAGAGAAAGCCAGGTGCATCCGGTTTGCCGGCTGCACCTGGCCCCTGGGTAATGGATTGGCTAAATGGCGCTCTTCCGGCGGGAGATGCCGTGCAGCACCAGGCCGAGGCCGAAGAAGCCAAAGCCGAGGTTCATGAAGACACGCGGGGTCAGATCGACCCTGTCATCGGACACGCCGGTCACGGGGATCAGGACCGGGCTGCCGCCGCCCGTCACAGGGATCAGAACCGGGCCGCCGCCAGTCTGGACGGGGATGTTCTCCGGCACCGTCGGCAGATCGTCGGTGCATTGGGCTCCGGTCGCGTCGTCTTGGAACACGCCGCCGATGTAGAGCATGAGGATGGAGCCTTCCGCCTTCGGCGTCGTGAACTCATAGAAGCCATTGGCGCCCACCGTCGCGAGGCCTGCCAGCGTGCTGCCGTTGACGCGCCATTCGATATCCACATCGTATCCGTTCGGGTTGGTCACGCGCCAGCCGTAAAGGGAGGCGTTGTTCGCTGCCAGGCAGTAGCCTTCGATCCGCAGGGCAACGAACGGCACCGGGCAATCATCCGGCAAATCTGCCGAAAGGGTCCAGTCATCTCCAAAGGAAATCGTGACCGTGGCACCGGCGAAAGCGGGATCCACGTCGATGTCAATCGATTCGCCCACTTCGAGCAGCACCGACCCCGAGGGGCCGCCCGCCACTTCCCAGTCAAACGAAGCGGCGAAATCATTCAAGTTGACCACGCTAAAGCCCAGGCAGTAGACATCCAGCCCAAACGGATCGGTCAGCGGCACACAATTGCCGTCCTTATCAACCTTCATCCCTTCAGGAATTGCGGTCTGGATGCCGTCGAGATTCGGGCAGAGGTCTACCGGCGGTGTCACCGGGACACAATTGCCCGCTTCATCGAGTTCCATACCGGCGGGAATTTCCGTCTGGATGCCATCGAGATTCGGGCACACATCGACCGGCGGAGGCGTGGTTCCCTGGACACGGTAATTGTCGCCCTTGTTGCCGACCTTGACCGAGTACTCGCCGTCATCGTCTGCCGCGACCGTATAGGCCGCGATGCAGAAATTGCCATCGGCGTCGGTCAGGACACTGCCCGAAGCCACGACGATATTCGGATCGGCGCTGGCGCCGCCCGGCTGGCCCTTGATTTGCCAGTCGTAGGAAGTATTTTCATCGAAGCCGCTGCCGTTGATGTAAACCACATCGCCAATGGCAAAGTGGTTGACATCCTGGCCGGCGTCGCCGCAGTCGCCGTTTGTCGTCCAGATAGCCCCGGCATTGCCGCCTTTCCCTGCCGCGACCGGCTCCACAGGGAGCATACCGATCACCAACGAGGCGAGCAGAAAAGCAGCAGCGAGGGCATAAGAAAAGTCCCTGACGGCCTTGAGAGAGAATGAGCGTTTCATAGAAGCATCTCCTGATATTTAGATAATATTTGCAGAAATAATAAGATAAACAGACTCCCCCGTCAACAACTCAGGTTATCCGCTTGTAACTTATCGATGGGAAGACGCTAGGCCGGGTTGGCCGCCAACTGGTAACCCACGCCGCGGTAATTGACGATCAGCGTGGGCGCAGCCGGATCCAGCTCGAGACTCTGGCGCAGGGCAAAAACCACCGTTTTGAGATGGCTGCGGTTCTTTGGGTTATCCTCCCCCCACAAACACCTGGTCAGTTCCTCATAAGGCACACTGCGCGGCGCCTGATTGGCCAGTACCATCAACAAATCGTACTCGCGCTGTTGCAGGCGAACTTCCCGGCCGCGGATGAAGACCTGCCGATTCGTATAATCGATGCGCAGATCGACTTCCGGAAAAACCTTGACATCCGGAATAGCGCTGCGATCCGTCTCGCGCAGGACCTTCTGGATCCGAGCAATCATCTCGGGGTTGTAGAAGGGTTTGGAGATATATTCTGCCATCCCCAGTTGCAAACTCTGGACGGCATTGTCTCGGTTAGCGCTGGCCGTGACCATGATGACAGGCGCTTGCGTGATGCCGCGCAAGAGATGGTACAATTCCCATCCATCCACATCGGGCATCATCAAATCCAACAGGATGACATCGGGCTTGACCTGCCTGCACTTTTCGAGCGCCATGAGGTGATCGCTGGCAGAAGCCACATCGAAGCCCCCTTTGCGCAAGATGATTTTGATCATGTCGAGATAGACAAGATCGTCATCAATAACAAGAACGCGCGGCCTTGCCCCAGAAGACGCTTGATCGAGATCGAGGCCAGGCAGCGCGGTATCCATGAGGATCAATCAGTAATGTATTATTATATGGGGCTTCCCTCAAATAGTCAATGAAAACGCCGTGCAAATCTACAGAGATCCTCTTTTATGGCACGCGCTGGTGTGGCGACTGCCGCCGGACGCGCGCCTTTCTCGACCGGCATGGCATCGCCTATCGCTGGATCGACATCGATCAAGACCCCGAGGCGGCCGCGCACGTCGAACGACTCAACCGAGGCTTCCGCAGCGTTCCCACCCTGATCTGGCCCGACGGCTCGATGCTGGTCGAGCCGTCCAATGCCCAACTGGCTGCAAAACTGGGCCTCGAAGAAACTTGATCAGGCCTGCCGGCGTCCCAGGCCCGACAAGTAACGAATCAACACAGCAGTCAACACGCCGAGCGAAAACAGGCCCGCCAGCGCCAAAACGACCAGGCGGAGATCCGTCGGCCGGTCGATCATAGCCGCCGGCGACGGAGACTGGATGTGCCGGCCGAGGCCGCGCACGAATTCGCGCCGGGCGGGGATTGGCCGCAGGACGCCAGACAACCGTTCCTCCAGCGTGTGCAGACTGGCCTTCGAGGCGTCAACGATTTTCTGCCCTATGCTCATGCGTCACTCTCCTGCCGGATAAGCCACCAGCCCCACCGTTCCCGGACCAAGATTGGCAGCAACCGCCACCGAAAGTTCGGTCAGGATCAATTCACGGATGTTGAAGAAGTTGGCCGCGCGTTCGGCCAGCGCCGCCCCTGCCCTCGGATCACGAGCGTGGACAGCCGCCACGTGCAGCGGCTGACGCCCAAAACGCTGGTTCAGCAACTCGAGCAGACGGTCAATGGCGCGGCTGCGCGTCCGCACCCTATCGGCCATCTCCAACAACCCTTCTCGCAGCACAATGATCGGTTTGACGTTTAGCAACGAAGCCAGAGCCGCCTGAAAGGCCCCCACCCGTCCGCTGAGACGGGCATAGTACAAATTGTCGAGCGTCAGGACGATGCTGACATTCCGGCGGATGAACTCCAGGCGTTCGAGGATCTTTTCCAGCCCGGCCCCGGCGCGCTCGAGCAGGCGCGCTTCGCGGCACATCATGCCGAGAGCCGCCGAACCCGCGCCCGAATCGAACGGGACGACCCGCAATTTGCCGGCCAGTTCACGGGCGGCGGTCGCCGCCGAATCGAACGTCCCCGACAGCCGGCTGGTCACGTGGAGGGAAAGGATGGTATCGCCGGCCCGGCCGATCCGCTCGTAGAGTTCCTTGAATTGAAAGGGCGCAGGCTGGGAAGTCTTGGGCACCTGGCCATTCTCATCGACCAGACGGTAGAAATCCTCGTTCGAGATATCCACGCCCTGCAAGTAGGTCTGTTCGCCAAAACGAATCGGGATGGGAACGATGTGAATCCCGTACTGCTCCTGCCATTCTGGCGGCATGTCCGCCGCGCCGTCGGTGACGATGTGTAACATCAAGTCTCTCCTTCCGAAAAATCGCCGCTTCCGATTTCGTCGCGCAGGGCCAGCAGGGTGCGGTGATAGAGACTCTTGACCGCCCCCTCGCTGCGGCCCATGATGGCGCCGATCTCGGCGTTCGAGAGATTTTCCACGAATTTCAAGATCAACAAATGCTGGCGTTCTGCCGGCAGCCTGCGGATCAGGCGCAAGAGGGCTTCGCGTTCCTGGCTGGCCATCAGGCTGACTTCGGGAGCATCGCCTTTGTGACGCAGGACCGGGGCGTCGGAGAGGGGAATCTCCTGTCGGCGGCTGCGGTCGCGGTGCCAGTTGGCCACCAGATTGTGGGCAATCCGATACAGCCAGGCCGAAAAAGGCAAGCCGCGGTCTGTATAACCCTGAATGTGGCGGAAAGCGCGATAGAACACCCGCGCCGTCAAATCCTCGGCCTCGTAGACGTTGCCGGTGCGATAATAGACATAGTTGAAGATGCGTTCCACGTATCGTTCGTACAGAACGCCAAACGCCTCCTGGTCGCCCTCGGAAGCCTTCTTCAGGACATCTCGCTCTACGTATTCTTGCACTGTCTGCGCCTTGCCGGAGGGCTGCAAAGGAGATAACCCTGGCAACCCGAAAAAGTTTCTAGGGAGTATATCACGATTGAATTATGCTATAATTTCTCTACCGGGGATGACAGGCTTCGACGGAAGAGGCTGATCCCGGAATGCGAGCCGAGAGGCGCCGACCTCGTTAAACCAGCGCAAACCATCAAGTGCCAACCGCACTTCCTACGCCGCCATGCCTCTCGCTGCATAAGCGAGAGCAGAACGGCCGGCCTCCACAGATGAGGCCGCGTCCACCCGTCCCGTGCTCCACCCGGTGAAGGGATTGGGCGTCACAAAGGTGGAGTGCCGCACACGACGCCGCTACCTGTGCGAAAGAGGGCTTTCGGGTCCGAGCGGCTGACCGCAGGTCATTTTTGCCGGCCGAAAGGCCTGCGGTGAGAAAACTCAACCGGCTACGCTCGTAGATTTCCGAGGGTCGAGTCTTTCGGACGCGGGTTCGATTCCCGCCATCTCCACTCAAAGCAAGGGCGAAGGAATATTTGCCAATCCCTGACGAATAATCTTGCCAGTATCCGGCCCAGAAAACAAAAGAAGCCCGCCAAGCGGGCCTCTTTTGTTTTTTCTACACAGCGTTAACGTTTTTCTTGCATCCATCGGGTATGCTATGACCGTCTGAACTCATTCAGCGCCGTTTGGCGCGCAAATCTCACTACAGGAGCGACATCATGGGAAAAGTCATTGGAATCGATTTGGGCACCACCAACAGTGTGGTGGCCGTCATGGAAGGCGGCCAGCCGACCGTCATCACCACCGCCGAGGGCGGGCGATTGTGCCCCTCGGTGGTCGCCTTCAACAAAAACGGCGAGCGGCTGGTCGGTCAGACCGCCAAACGTCAGGCCGTCATCAATTCTGAAAACACCATCTATTCCATCAAGCGCTTCATGGGCCGCCGCTACAGCGAGGTGGAAACCGAGCGTAAAATGGTCCCCTATCAGGTGATCGAAGGCCCGCAGGGAGAAGCGCGGGTCAAGATTCCGGTCACCAACCGCGAATATACCCCCCAGGAAATCTCCGCCATGGTGCTGGCCAAACTCAAAGCCGACGCCGAAGCCTACCTCGGACAGCCCGTCACCCAGGCCGTCATCACCGTCCCGGCCTACTTCAACGACAGCCAGCGCCAGGCCACCAAGGACGCCGGCAAAATCGCCGGTCTGGAAGTCCTGCGCATCATCAACGAGCCGACCGCCTCGGCCCTGGCTTACGGCCTGGACAAGAAAAAGAACGAAACCATCCTGGTCTTCGACCTGGGCGGCGGCACCTTCGACGTCTCCATCCTGGAGGTCGGCGAGGGCGTGATCGAGGTCAAAGCCACCAACGGCGACACCCACCTGGGCGGCGACGACTGGGACCAGCGCATCGTCAACTGGGCCGCCGACGAATTCAAGAAACAGGAAGGCATTGATCTGCGCCAGGACCGTCAGGCGCTCCAGCGCCTGCGCGAAGCGGCCGAGAAGGCCAAGGTCGAACTCTCCACCATGAGCGAGACCGAAATCAACCTGCCCTACATCACCGCCGACGCCAACGGTCCCAAACACCTGGTGCTCAAACTGACCCGCGCCAAGTTCGAGCAGATGACCGAAGACCTGCTCAACCGCTGCCGCGGCCCCTTCGAGGCCGCCCTCAAGGACGCCAACCTGAAGGCCAGCGACCTGGACGAGGTCGTCCTGGTTGGCGGTTCGACCCGCATGCCGATGGTCCAAGACCTGGTGCGGCAACTGACCGGCGGCAAAGAGCCCAACAAGGGCGTCAACCCCGACGAGGTCGTGGCCGTCGGCGCGGCCATCCAGGCCGGGGTGCTGGGCGGCGAAGTCAAAGACATCCTGCTGCTCGACGTCACCCCCCTCTCGCTGGGCGTCGAAACTCTGGGCGGCGTGATGACCACGATGATCGAGCGCAACACCACCATCCCGGTGCGCAAGACCGAGGTCTATTCGACCGCCGCCGACAATCAGACCGCCGTGGACATCCACATCTTGCAGGGCGAGCGCCCGCTGGCAGCCGATAACATGAGCCTGGGCCGCTTCCGCCTGGACGGCATCCCGCCGGCCCCGCGCGGCATCCCGCAGATCGAAGTCACCTTCGACATCGACGCCAACGGCATCCTCAACGTCACCGCCCGCGACAAAGCCACCGGCCGCGAACAGAAGGTCACCGTCACGGCTTCCACTAACCTCTCGAAGGAAGACATCGCCCGCAAGATCGAGGAAGCCAAGAAATACGAGGCCGAAGACCGCAAGCGCCGCGAACTGATCGACGCCCGCAACAACGCCGACAACCTCATCTACCAGACCGAGAAAGCCCTGCGCGATCTGGGCGACAAAGTCGCCGCCGACGAGCGCGGCCGCATCGAAGCCAAGATCAACGACCTCAAGCAGGTCATCCAGGGCGACGATCTGAACCGCATCAAGCAGACCAGCGAAGAACTGCAAAACATGTTCTACGCCCTCAGCCAGCAGTTGTATTCTCAGGGACAGACCCCGCCCGCCGACTCCGGCCCACAGACCCCGCCTCCTGGCGACGGCGATGTCATCGACGGCGAAG
>CALGPL010000107.1 GCA_937960595.1 uncultured Anaerolineales bacterium | reverse complement strand
GAGTGGGTGGCGCAGCCGAAGCAGGGGTCGTAGGCGCGGAAGGCCATCTCGACCATGTTGAGCAGGCCCTCGGTGACGACCGTGCCCTTCTTGATGAGGCTGCTGGCGGCCTTTTGAATGGACATGCTGATCGGCGCGTAGTTGTTGGTGGTGCCGACGATGAGATTGGCTTTGGTGACCACGCCGCGCTCGTCGGTCCAGTAGTGATGCGTCAGGGTGCCGCGCGGGGCCTCGACGATGCCCACGCCCTCGGTCGGTTTCTCGGTCGGGATGGTGTGGTAGTTCGGCGAGGTGATCTCCGGGTCGGTGGCCAGTTCCACCCAGCGCTCGGCCGCGTAGAGCAGTTCGATGAGCCGCGCCCAGTGGGTGGCCAGGCGCTGATGCACCGGCTTGCCGCCCAGGGTCTGGTACATCTTTTCGTATTCTTCCTGGGCGCGCGGGGTGGCCATGCCGTCGGCGGCGTTGAGGCGCGAGAGCGGCGTGGCGCAGTAGACGCCGGAATCGGGTCCGTCCACGAAGCCTTTCCAGCCGACCTTCTTCAGGTAGGGGAACTTGAGATAGGTCCAGGGTTCGACGTGCTCGGCCACGTTGTCGGTGTACTCGTGCGGGGCGTACTTGACCAGTTCCTTGCCGTCCGGGCCGACGACGCGCACCTTGCCGTCGTAGAAGTTGGGATGGTTGTTTTCGTCCACCAATCCCATGTAGTAGGTGCGGTGGGTGTAGATGTCGCCCAGGATGAGGTCGAGGTAGGTTTTGTTGCCCAGGACGATGTCGTTGAAGAGTTTCAGGCTGAATTGGGCGAACTCGATCGCCCAGCGGCCCATTTCTTCGATTTCTTTGCGCTGTTCTTCGGTGATGCCTTTGGTCAGGCCGCCGGGGATGGAGGTGCAGGGGTGCACCTTGCGCCCGCCGATCATCTCGACCACGGTGTGGCCGTACTTGCGCATCTGGATGACCTTGCCGCCGATTTCCAGCCCGACCTTGTGGATGACGCCCAGGATGTTGCGCTCGGCCACCGGGGCGTCGGGGCCCATGACGAAGTCCGGGCCGGCCAGGGCGTAGAAGTGGGTGGTGTGGTCGGTGCAGTAGAAGGCCATGTAGAGCAGTTCGCGCAGTTTCTTGGCCGTCGAGGGGATGTCCACGTGATAGACGGCGTCCACGGCTTTGGCGGCAGCCATGTGGTGCGCCTCCGGGCAGACGCCGCAGATGCGGTTGGTGAGCAGCGGCATCTCCTCCACCGGGCGGCCGACAACGAAGCGCTCGAAGCCGCGCAGTTCGGGAATCTGGAAGTAGGTGTTGGCCACCTCGCCTTCATCGTTGAGGAAAATTTCAATCTTGCCGTGACCTTCCAGGCGGGTGATGGGGTCAATCGTAATTCGCTGAGTCATGTCTCTACCTCCAAAATTAGTCGCCCGACTTCCAGGCCGGTTTGGCAGCCCGCATCAGAGAGCCGGCCAGGTTGAAGCGATAGAATTGTCCGGCCGGGTCTACCAGTCCGTCGAGGATGCGGTCAATCTCTTCGGGCTTGTCGCTGTCAATGACCGAGGCGAAGGCCGAGATCAGGCGGGCGCCGTAGTCCACCACGCCCTCGGCCGGGCCGTAGCAGCCGATGCATTGCGCGCCGGCGGAGGGGCAGCGGGCGTTGCAGCCGCTGCGGGTGGCCGGACCGTTGCAGGGGATGCCTTGTTCGAGCAGGCACAGTTCCGGGTCGGCGTCCATGAGTTGGATACGGCCGAATTCTTTGATGGTCTTGACGTTGCGCTTGCGCGGGCACTCATCGCAGACGGTGGAGGCACCGGCGCCGATGACCGAGCCTTTGGGCGGCAGTTGCGCCTTGCCCTGCACCACCTGGATGACCAGGTCAATCACCGCCGCGATCTGATGCGATTCGGGCGGGCAGCCGGGCATGTAGTAGTCCACATCCACCACCTGATCGAGGGTCTTGAGCACCGGTTTGAGGGTCGGGATGTGAATCGTGCCTTCGGGCATGTCGTAGGCCGTTTGCGGGCGGAGGTTGTCCGGGTTGTCGGTCGAAACGGTGCTGAAGGCGGTATCCACCACCTGCTGGATGGGGTAGAAATTGGCCAGGCCGGGGATGCAGCCTTCGCAGGCGCAGGAGCCGAAGGCCACCAGAATCTGCGACTTTTTGCGCAGTAATTTGGCGATGTGTTCGTTTTCGTCGTTGCGGATGCCGCCGTTGAAGAGGGTCAGCAGGATGGAGCCGTCTTCCATGGCTTCGACGTCTTTGTATTTGGCGTCCATGGCTACCGGCCAGAAGACGACCTCGAAGGCCGCGTCCACATCCAGGATTTTCTCGTGGATGTTCAGGACGGCGATTTCACAGCCGCCGCAGGAGGCGGCCCAGTACATTGCGAATTTGGGCTTGCTCATGCCTGCACCTCCTCAGGGACGGGGGTTTCGACGGGATCGCCGTTCTCCGGCTTCCAGTTCAGGGGGCCAAGCGGGCGCACCTGTTCCACGAATTTGTTGATTTCGTCGGCGAAGATAGCGCCCTCGGCCGCGCTGGCCCACAATAATTTCAGGCGTTCGGGCTCGATGCCCATCTGGGTCAGGACGCGCTTCATCAGGTGGAAGCGGCGCAACATCTTGTAGTTCTGATTGATGTAGTGGCAATCGCCCGGATGGCAGCCGGAGACCAGCACGGCGTCGGCCCCGCCGGCAAAGGCTTTGAAGACGAAGGTCGGGTCGAGGCGGCCAGAACACATCAATCGAATCAGCCGGATGTTGGGGGCGTATTTCATGCGCGCCGTCCCGGCCATATCGGCTGCTCGGTAGGAGCACCAGTTGCAGGTGAAGCCGATGATGACGGGTTCAAAGGGTTTGGTTTCGGGAGTGTCTGTCATAGGTTTTCTCCTGGCATGTTCGAAGGTTATGCCACCGTCTCCTTTTTAGGGATGTTCAAGAGCAGCAGGCCTTCGATTTGCGAGAGGATTTGCTGGTTCGAGAAGCCGGTGCCGCTGATGGCGCCCGCCGGGCAGGCAGCCACGCACGTGCCGCAGCCCTGGCACAAAGCCGGGTTGACCTCGCTGACCATGCGGTCCTCGTGGAAGAGGATAGCGTTGAAGGGGCACAGGTTGTTGCAGATGCGGCAGCCCGAGCATTGGTCTTGGTTGACGCTGGCGCGCACCGGCTCGAGGGCAATTTCTTTCTGCTGGATCTTGCCCAAGATGCGGGCAGCCGCGGCTGCGCCTTGTGCTACGCTGGCAGGGATGTCCTTGGGACCTTGCACACAGCCTGCAATATAGATGCCCTCCGTCACGGTTGCCACCGGGTCCAGTTTGGGGTGACGTTCGATCAGCCAGCCGTCGGCCGAGCAGGAGATGCCGAATTTATTGGCCACCTCTTTGGCGTCGCGGCGGGGTTCGAGGCCGGCCGAGAGGATGACCATGTCGACCGGAACGCGCAACTGGTTGCCGGTCAGCGTGTCCTCGACCTGGATGATGAGTTTGCCTTCTTCGCCGGGCAGGCGGACGGCATCGCTGATTTCGGCCACCTTGCCGCGAATAAAGTGGGTCCCTTCCTCGAGCAGACGGTGAT
>CALGPL010000106.1 GCA_937960595.1 uncultured Anaerolineales bacterium | reverse complement strand
GGGGAAGAGATCCGCAAGGCTCCAGCGGGATTGTTGGTAGGTCATTGGCGTCTCCTAATTTTCTTCTTCTGATGAGGAACTCTCATCGTCCAGGTCAAGGATGGGTTGGATGTCGGCCAGGGAGCGGTCTTTGAACATCTCGGTGTGTAGTCCACACTCCGTCTTGCCGGAGCCTGCCCAACGTCCGGAGCGAACCGGCTGGCCAGGTTGAACAGGCAATGTGCAGGGCGCGCAGCCAATACTCAGGTAGCCCTTGGCAAAGAGGGGGTGCTCGGGCAGATTGTATTGTTTGCGATAGGCCTCCACATCGGCTTCGGTCCAGTTTAACAGGGGATTGATTTTGAGCAAGCCGTCAGGCATCAGTTCCAGAATCCTGGCTGCAGAGCGCTCTTTGGTCTGATCGCGGCGGATTCCGGTAATCCAGGCGCGCATCCCCTCCAGAGCCTTTTGCATGGGCTGGACTTTGCGTAGATAACAGCAAAGGTTCGGGTCCTGATGCGGGAGTTCGCGCCAATGCATTTGCAGGAAGTGGTTCCAACGGTCATCCGGTCGCAAGTCAACCACATTCAAGTTCCAATTCATCTCCAGCGATTCGCGAAAGAAGAGCGTCTCCCAGAAATGCATTCCGGTTTCCAGGAAGAAAATGCGGATGTCGCGGCGAATCTGAATCGCCATGTGCAGGAGCGGCAGGGAGTGGGTCTGGAACGAGGAACTAATGGCAATATCCGGCCAAAACGTCTCTATTCCCCAGGCAATGATCGTTTGGGGAGCAGCGCTTTCGAACTCCTGCGCCAGGCGCTCGATTTCTTTGGGGTCAAGAAAGACATGGCTCATTGGAGATGATTATACCGCTTTGAAAAGCCTTGCAGCAAAGACGTCACCCTGGGCCGGCCCTCAGGAGCACATCTTCCTCAATTCTTCTTCCTCGATGATCTTCACGCCCAGCGCCTGCGCCTTTTGCAGTTTGGAGCCGGGGGCCTCGCCGAGGACGAGATAATCGGTGTTGCGGCTGACCGAATCGCTCACTTTGCCGCCGTGCGCCTCGATGAATTCCTTCACGCCCTCGCGGGTGAACCCCGCCAGCGTGCCGGTGACGACGAAGGTAAGACCGGCAAGAGCGCCGGTTGACGATGGACCGTGGACGGTGGACGATTGCGGCCAGACTCCGGCGGCTTTCAACTTTTCCAACACCTTGCGATTTTGCTCGCGCCCGAACCAGTCCACGATGGCGGCGGCGATGTTAGGGCCGATGCCCTCGACGGTTTGCAACTGCTCGGCGGAGGCGGCGGCGAGGGCATCGAGCGAACCGAACGCCTGCGCCAGGTCGCGCGCCACCACCTCGCCCACGCCGCGAATGCCCAGGGCCGCCACGAGGCGCGCCAGAGGCTGTTTCTTCGACTCGGCAATCGCCGCCAGCAGGTTGTCGGCAATTTTGCCGGGCGGCTCTTTTTCCGTCTTGCGCTCTTTCTTGGTGACCGCGGCGAGAATGTCCTCGCGCCTCAGGAAGTAAAGATCGGCCACATCCCGCACCAGGCCGGCCTGGATGAGTTTTTCCACGATCTTGGGGCCCAGCCCGCCGATGTCCATGGCGCCCTTCGAGACGAAATGCTCCACGTTGCGGACGAGTTGCGCCGGGCAGGCGGCATTGACGCAGTACCAGGCCACCTCGCCCTCGAAATGCTCCACCGCCCCGCCGCAGGCCGGGCACGTCTCCGGCGGTCGGTAGGGCTGCTCGGCGCCGCTGCGCGCCTCGCTCACCGGGCCGATGACGTAGGGGATGACCTCGCCGGCGCGCTTGACCAGCACCCGGTCGCCGACGCGGATGTCCTTCTCGGCGATGTAGTCGAAGTTGTGCAGGGTGGCGTTGCGGACGATGACGCCGCCGATTTCGACCGGCTCGAGGACGGCGCGCGGGGTCAGCACGCCCGTCCGCCCGACTTCGACCTCGATGGCGAGCAATTTCGTCGTCACCTCGCGGGCCGGGAATTTGAAGGCGATCGCCCCGCGCGGGTCTTTGCCCACGTAGCCCAGGCCTTCGGCCAGGCGCAGGTCGTCCAGTTTGATGACCATGCCGTCGGCCTCGTAACCGAGTTCGTCGCGGCGATGCTCCCAGGTCTGGACGTGGGCAAGGGCCTCCTCGAGCGACTCGAAGCGCCGCGCCACATCGGTGACCGGAAAGCCCAGGCCGCGCAGCCAGGCGAGCAACTCCCACTGCGTGGCCGGGACTTCGCCGCCCTCGGCATAGACGACCTGATAGACCAGGAGCGTCAGCGGGCGGGAGGCGGTGATGGCCGGGTCGAGTTGACGCAGCGAACCGGCGGCGGTGTTGCGCGGGTTGAGGTAGGTCTTCTCCCCGGCCTCCTGCAGGCGGCGGTTGAGGGCCTCGAAATCTTTGAGCGTGATGAAGACTTCGCCGCGCACGAAGAGGGAGGACGGTGGACGGGGGACGGCGGACGGAGGCCGGAGGTCGTCGAACAACGAGGGCTGGCTAGCATGGTTCGAGGTCAACGCTTCCTGAGCGTCACGGTCCACGGTCCACGGTCCACGGTCCATCCCCGCAAGCGGAATTCGCAGCGGAATCGCCCGCACCGTGCGCAGATTGGCGGTGATGTCCTCGCCGATCTCCCCGTCGCCGCGCGTCGCGCCCTGGACGAAGAGGCCGTCGCGGTAATGCAGGACGACGCTCAGGCCGTCAATCTTCGGCTCGACGACGAAGGCGGCCCGCTCGACGCGCTCATCCAGTTTGCGGATGCGCTCGAACCAGGCGCGGGCCTCCTCGGCGCCGAAGGCGTTGGCCAGGCTGAGGATGGGACGCGGGTGGCGCACCTTCTCGAACTTCTCGGAGGGCGCCGCCCCGGCGCGCTGACTGGGCGAATCGGGCGTCACCCAGTCGGGGTGTTCGGCCTCGATTCGCTTCAGTTCGGCCACCAGCCGGTCGAACTCGGCGTCGCTGATGAGCGGCGCGTCGAGGACGTGGTAGCGATAGTTGTGGAAGTGGATTTCCTGTTTGAGTTGTTCGTACCGTTCGCGGAGGGAAAGGGCTGTCATGCACTCATTATAGCCATGAAATTGCCTCTTGACAATCATAGAACTAATGTTCTATAATAAAAACAAAACCGTGAAGTTTCTCGATTATTCCAAAAGGAGGTTGCAATGACTACAATGGTGCGCAAGAATCAGAGCAGCGGCATGTTCCGGGGCTTCAGCCTGCGCCGCGGGACGGCCTGGGGTCTGATGATCATCGGCGCCCTAATCGCATTCGAAATCTTCAATTACAGCACGACTCAGTATGCGTTGGCTGATGTGCTCGGTGATTTGAAGTTTGCCGGTATGCGTTGGGCGACCATTCTGGCCATCGCGTTCTGCGGCATTGACTTCGCCGGCATCGCCCGTCTCTTTACCCCCGAGCAGGGGCGCGACGAGCCCGCCGAGGTCTGGTATCTGTTTGGGGCCTGGCTGTTGGCGGCGGCCATGAACGCCATGCTGACCTGGTGGGGCGTCAAGGCGGCCATCGTCAACAATGCCAGCCTGTCCAGCGCGGTGGTCGCCGGCGAGACCTTGACCAAGTCGGTGCCGGTTTTCGTTGCCATCATGGTCTGGATGATCCGGGTCTTGATCATCGGAACCTTCTCGATTGCGGGAGAACGTCTTTTCAGCCAGGCGGAAGCGCGTCCGACCGAGGCGAGTCGTCCCTCGACGCCGTTGCTGCAGCCCGCCAGCCGTCTGACTTCCGGCCGCCCGGCTGTGGGTGGTTCTTTCCGTCCGGTGGCCAAGCCGCGCCCGGCGCCCACCTACGGCGCCCGCCCCGAGCCGACCTATCACAACCTGTCCATGGGTGCTCGCCCGGCGCGTGAGCCGGAATACTCGGATCCCGTCCGGCACGCTTAGACTGCATGAGGAGTGATGTCATCCAGACGTTCTCTGCCTCCTTCCGCTCAGGCAGCCGCCTCCCTCATCGGAGGCGGTTGTCTGTCTGACATGCTGATTCCGCTGCTGGCTGTCGTGGCCGTCAGCATGGTGATGGCTGCCCTGCTGCTCGAAGCGCCGGCTGGCGCCTCGCTCCCCGGCGGGACGGCAGAGGCCGCCCTGGCGCCCGTCTTCACCCCGCAGGTGGATTCCTGGGCCAACCGGATCGTCCGCTGGGCGGCCGAGGCGGGCGTGGACCCGAACCTGGCCGCCACCGTGATGCAGATCGAATCCTGCGGCGACCCGCGCGCCCGCTCCTCCGCCGGGGCGCTGGGGCTGTTCCAGGTCATGCCCGATCATTTTTCCCTGGGCGAGGATCCTTACGATCCCGCCACGAACGCCCGCCGCGGCCTGGACTATCTGCGCCGCGCCCTGGTAGCGGCGGGCGGCGATCCGCGCCTGGCGCTGGCCGGCTACAACGGCGGCCTTGGCGTGATCGGCCGGCAGGAGTCGGCCTGGCCGGCCGAAACGCGGCGGTATGTTTACTGGGGCAGCGGCATCTACGCCGAGGCGGTCAGCGGGGCGGAGGAGAGCCTTCGTTTGCAGGAGTGGCTGGAAGCAGGGGGAGCAGGATTGTGCCGTCAGGCGGGGCGCCGCCTGGGATTGACAGGGGGAGAGTGAGTTCCCTCGACAGAGAATCAGGCCGCCAACGGCGTTTCGCCGTCGCCGGTCAGGAGAGGCAGCCAGATGCGGAAGGTAGTGCCCTCGCCTTCCTTCGAGTCGACCTCGATCCGTCCGCCGTGATGGGTCACGATCCAGTAGGCAATGGACAGGCCGAGGCCGAAGCCGCCCGTCTTGGCGCGGCTGCGCGACTTTTCGGCGCGGTAGAAACGCTCGAAGATGTGCGGCAAATCCTCGGCCGGGATGCCCGGCCCGGTATCGTGAACGATCAGGCGCGCCTGGTCGCCGACTTTTCCGAGGCTCAGGACGACCTCTCCGCCGGGGGGGGTGAATTTGACCGCGTTCGAGATGAGATTGATCAGCACTTGTTTGAGGCGGTCGGCGTCGCCGTTGACCAGCACCTGGTCGATTTCGCTGACTTTCAACTGGACGCGCTCGCGGGCCAGGACGCGCATTTCCTTGCAGACCTCGAGCAGGAGCGTGTCCAGTTCGACCGGCCCGAATTTGAGCGGCAGTTTGCCCGACTCGGCCTGGGCCTCGAGCAGGAGGTCGCCGACCAGGCGGTTCATGCGGTCGGTCTCGTCCTCGATGCTCGAAAGCGATTCCTCGTCGGTGCAGCCCATCTTGCGCATCAGTTCGACGTTGCCCTTGATGACCGTCAGCGGCGTGCGCAGTTCGTGAGAGACGTCGGCCAGAAAACGCTGCTGGGAGGTGAAGAGCCGTTCCAGGCGCTCGAGGGTGTCGTTGAAGGCCTGGATGAGTTCGCCGATTTCGTCGTTCTCGATGGCCGGGGAGGGGATGCGCATCGAGAGGTCGTCGGCGCGGGAAATTTTCAGGGCGGTTTGCGTGACGGCGGCAAGCGGCGAGAGCGCCCGCCCGATGGTGAACCAGGAGGCCACCGCGGCGAGGACCATCGAAAGCATGGCGATCAGGGCGATGACCTGCAGCAGGACGGTGCGGGCGGCGTCAATGAAGTTGAGATTGGAGGCCAGTTGGATCGCGCCGACCGGCCGCCGATCGGTGCCCACCACGAGCGGCACGGTCAGGACGCGCAGGTGGGCCTGGCCGAGGAAGTGGTAGCGGTAGATGGGCTGGCCGGATTGCAGTCCGACCGGGTCGAGCGGCTGGGCCAGGCCGCGGATGCCGGCCGAACTGGTCACCAGGCGGCCATTCGCGTCCCAGACTTGAATGTAAACATTGGCGGTCAAATCGAGTTGCGGCAGGGTCAGGATGCTCAATTCGCCGACCGAGTCGACGCGGGTGTTGCTCAGAATGTCCTCGAAGGTCTGCTGCAGGGTGTCATCCACCTGTTTGATGAACAGGATGCTGACGAGGGCGTAAATGAGGATGCCGAACAACAGCAGGATTCCCCCGGTCAACGCCGAGTACAGGACGGTCAGGCGCAGGCGCAGCGACATTTAGGGGTTCTCGCGCAGCACGTAGCCGACGCCGCGCACGGTGTGGATCAGGCGCGATTCGCCCTGGGCTTCCAGTTTCTGGCGCAGGTAGCGGATATAGACTTCGAGCACGTTGCTCTCTCCCCCGAAGTCGTAGCCCCAAACGCGGTCGAAGATCACCTCGCGGGTGAGCACCTGGCGCGGGTGGCGCATGAAGAGTTCGAGCAATTCATATTCTTTGGCGGTCAGGGGGATGACTCGCTCGGCGCGTTTCACCTGGCGAGAGGCAGTGTCCATGCTCAGGTCGGCGAACTTGTAGACCTGGTTGCGTTCGGTTTGGGTGCGGCGGAGGAGGGCGCGCACGCGGGCAGTCAGTTCATCGAGGTTGAACGGCTTGACCAGGTAATCATCGGCCCCGGCGTCCAGCCCTTCGACGCGGTCCTGAACCGTGTCTTTGGCCGTCAGCATCAAGATTGGCAGGCTGCCCCCGCTGCGCAGCCGGCGGCAGACCTCCAGACCGTCCATGCCCGGCAGCATCCAGTCCAGGATGACCAGATCGGGACGGCGGTCGCGGGCCATGTTGAGGCCGGTCCGCCCGTCGGTGGCGATGTCCACCAGGTAGCCTTCATAGGCCAGGCCGCGCTGGAGGACTTTGAGGATGGCCGGATCGTCCTCGATGATCAAGATGCGCTCGTTCATAATCGCCTCCGTTAAGAATATACCACAAAGGCCAACTTTTGGTAGAATGATTGCGTGTTTCCCAAAGGTGTCCCGTTCTGCAAACGCCTGTTCGATCTGATCGGGGCGGCGCTCGGCCTGATCGTGATCTCGCCGCTCCTGCTGATGCTGGCCCTGCTCGTGCGCTGGCGGCTGGGAAGCCCGATTCTCTTCCGCCAGACGCGGCCCGGCTACCGCGGCCGGCCCTTCGTGTTGTACAAGTTCCGCACGATGACCGACCGGCGCGGCCCCGACGGCCATCTCCTGCCCGACGCCGAGCGTCTGACCCGCTTCGGGCGTTTCCTGCGCGCCTCCAGCCTGGACGAGTTGCCCGAACTCTTCAACGTCCTGCGCGGCGAGATGAGTCTGGTGGGGCCGCGTCCGCTGCTGATGCAGTACCTGGAGCGTTATTCGCCCGAACAGATGCGCCGTCACGAGGTCTTGCCGGGCATGACCGGCTGGGCGCAGGTCAACGGCCGCAACGCGCTGACCTGGCAGGAGAAGTTCCGCCTGGATGTCTGGTATGTGGATCACTGGTCGTTTTGGCTGGACCTCAAGATTCTGTTCCTGACGGTCTGGAAAGCGCTCAAACGGGAGGGCATCAGTCAGCCGGGCCACGCCACGGCCGAGGAGTTCATGGGCAACGAGTAGGGGCGGGAAGTTTGGTATAATCATGCCATTCAGAGACTTGCCCGGAGACGAGTAACCGTTTTGCCTGTTCAGAGAGCCGCCGGTCGGTGGGAGGCGGACAGGAAGGCGGCCAAATCCACTCCGGCGTTTGCCCGGCAGGGAGCCGGCAGACAGTTGCTCTCGCAGAGGCGCTCGGCGCGAGGCCGGCAGCCATAAGAGAGACGGGAGGCGCCCGTTAACGCGCCTACGAGGTCGCGATGACCGTCGCGACGAAAGCAGGTGGCACCACGAGACGCCCCCTCGTCCTGCAAATTGGGAGGGGCGCGTTCTTTTTCATGCGGAGGTGCGAGATGCTGGACATGACTCTCATTCGTGAACAGCCCGAGCGGGTGCGCCGGTCGCTGCGCGACCGCCAGATGGAGGCGGGGACGGTCGATTCCATCCTGGAATTGGACGAGCGCCGCCGTTCCCTGCTGGCAGAGGTGGAGACCCTCAAAGCCGAGCGCAACGCCGTCTCGAAAGAGATCGGCCAAATGAAGGATGCCGCTGCCCGCCAGGCGAAGATCGAGGCGATGCGGGCGGTCGGCGAGCAGATCGCGGCCCTCGACCGCGAGGTGGCGGGGGTGGAGGCCGAACTCCGAACCCTGGTCGCCGGCCTTCCCAACCTGCCGGACGCGCGCACGCCGGTGGGCCGCGACGAGAGCGAGAACGTCGTCGTGCGAACGGTCGGATCGCTGCCCGAGTATGGTTTCGAGCCAAAGGTCCACTGGGAGTTGGGGCCGGCGCTGGGCATTCTGGACTTCGAGCGCGGTGTCAAGATGACCGGTTCGCGCTTCTATGTCCTGACCGGCGCGGGGGCGCGTCTGCAGCGGGCGTTGATCGCCTACATGCTCGACCTGCACATCCGGCAGGGATATGTTGAGCAGTATCCGCCTTTCATGGTCAAAGAGGCGACTCTCTTTGCCGCCGGTCAACTGCCCAAGTTTGCCGACAACCTCTACCATGATGTCGAAGAGGACTTGTGGATGGTGCCGACGGCCGAGGTGCCTTTGACCGGCCTGCACATGGACGAGATCCTCGACGAGGCGTCTCTGCCGCGCCTGTACACGGCCTACACGCCCTGCTTCCGGCGCGAGAAGATGAGCGCCGGCCGCGATGTGCGCGGCATCAAACGCGGCCACCAGTTCGACAAGGTGGAGATGTACATTTATTGCAAGCCCGAAGACTCGGATGCCATGCTCGAAAAGATGCTCCAGGACGCCGAAGCGACCTGCGCCGGCCTGGGGCTGACTTATCGCGTCAAGCAATTATGCACCGGTGACCTGGGATTCGGCTCGAGCATGACCTACGATGTGGAGGTCTGGGCGCCGGGGCTGCAGGAGTGGCTGGAGGTCTCGTCGGTCTCGAATGTGACCGACTTTCAGGCGCGGCGGGCGAACATCAAGTATCGGCCAGCCGACGGCGGCAAGGCGCGCTTCGTCCACACGCTGAACGGCTCCGGGCTGGGGTTGCCGCGCACGCTGATCGCCGTGCTGGAGCATTATCAACAGGCCGACGGGTCGGTGGTCGTGCCGGACGTTTTGCGTCCGTGGATGGGCAGGGTGGACGTCATCCACCCCTAGTCCGCGACAGTCGTGAGGAGGCTCGATGCCCGAGTGGTTGAAAATTTCGACCGATGTTCTGGTTCAGGCGCTGGTGGTGACGTTCATGTTGGTCGGGCTGGGCGTGCTGGTGGTGCCGATCTTGCCTGGCCTGGTCATCATCTGGGCGGCCGCGCTCGGTTACGGTCTCTACGCCGGCTTCGGCGTGCTGGGCTGGATTCTGTTTGGCCTGATGACAGTCTTGATGATCGGCGGCTCTTTTGTTGACAATCTGCTGATGGCCACCTCCAGCCGCAAGGAAGGTGCCTCCTGGCTCTCGATCGGCCTGGCGTTGCTGGCGGCGATCTTGGGCAACCTGGCCGTTCCGGTTTTGGGCGGGGTGGCGGCCGCCGTCCTGACCCTCTTCGCGGCCGAGTGGATTCGCCTCAAAGACGCGCAAAAGGCCTACACCACCATGAAAGGAATGATGGTCGGCTGCGGGTGGGCGGTCGCGATTCGGTTTATAATAGGTCTTGTGATGATTGGCCTGTGGATGACCTGGGCCTTAACGTGATCCTTTCACCCTATTTAAGTTCAATCGGAGGAGAAAAACATGCGACCCATTTTCGACAACTATACCATCAGTGATTTGATCTTGTTGCTGGGCGCTCTGGTGCGTCTGATCGGTTTCCTCGGCATCGGTTTGACGGCCGGCTGGCTGGCCTTGGAATTCCTGCGCAAAGCGCAGCAGGCCTGGCAGTTGCAGATTGCCGTCTTCCTCGGCGTGCTGGGGCTGGTGATTGCGATGACCCTCTACCTGGCCGGCGCTCCCACCGCGCTGGGCATGTTCGGCATTGGCCTGACCGTCGCCATCCTGGTCTGGGGCTTGCCGAAGAAGGAAAAGAAAGAGGAGAAGAAGGAGGATTGATCCTCCTCGAAGGCAACAGGCTCCCTGGATGGGGAGCCTGTTTTTTTGTCGGTGGCAAGGGGGGAGCAATTACCACTCGATCGGTTTGCTGACCAGGGCCGTCAGCAGTTTGACGGCGTTTTGCACATCCTCGTAATCCACCATCTCGGAGGGGGAGTGAATGTAGCGGCTGGGGATGGACAAGCAGCCGGCCGGCACGCCGGCGCGGCTGACCTGCATGGCCATGGCGTCGGTCGTGCCGCCCTCCAGCACTTCGCGCTGATAGGGCAGGCGCGCCTTTTCGGCGCCCGCGCACATCCAGGCGACCAGGCGCGGGTCGGAGAGCATGCCGCTGTCCTTGACCTTGATGGCCGGTCCTTTGCCGAGCGAGACGGCCATGCGGCTGCCCTTGGGCGTGTCGCCGGTGCCGGTCACGTCGACCGAGAGGCCGATCTCCGGCTCGACGCCGAAGGCTGCCGTGTGCGCCCCGCGTAGCCCGACCTCCTCCTGGGTGGTGAAGACGAAATAGACTTCGTGAGGCGTGGATTCCAGGGCGCGCAGGGTTTCGATCAACACAGCGCAGCCGATGCGGTCGTCCATCGCTTTGGCGACCAGGCGCCGGCCCAGGTCGAGGAAGGGCCGGTCGAAGCCGCACACGTCGCCGACTTTGACGGGACAGTCTTTCGGGCTGGTGGCGCCTACGTCAATGAAGCATTGCTCGAGGGTGGGGGCTTTGGAGGGGTCGGAGAGGCGTTCGATGCCGATGACGCCGGCCGCCCCGTTCACGAAGCGGACGCGTCCGCCGGTCAGGGCTTGGGGGCGGATGCCGCCGATGCCGGTGAAACGCACGAAGCCGTTCTCGTCGATGTGGGTGGCGATCAGGCCGATTTCGTCCATGTGAGCGGCCAGCATGAGGCGCTTCTTGCCTTTGGCCGGCCCGGAGCCTGTCGAAGGGCCTTTGCGGGCGATCAGGTTGCCGAGGGCGTCGACGCGCAGTTCATCGGCCAGCGGTTCGACTTCCCGGCGGATGACCTCGCGGATGGCGTTTTCGTAGCCGGAGGGGGAGAAAGTTTCGGTCAGTTTTTGGATGAGAGATTTCATGGAGGGTCCTTTTCTCGCGTCCAGAGGCGCAAGGGGCTGGATTTCGATCACCGTTCTCCGGCCAGGACGGCCGGGGTCAAGCGGGTCAGGGCGGTGTGAAGCAGGGCGAGGGTGTTCTTCCAATCGTCGAGACGGGCGAGCGAGGCGGCCGTATGGGGGTAACGATGGGGGACGGAAACCGAGACGGCCGGCACGCCGGCGCGGGCGCGGTGGATGGCGCCGGCGTCGGTCCCGCCGCCGCCCGGCTGGCGGATCTGGTAGGGGAGACCGGCCGCCTCGGCGCTGTCGGTCAGCCAGCGCACCAGGCGCGGGTCCGAGAGGGTCGCCCGGTCGGCGACGTAGAGGGCCGGGCCGAGGCCGAGGCGGGTGTTGTAGAAGGGGGCCGGTTCGCCGTCCCAGGAAGGCTGGTCATGGGCGGGGGTGGCGTCCACGGCGATGCCCAGGTCGGGGTCGAGGGCGAAGGCGGCCACTTTGGCGCCGCGCAGGCCGATTTCCTCCTGGACGGTGAAAGCGGCCAGCAGGTCGACGTTCGGCGGGGCGTTGCGCAGCAGTTCGATCAGGGTCGCCACGCCCAGGCGGTTGTCGAGGGCCTTGCCCAGAAGCGAGGGGCCGACGCGTCGGAAGGGGGTGGCGAAGGTTGCCCGGTCGCCGGGCTTGGCCTTGCCGCCCGGGCCGAGGTCGATGCGCAGGGAGTCGACCGGGATGGCGCGCTTGCGCTCGTCGGCGGTGGTCAGGTGGATCGGGCGCGCCCCGATTACGCCGGGGGTGTGGTCGCGGCCGACCAGGACGGCTTTGCCGGGCAGTTGGCGGGGATCGATGCTGCCGATGACCTCGAAGCGGAAGATGCCCTCGCCGTCGTCGGCGACCAGCATGAAGCCGACCTCGTCCATGTGGGCCGAGAGCATGACGCGCAGGCGTTTGCGCTCGCTGCCTTTTTTGATCGCCAGCACATTGCCAAGGGCATCGACCTTGATTTCGTCGGCGCGGCCCTCGATTTCTGCCAGGACGATTTTACGCACCTCGCCTTCATCGCCGGAGACGGCGCAGGCGTTGGACAGGCGTTCGAGCAGTTTGAGTTGAGCGTTTCCGATGGCAGGCATAGTCAGTCATCCCAGGTAATCTTGTCCATGAAATCCGGCGTCAGCCCGGCGATGAATTCGGCCAGCAAGCGGCCGGCGCGCCGGATGTCTTTGACGGCCACCACCTCGACCGGTGTGTGCATGTAACGCAAGGGGATGCCGATCACCGCGCTGGGGATGCCCTCGGCCGTGACCTGCGTGGCGGAGGCGTCGGTGCCGGAATGGGTCGGGGCGTATTCGACCGCGTAGGGGATTTCCAGTTTGTCGGCCAGGTCTTTGAGGGCTTTGTGCAGGGCAGGGTGCATGTTGGCTCCCATGACGAGGGTCGGCCCTTTGCCCAGCGGGAAGGTGTTCCATTCGTTGGCGCCGGGGCCTTTGGCAAAGGTGACGTCCAGCACGATGACCAGCGTGGGGCGCAATTGGAAGGTGGACGTGTAGGCGCCGATCAGGCCGACTTCTTCGGCGACGGTCGCCACCGCCCAGACATCCCAAGCGTGGGGACGGTTCTGGAGCGTCTCCAGGCAGACGGTCAGGGCGGCGACGGAGGCGCGGTTGTCGAGGGTGTGGCCGGCAATCGTTTCGCCGGCCAGTTCGAGCGGCGGCTGGGCAAAGGAGACCAGGTCGCCGACGCGCACCAGTTCGTTGACCCGTCGCGGCAGCAGGCCGGTATCCACCAGCAGATGTTCGAGCGGGACGGGGTTTTCCTCGAAGCCGGGGGGCAGCAGGCGGGGCGAGGGCTGGATGACGACGCCGGGCAGGTCCTGCCGCCCGTGGACGGTGACGAGTTGGCCGGGCAGGACGCGGGCGTCCACCCCGCCGACCTGGGCGAGGTGCAGGAAGCCGTCCTCGATGCGGGTGACCATCAGGCCGATGGCGTCCATGTGGGTGGCAATCAGGATAGAAGGGCGGGGTTCCGCCGCGCTCCCTTTGCGCCGGGCGTGCAGCGAACCGAGGCGGCTGAGGCTGATCTCGTCAACGAGCGGCGCCCAGCGGGTGCGAATCAGTTCTGCCACGGGGCCTTCGTGGATGGAGAGGCCGGGGGCCGAGAGCAGGTCTTTCAGGAAGGGAATCAGTTCGGGCATACGGGCGTGACTCTCGTTTCTCAAGGAGTGGTGGGCGTATCTGAGGGAATGAGCGTATCGGTGGGCGTGTTGGTGTGGGTCGGTGTAGGGGTGGGCGTGTCGGTGCCGGTCGGGGAGGGGGTGATCGTGGGCGTCAGGGTGAAGGTGGCCGTCGGCGTGTCGGTGGGCGCCGGCGTTTCAGTGGGCGTTGGCGTGTCGCTGGGCGTGGGGGTGATGGTCGGCGTGTCGCTGGGCGTGACGCT
>CALGPL010000105.1 GCA_937960595.1 uncultured Anaerolineales bacterium | reverse complement strand
GGTTATAGTCTGCAGTGTTCAAGCGAAAATTATAATCATTGCCAGATAGGAACAGTGGGTGGGGGTCAATGTCAGGTTTTTCCTGTGCCAACCAATCTGCCAGCCTGCGGCACAGGGAAATGCGGTAGTTTGGGAGTTTGTTATCAAAGAAGTGTGATTTGCTGTAATAGTGGTGCTGGGATTGGTACTTTTAATAATACACTTTGTCCAAATGATTCTCCTTATTATTGCGGAGATAACTGTGTTTATAATAGGTTTTGTAGTGATAACTGTGAATCAGGAGGAGGCAAGGGAGACTTCGGAAGTCTCGCAGACTTTCGAAGTCTCCGTCTCAAGTTCTGGTGGGCGCGGAGGGGCTCGAACCCCCGACCTCATCAATGTGAGTGATGCGCTCTGACCGACTGAGCTACGCGCCCCTGCTTGGAGCGAAGGGATTATAGCCGAGGTTGTTCGCTTTGGCAAGTTTTACGGCGGCGGCAGAAAGTTCCAGGGATTGACCTTCCCGTACTGCGACGACATGATTTCGAAGTGCAGGTGCGGCCCGGACGAGTTGCCGGTTGACCCCAGCGCCCCGATCACTTCGCCCTGCCCCACGCTTTGGCCGCAGACGACGTTGATCCCGTTGAGGTGGGCGTAGAGCGTTTGCCAGCCGTTGCCGTGATCGATCAGAATCAGGTTGCCGTAGCCGTAGTCGTTCCAGCCGGCGTAGACGATCACCCCGGCATCCGAAGCAAAGACGGCCTCATTGAGCGTCCCGTGAATGTCAATGCCATAATGATTGGTGTCCGGCGAATAATCGTAGCCCGAAAGGTAGTGGGCGCGCGTCGGCCAGATGAAGGCCCCGTAGCCGATGGCGCCGCCCGAGACCGGTCCGCAGGCCCCGGCGCCCATCACGCGCGCCACCGCCGGGTTGCTGCGCGTCACGCCGATCGGCGCGCTCCAGGAGGTAAACAGGCGCGACCCGCCCGGCACGACCAGCCAGGTCCCCGGCTCGATATTCGGACTGTTGTAGTCCCCAATCGCATCGGGGTCGAGGTGGTTGCCCGGAAAGTTGATGATGACTTCTGGCTCGACGTTGAAGAAAGCCGCCACCGTGTTCAGGGATTCGGTGCCCTGCCATTCGTAGTAAACGCCGTCGACGGGCAAAATGTTCAATTCCATGCCGACCGTCAGGCGGTGAGGGTCGTCGCGTAGCGTGTAGGGGTTGCCCCACAGGATCGTTTTGGGGTTGAGATTGAATCGCTCCGCGATCCCAAAGACGGTATCGCCGGGCTGAACGGTATAGGTGATCACGTCGAGACGCGGCCGGTTCGGGATGTTGGTGTGCAGGTTGACGTCTCGAGCGATGCCTTGCGGGTCGGCGGAGAGGGAGACCGGCAGGGCCTCGAGCGCGATGGGCAGCGGGGCGGCCTCTTCGGCCGCGGCCTGTTCGCCGGCGGCGCGTCCCAAGACTGCATTCTCATAGAAGCCGCGCAACAACAGAACGACGGCCAACACAACCAGCAGGGTGCCGACGCTGGCTCCCAGGCGCGTCGCCATCTCTCCCAGTCCCAGGCGAGCCAGGGTTTCCGCCCAGTGCGCCAGGCGGCCGGCGGGCTGCGGGGAATGGCTCTTCTCGCGCTCGTCGGCCTCGGCGAGGGTCAAATTGTCCCTTTCGGGGTTCTCATTCATGACGAGGATGATAACATGGCCGCGAAAGGCGGTCAAGCAAAGAATTAAGATAAGATTAGGCTGTTTTTGTGCGCATCGCCGGGAAGGCGGCGTGCATGGCGCTCAACCCTACCAGACAAATCGTTCCGCAAACCAGGGCGGCGCGCGGCACCCCGCGCGTTTGCGCCAGCCAGCCGATGAAGAGGCTGCCAAAGGGGGCCACTCCCTGCAAGGCCCACAGGTAAGTGCTGAAGACGCGCCCGCGCAGCATGTCGGGGACTTCCAACTGAATGAGGGTATTCATCATGGCCAGTTGGGTGACCATTGACCAACCCAGGATGAGAATCAGGCCGAGGGCGATGGGCAGTTGCCTCACGAACGAGATTCCGCCCAGGGTGCATACGAACACGAATTGTCCCAGGGCGAGCAGCCATCCTTTGCGCTTGACGTTGCTGTTGATGGACAGGTAAAGCGAGGCGATCAGCGCGCCGATGCCCTGAAACAGGTAGAGGGCGCTCGTGCGCGCCTTGACCGCCGTCTCGCTGTCGGCGATGCCTGCCAGGACGTCGCGTGCAATCGCGGGGATTTGTTGGCCGAAGGGAAAGCCAAAAAAGCCGATCATTGTCGCCGCCAGGATGATGGCCAGGACGAGGGTGTTTCCAAAGATGTATCGCTGTCCTTCCTTGAACTCTTTGAGCAGATGGCCTTTGCCGTTTTCCGCTCGGCTGTTCGTCACCTTGTAGGGAGTGCGGACAAACAGCATGCCCATGATGACGAACAGGAAACTGACCCCGTTGATGAAGAAGGCCCAGCCCTCTCCGTTGTTCTGAATCAGAATCATCACGGCTGCCGAGAGAGACGGCCCCAAGACGCGGGCGGTATTGAAGATGGTGGACTGCAAAGCGATGGCGTTGGGCAGGGCCGCTTTTCCCACCAGTTCGATCAACATGGCCTGGCGGGCAGTGATTTCGACGGCGTTGGCCGTGCCAAGCAGAAAGGCCAGGACGAAGATATGCCAGATCTGAATCAGGCCGCTCAGGGCCAGAAAGGCCAGCGTGAAGGCCTGCAACATCATGATCGTTTGCAGGACGATCACCGTTTTGCGCTTGTCCAGCCGCTCCACGATCACGCCGCCGGGCAGGGCCAGGAGCAGGGTCGGCAGGGTGGCGGCAAAGCCGATCAGGCCCAGGTCCATCGGGCGGCCGCTGATGCGGTAGGCCAGATAGGGAAGGGTGGTATTCTGCATCCAGGTGCCGATCAGCGAGATGAACTGACCGACCCAGAAGATCAGAAAGTCGCGCGAGGCAAGGGCAGGGAAGCGGTCTTTAAACGACACGACAGAGAGGGGTTTAAATGGCTTGGAGGATTTCCGGACGATCGTTGGCCGGGTCGTTGACTTGCGTGGAGAGCGGCCAGGCGGTCATTTCGTCGGCGGGGTAGGGGGCCAGCAGTTGTTGCAGGACGGCGGGGGGAAGCGGGGCGGGGTCCAGCCACTGCGCATAGGCATCAGGCGGAAGAATGACCGGCATGCGGTTGTGGATGGGGGCTACCAATTCGTTGGGCGCGGTGGTGATGATCGTTGCCGAACGAACCTGCGACCCGTCTGCTGGCTGCCAGGTCTCCCACAGGCCGGCGAAGGCGAACGGCGCGCCGCTCTTCAGCCGAATCAGGTGCGGGACCTTGGTCTTGGTCCCCGGCCGCGCCTGCCATTCGAAGAAAGCATCGGCGAAGATCAGGCAGCGGCGGTAACGATAGGCTGCCCGAAAAGCGGGTTTCTCGGCCAGAGTCTCGGCGCGGGCGTTGATGAGCCGCGCCCCAATGGACGCCTCTTTCGCCCAGGGGGGGATCAGCCCCCAGAGGAAGAAATCGGCCTGGTGCCGGCCGTCGTTCGGCAGGGCCAGGATCGGCTGGGTGGGCGCAATGTTGAAGCGCGGCACTATCCCGGGCGGGAAGGCAAATTCGGGAAAGGCATCCGCCAGATCGGCGGGGTCGAGACTGAGCGCAAAACGTCCACACATAAACCCTCGATTCGGTCAGCGCTTGAGTTGGCGATAGTCGCCGGCGCGCACGGTGACGCCGACGGCATCCAGATGTTCCAGCAGCGCCTGGACGTAGCGGCGGCTGGTGCCGAGCAGGTCGCGCACCTCGGCCAGGGTCACGCGGCCCCTCGCCTCGATGGCCTGGCAGACTTTGGCGACCATGATTTCGTAGTCCGCCTTGCGAAAGACGACCTCTGCCGAGACGTTGATCAGGTCGCCCTGTTCGAGCAGGGCGGCGAAGACTTCCTCGCCGACCTCTGCCTGGCATTCCTTGACGGAGGGCGGGGCAAAGGGGGCGGCGGAGAATCTGGCCATCAGCCGCTCGACGGCGGCTTGTTGGGCAGAGGTGAACGTGACGACGCGGCCGGGCAGGGTCAGCCGTCCCTCGTCCTCGATCAGTTCGCCGTCGCCGGCCAGTTTCTGGATCAATGCGGCAAACGGGCGCGGCGGGACCTTCAGCCGGCTGCGCAGTTCCTGAGGCGGCATGCCGCGCCGCAGCGGGTTGGCTTGCAGGTAAGCGTCCAGCGTCGTCAGGGTTTTCTGGCGCAGGGCCGACCAATAGAGGGCGGCTACCAGCAGGTCGCCGAGGAGCAACATCTGGCCGCTGGCCAGCAATTCGTCCAGGGCGGCCTCGGCCGCGGCCGGTTCCAGACGGACGCGCTGCAAGATTTCCTGGCGGCTGACCAGGCCGACGGTCAGGGCGGTTTGCAGGAGCACCTCGGCGGGCGAGCCGCCGGCGGCCTTTTCGAGCGCCTCCAGAACGGCCCGATCGAAGCGCTTGTGGCGTCGGGCAGGCTGGGGATCGACGACCTGCCCGCCGCCGAGCGTTTCGGGCGGGGAGGGGCGGCGCAGGATGTAGCGGTCGCCGCGCGCGGCGACGACCGGGCGGCGCAGTTCGAGTTGCAGCCAGCCCGTCTGGCCGGGTTCGAGGCTCTCGGTGCCGAGCAGGCGCAGTCTGGCCGTGCTTTCGGCTGCGCCGACGAAGAATTTTACTTCGGCGTTGTGCCGGAGGGGAGCGGCGGCGTCGGCCAGGAGGCGGAATTGGACGTCCAGGCGGCGGGTCGGCTGGTACTGACCGGGGTGGGCCAGCACGTCGCCGCGGCGGATTTGCGCCGTCTCGACGCCGGCCAGGTTGACGGCGGTGCGCGAGCCGGGCACGGCCACGTCCTCTTTTTTCTTGTGGGTTTGCAATCCGCGGACGCGGCCCCGCAGGCCGGCGGGCAGAATCTCGACTTCATCGCCGACGCTCAGGCGGCCGTCGCTCAAGGTGCCGGTCACGACTGTCCCAAAGCCGGGCAGGGAAAAGACCCGGTCGATGGGCAGGCGTGCCCGCCCGAGGTCCGGGCGGGGAGGGCGTTCTTGCAGCAGGAGGCCGAGAGCGGCGGTCAGTTCGGGCAGGCCGGCGCCGCTGAGGGCGGAGACGCGGCAGATCGGCGCATCTTGAAGGATCGTGCCCTTCAAAGCCTGGCGGATGTCCGTCTCGATCAGGTCGAGCCAATCGGGGTCGTCCACCAGGTCGATCTTGTTCAGGACGACCAAACCGGTTGGAATCTGGAGGAGATCGAGGATGGCCAGGTGCTCGCGCGTCTGCGGCATGATTCCCTCGTCGGCAGCGATGACCAGCAGTGCGGCGTCGATGCCTCCCACGCCGGCCAGCATGTTTTCGATGAAGTCGCGATGGCCGGGGACGTCCACGATGCCCACTTCTTCGCCGTCTGGCAGGGTCAGCCAGGCGAAGCCGAGGTCAATGGTCATCTGGCGTTCTTGTTCTTCTTTCAGGCGGTCGGGATGGATGCCGGTGAGAGCGGCCACCAGGCTGGATTTGCCATGGTCAACGTGGCCGGCAGTGCCGATGACGCGCATGTTTCCTCGTGAAGGTGACAGGGCGAATGATCAAGGCGGCCCGGCAAAGGGTTATTTGAGGCTTCCCATGATCCGCTCGTAGGCCGAGAGGAGTTCGTGAATCTGGGCCAGGATGGCCTGAAGCATCTGTTCGTTGGCCTCTTTGGTTTGTTGGAGCACATCTTGGTGAGTCTGGGCCAGGTCATCGAGGTCGGTGAGGCGCTGTTCGATCTTTTCGATGTCGCCGCGCATGTCTTTGCGGATTTCTTCCTGGGAGAGGGTGAAACTCGTCCAGCGTTTCTGGTCGTCGGCCTTGAAGGTCACCCATTCCTGACGGAAGCGGTCTTCGGCCAGGCGCTGCATTTCGGTGATTTCGTTGATGCGGCGCTCGAATTTTTGGGTGATTTCTTCGTAGGTTTCCTGGGCGCGCTTGACGGCGCGCTGGGCGGCGTCCCATTGCTGCAACTGGATATCGAGACTCTCGGCCTGTTTGCGCAAGGAGGCCAGGTGGCTTTCCCATTCCTTCCAGGCCTGATCGCGCTCGACCTGGAGGCGGGCCTGCGTTTCGATGAAATTGATCTGCGCCTGACGCCGCTCGGCCTCGCTGGCCAGCACCTCGTTGAGACGGGTTTCGATCCGGCGGAGGCTGTCGTTGAACAGGTCTACTTTTTGGCGCGCCTCGTCCAGGCGTTTGCGCATGGCGCCGATTTCGCCCTGCAGGTCGGCGATTCGTTTGGCGTCCTGGCGGCGGGATTCTTCGGCGGCCTGGATCGTCCGGCCGGTGGCGTCCAGCGAGGCAGCCATTTCTTTCATCTTCGATTCCCACTCGTTCATGACCCGGCTGCGGCGGGCGTCTTCCTCGTTCCAGCCCCTGACGCCGCGCTGGAGTTCGGTCAGGGCGTCTTTCAGCCCTGCGAGTTCGGCCAGCGTTTTCTCCAGGGCGCTGATTTGCAGGGCGAGGCGTTTTTCGGCCTCTTTTTGTTGATCGGTCTGGCGCTTTTCGCTGGCCGCAACCGCTTTGGAGAGTTCGGTTTTCTGCTGGGCAAGGACGGCATCCAATTGGTCGAGGCGGGCAGGGACGGTGGTCAGTTTGGTCAGGGCGGCGTCGATTTCTTTGGCCTTGTTGCCGGCCAGTTTGAGTTCGCTCTGGACGGCCGCCAAGCGTTCTTCCAGCGCTGCGATGGTTTGTTTGTCTTTGCGGCGTTCTTCATCCAGCCAGTCGAGACGTTTGATGAGTTGTTCGAAGTCCATGTGCGAGCCTCCGTCGCCGGGATGATGAGATTATAGCACGCCCTAGTGGCCCAGGTGTTCGAAAATGGCCGGGAGCCGATTGAGGAGAGGAATCATCCACTGCGGGAATGCTCCCAGGCCGAAGAGAACCAGCCAGCCCAGGCTCATGAAAAGACGCTCAGGCCAGGATTCGCGCGCTTCCCAGGCGGCCTGTGCCGGCGCGGCGACGAGAGCGGCCGCGGCGCGCAGGGCGGCGATTCCCAGCCCCAGGCTGCCGACCAGCGTCCAGGCGGTCGCCGGCAGGGAAACGGTAGCCAGACTCTCCCAGATGGCCAGGCGGATGGGGAAACCGGCCAGGGCCGGCAGGCCTGCCAGAGAGAGCGCGGCCAGGAGCAGGCTGGCAGCGGCAAACGGCCAGGGCCGCGCCAAACCGCGTACCTGTGCGAAGTCGAGGCCGGCGGCGTCTTTCTTCAGGGTTTCCAGGCCGAGCGCCAGCAGCCCCATGGCAATCAGGCGCGGGACGAAGAGCAGAAAGAAGAGTTCGATTCCCTGCGCCTCGAGCAGACTCAGTGCCAGAAGCGAGAAACCGGTCTCGACCAGGACGGCATAGCCCAGTATGCGCCCTAGGTTGTTTTGGATCGCCGCCAGCAACCCGCCGCCGGCCACCATGAGCGCGCCGACCGCGCTCAGGATTGACGGCAGTTGGGGCGCGGTGCGGATCCAGGCATAACGGTCGATGAAGCCGGCTCCGAACAACAGGGCGAAGGTTGGAAAGACCCAGAAAACAAATCCTGTCAGGTAAGGCGATGATTCTTCTCCCAGAAGGGGAATCCAGGTATGGAAGGGGATAACGGCCAGCAGGAAGACAAAGCCGATGCCCAGCAGGATCGCCGCCTGCCGGATGAGGGCGTTTGCACCCGGATCGGCTTCGATGCCGCGCAGGAGCCAGCCGGTGAAGAGAATCAAGGGCATGGCCAGGGTTTGGAACGTGATGAAGCGTAGCAGCCCTCGGCCGGGCTTCTGATGTGGTGGCAGCAGCAGAGGCGTGGTCAACAGGACGGCCACTTCGATCAACAGCGCGGCGTACAGGAAGGGTTCGACCGCCAGAGAAGCGACCAGCAAGCCGGTCACGATCAGGCCCAGGGGGATCAGCCGGTGGGCTTTGCCGATGGAAGAAGAGGCTATGAACCAGAAGGCGGCTGCACCGTAGATGAGCGTCAACATCGGCTGCTCGTTGGCGGTCAGAATCAGCCGGCGGCCTAGGATTTCGAAAGTGGAAGAGAGTTTGAAGGCGTAGTTGCCGATGGCATACGCGTTTTCGATCGGCAGCAGCCAGGCAATCAGGGCCAGCAGAGCCGACAGGCTGCCGGCCACAAACGCTACCCAGCGTTCGTTGCGCAGGAACAAGAGAATGGTTCCCGCTCCCATGGGGAGGAAAATCCAGAGTATGGAGGCGTTCATGACGCTTGTTCCTCCCCGGCGGCTGCCAGGAACATGTAGGCGCCGGTCAGGGCCAGGCCGAGGGTGATGACGGCCTGGGCGGCAGCGACCAGTTCGGATGTCTCAATGGCGGCATAGATGATTTCGAAGCCTGCCAGGAGGGTCAGCAGACCCAGGATGACCTGCAGCGGCCGCACCGTCACGCCGATCAAGAGCAGGCCGGTCGTCATCAACAGCAGGCCGCCCCAGGCAATCGGGAGGGCGATCCCGAGCCGGGTGGAAAGTTGCGCCGCCAGGATGAAAGCGACCAGGCTGGCCAGGGCGGCAGTGAACAGCCGGAAGAGACCGCCCTCCTGCCAGGTCTTTTCGGCCGCCGGGTCGCTTTTCGTATTGGCCAGCGTCAGGCCGAGGGCGGCGCAGGCCATCCAGCCGGTGATCAGTTTGGCGGCCGAGGCGGCAATCGGCCAACTGGCCAGCACCAGCCAGAAGGCTCCCAGGTACTGGAGGGCCAATGCGGCCAGGTTCCAGCGCCAGTCTCGGTTGATCAGCAGACTGAACGAGGCGGCCAGAATCAACAGACTTGCAATCCAGTTCAACAGCATGTCAGCGGCCTCCGCCTGCAAACAGCGAAAGAAGGAGAACGAGCAGGAGCAGCGACCAGAGGATGCCTCCTTCGCCCTCAATGGCGCCGGTCAGGGCGCGGCCAAGACGTTCGGCCAGTCGGAAGAGGCCCCATAGAAAACGATAGAGCCAGTTCAGGCGCAGGATGTCTGCCCAGCGGCCTCCGCTGCCGGCGGGCGCGGTGCGGCTCAGGAAGCGCAGGCCCAGGACGAGCAGGCCGGCGGCCATGCCCAGCGAGGCCAGGGCGGCCCACCACACGCCGACGACGGCCGCGCCTTCCCAGCCCCACAGGCCGAGCAGAATCTGGATGGCGATCAGCAAGAGAAGCCCGAACAGGTAGAGCCCTCTGGCCCAGCCGGGCTGCGATTCCAGGCTGACTTCACCGGGGTGGAGGGCGTGGCGGACGAAACCGGCCATCAGCAGCGCCTGAATGGGCAGATAAGGAAGGATGAATACGGCCAAGGCGGTGGAGCCGCTCGGCCAGCCGCTGGCGGCGAGCAGGAAGGGCAAAGCCGAGAGCCCCAGTCCGCTCAAAAGCGCCAGCCAAAGCGAGCCGCGCTGGCGCGCCGAGTAGAGGAACAGGAATCCGCCTCCCGTCGAGAGGGTCAGCCCCCAGGCAGCGCTGCCGGCCGGGTTGGCGCGCAGACTGGCGCTCAGCGCCAGGGCGGCCATGCCCAGGAGCCAGAAGGGGCGGCCGGTCAACTCGTCGGAGGCGCGCAGCCACATCCAGCCGGCGTACAGACCGCCCAGGGCGGTCAGCACCAGCAGGTAGGGGGTCAGGGGGGTGTCGATGGCGCGACTGGGGATGCGCGTCAACAAAGCCAGGCTGGAGGCCGCCGATACCAGCCGCAGGATCGTCCCAAAGCCGCGCCGGATGTTGGTTTCCTGTTGATAGGGCAGGTGCAGCGGCAGGATCCCTAAGCGCAGACCGACGGCGAGCAGAAGGTAGAGTCCTGCTTCGGGAGGAATGCTGGCGAAGTCCATGCGGACGCCGCCCGCCGCGCTGCGGATGGCAGCCCACAGGACCAGCGCCGTCCCGAGGAGGCGGGCAGCAAAGGCCACCATCACCCCCTCGGTTTGGTCGGGGTTCTGCGTCGAGCGCAGCATCGCCACCAGTTCGACCAGGTCAATGGCCGTCCAGGCCAGGACGAGCGTCAGCGGGTTGGCCGCCGAGACGGCCAGCAGGCCAAAGGCGGTGACCAGCAAAGAGGCCGCCCAGGTCAACGGGTCGGATTCGGCGCGCACGATCGAGGTCCAGATGACGGCCGCGCTCAATCCCGCCAGCGCCAGGGCGTACGGCCAGGAGAATCCGTCGGCCAGCCAGGCAGGGGAATAATGAAAGATCGTTGCGGGCTGCCAGGCGGGCAGGCCGTACTCATAAGGGAAGCCGATCCGCCAGAGAAAGACGCCCGCCACGGTCAGGATTGTTCCACTTGCGGCGGTCAGCCAACCGTACCTGAATTGGGGCTTTCCCAGCCGCAGCAAGAGCAGGGCCAGCGCGGTGATCAGCAGGAAGAGGGTGGGAAGGAGAATCAGCATAACGGCCAGGCTATTTTATCAGAAACCGTTCCCCATCTGGACGGTTCGTGTTGTAAAATAGGGACATTCTTTCCTGGAGGCTTCGCTGATGAGTCGCATTCTGCTGATCGTCAATCCGATTTCCGGCCGCGGCTACGCCGGGCGCTCGCTGCCTCTGCTCGAGAGCGAGTTGCACAAGCATCGCCTGGATTACAAACTGGTCCTGACCGAACGCCCCTGGCACGCGGCCGACTTGGCCGAACAGGCTGCCCGCGAGGGCGTGGACGCGGTGGTCGTCGCCAGCGGCGACGGGACGGCCAATGAGGTTCTCAACGGCCTGATGCGCGCCCGCAAGGCAGGCTTCAACGGGACCGCCATGGGGCAAATCGCGGTCGGGACGGGCAACGATTTTGCCTTTGGAATGGGCATCCCCGGCGGGATCGAGGCGGGCTGCCGCATTCTGGCCGAGAACTATCGCCGCCGCGTGGACGTCGGTTTCTTGCGAGGCGGCGACTTCCCGGATGGGCGTTACTTCGGCAATGGCGTTGGCGTGGGCTTCGACGCTGCCACCGGTTTCGTCGCGGCCCGCATCCGCTGGACGCGCGGCCTGCTGCTCTATCTGATCGCCGCTCTCGAAACGATCTTTATCTACTACAAAGCCCCCACCGTTTTGCTTTCCTACGATGACAAGGAAATCACCCTTTCTTCTCTGATGATTTCGATCATGAACGGCCGGCGGATGGGCGGCGGCTTCTTCTTTGCCCCGAATGGCGATCCTGCCGACGGGACGTTCGACCTGTGCATCGCCGAGGCGGTCAGTCAGGGGCGCATTTTCCAACTCATTCCGTATTTCATGAAAGGCACCCAGGCCACCCAGAAGGAAGTCCGCATGGCCCAGGCCCGGCAGGTGACGGTCGAAGCGCTGCAGGGGACGCTGCCGATTCATTGTGACGGCGAGACGGTCTGCTACGAAGGCAAGGAGATCACCATCGAACTCCTGCCTCAACAAATCGAATTCATCACCCAAAAACCCTGATGGCTGTCGTCCGCACTCTCATGAACACCCTCATCCGGACCGGGACCTCTGTCCTGTGCCGGATCGAACGGCACCCGCTCGCCCAAATTCCCCAGCGCGGTCCGCTGATTTTGGTGGCCAACCACGTCGGCTCGATCGAGGTGCCGCTGCTTTTTGTCCATTTACAGCCGCGCCGCCTGATCGGGCTGGCCAAGATCGAGACGTGGGACAGCCGCCTGATGGGCTGGCTCTTCGACTTGTGGGAGGCCATCCCCATCCGCCGCGGCGAGCCGGATGTCGAGGCGATTCGCCGCTGCCTGGCAGTGCTGGAGGCGGGCGACATTCTGGCAGTGGCCCCCGAGGGGACGCGTTCGCGCACCGGCCGTTTGCTGCGCGCCCAGCCCGGGATTGCCATGCTGGCGCTGCGCTCCGGGGCGCCGATTCTACCGGTTGGCCACTGGGGCGGAGAGAGTTTTGCCTCCAACCTCAAACGTCTGCGCCGGACGCATTTTCATGTGCGCGTCGGCCGGCCGTTCGTCATCCAGACGAATGGCGAGAAGGTGACCGCCGAGGTCCGTCAGGCCATTGCCGACGAGATCATGTGCCAGATTGCTGTTTTGCTTCCCGAAGAATATCGCGGCGCGTATGCCGACCGGGCGGGCCGGCCTCCGCGTTATCTGAAATTCCTGGCCTGACTTCGCTGGGGTTGCCGGCGGGTTCTGCGAGATGTGGTAGAATGCGCCCGAAAGGCGACGGGTATGGTCAAAATTATCCTCCGCAACCAGGAATTCGAAGTCCGTCCGGGCATGACTCTGCGGGATGCGCTCCGTAAATGCGGTCTCTTGCCGGAGACCGTGCTTGCCACGCGTGGGGGCGAGATGATCACCGAGGACGAGATTCTCGCAGACGGCGAGGTCATCAAACTGGTGGCCGTCATTTCTGGCGGTTGAGGCTTTCCCAGACGCGAAAGGCGGATATGAAGTGTCGTAAGTGCGGCGGCAAGGCGGTCATCCATATGCCTCAGCACCGCCTGGCGCTCTGCAAGGAGCATTACCTGGCGTGGCTGCCCGAACAAACCGAGCGGTTCATCAAAAAGTACCGGATGTTCACCCGCGCCGAGAGGCTGCTGGTCGCCGTTTCGGGCGGCAAGGACTCGCTCTCGCTGTGGGACATCCTCCACCGGCTGGGCTATCAGGCCGATGGCCTCTACATTGCCCTGGGCATCGACGGCGGGATCCGCTATTCGGCCGAATCGCAGCGTCTGGCGGAGAAATTCGTCGCCGAACGCGGCCTGACCTTGCACATTGTGGACGTTCGGCGGGAGACGGGCAAGACCATCCCCGAGTGGACGCAAGCGACCTGGCGCGGTCAGCAGAAACCCTGTTCGGTTTGTGGGCTGGTCAAGCGGCACGAGATGAACCGCATCGCCCGCGACCTGGGCTACGATGTCCTGGCGACCGGTCACAACCTGGACGACGAGGCGGCGGTGCTGTTCGGCAACGCCCTCAACTGGTCGGTCGAGTATCTTCTGCGGCAGGGGCCGGTGCTGGAGGAACGCAACGGCCTGGCGCGCAAGGTCAAGCCGCTCTGCCGCTTCTACGAGCGCGAAATGGCGGCCTATGCCCTGCTGCGCGGCATCGAGTACATTTACGAGGAGTGTCCGTACGCGGTTGGGGCGACTTCCATCTACTACAAAGAATTGCTCAACCGGTTGGAGAACGACCGTCCGGGAACGAAACTGGCCTTTTATTTGAATTTTCTCGAGGCGCGCCGCGCCGGTTTATTTGCCGAGCAGCGCGAGGTTCAGCAGGCGCTGCATCCCTGTCCGGGCTGCGGTCAGCCGACCTCGGCGCCGGGGTTGTGTTCGTATTGTCGGATGGTAGCGAAGAGTCAAGAGTCGGGAGTCGGATAGTCGGATAGGATGCGCGCTTGTTTGATTCCCTTGCGCACGCTGCCCCGTCGGGTGGAAGAAAATTTTGCCGAACTGGAACGGCGGCTGGAAGAGGCCGCCCGTTTTGCGCCCGACCTGGTCTGCTTGCCGGAGTGCACGCTGAGCGGATACCTCTACGAGCCGGACGATTTCGACCGTTTCGCCGAGCCGCTCGACGGTCCGACCGCGCAGCGGCTGGCGGATTGGGCGCGGCGCTTCGGTGTCTATCTCTGCGCCGGGCTGCTGGAGCGTGCCCCCGAGGGGGTCTACAATGCCGCCCTGCTCTTCGACCGGCGCGGCGACCTCTTGCTCCATCACCGAAAAATCGAAGAACAGCCGCCCTTCCTGCGCGGGCAGACTTTTCAACGCGCCGAGACCGAACTGGGGCGGCTGGGCATCCTGATTTGCGGCGATTTGTTCCATGAACCGGTCGCGCAGCAGGTCGCCGGCTCGGTGGACTGCCTGCTGGTGCCGATGTCGCGCGGGTTCGATGGTCCTTCGCCGGACGCAGCGCGCTGGGAGGGGGAGGAGCGACAGGCCTATTTGGACGGCGTCCGGCGGCTGGGTGTAACCACGTTGATTGTCAATGCGCTGGAGCCCATCCCGACCGAGGGCGCTTTTGGCGGCGCGCTGGCGGTGGACGCAGACGGCGGCCTGTTGGCCGAGTCTCCGCATGGCAGCGACGAACTCTTGTCGGTGGAGGTGGAATGATGAAGCGCTATCGTTATCTCGATCTCATCATGGCCGTTTTTATCACGGTGCTGATTGTCAGTAACGTAGCCTCTTCGGCCAAGATCGTGGACTGGGGGTTCAGTCTGTTCGGCGTGCCGATGGCCTTCGACGGGTCCTCCTCGTCG
>CALGPL010000104.1 GCA_937960595.1 uncultured Anaerolineales bacterium | reverse complement strand
CGCTCATCAGCCCGTTCATCCTGCGCCGCGTCAAAACCGACCCGAACGTCATCAGCGACCTGCCCGAAAAGAACGAGATGAAGGTGTTCGTCAATCTGACGAAGGAGCAAGCCACGCTCTACGAGGCGGTGGTGCGCGATTCGCTCAGGCGCATCGAGGAAGCCGAGGGCATCGAACGGCGCGGCATCGTTCTGGCGACGTTGATGAAGTTGAAGCAGGTGTGCAATCATCCGGCGCAATTCCTCGGCGATGGCAGCGCGCTGGAGGGACGCAGCGGCAAACTGGCGCGCTTGACCGAAATGCTCGACGAAGTGCGGGCGGTGCAAGACCGCGCTCTTATCTTCACGCAGTTTGCCGAGATGGGAGCGCTGCTCAAAAGGTATCTCCAAGAAACCTTCGGCGAGGAAGTTCTGTTCCTGCACGGCGGAGTGACGGCCAAAGCGCGGGCGCAGATGATTGAACGGTTTCAGAACGACCCCGATGGCCCGCTCTTCTTCATCCTCTCCATCAAAGCCGGCGGCACGGGCCTCAACCTGATGCGCGCCAATCACGTCTTCCACTTTGACCGCTGGTGGAACCCCGCCGTTGAGAATCAAGCCACCGACCGCGCCTTCCGCATCGGACAGACGAAAAACGTGCAGGTGTACAAGTTCCTGTGCGCCGGCACGTTCGAGGAAAGGATAGACGAGATGATTGAGCGGAAAAAGGCGCTGGCCGAAAGCATCGTCGGCACGAGCGAGGCGTGGATTACCGAGTTGACGACCGAGCAGTTGCGCGAGTTGTTCACGCTGCGCCGCGAAGCGATAGCCGATTAATCCGCTCGCCTGGAAGGAGAAGGAACGATGAGTTGGTACAGGTATCCCAAACCGCAACGGCGCCGCCCGGCCAACGGCATCAAGGCGCAGACGCAGCGCGGGCAGTTTGGCAAAACCTGGTGGGCGAGCCGCTGGATTGCCGCGCTCGAACGCCTGGTTGACTCGGCGCGCCTGGCGCGCGGTAAATCCTATGCGCGCGGCGGTCAGGTGTTGAATCTCGACATCCAGCCGGGCCGTGTGGAGGCGCGCGTGCAGGGCAGCCGTCCGTCGCCGTACAAAGTGCGCATCGAAATCCAACCGCTCTCGGAAGGAGACTGGGAGCGCGTGGCCGACGCCATGGCCGAGCAGGCCCTCTTTGCCGCGAAACTCTTGGCAGGCGAAATGCCGCCGAACATCGAAGAGGCTTTTGCCGCGGCGAAGGTCAGCCTGTTCCCCGCTTCGAGAAAGGATTTGACCACCGACTGTTCCTGCCCCGATTGGGCGAACCCGTGCAAGCACATCGCCGCCGTCTATTACTTGCTCGGCGAGCAATTCGACGCCGACCCGTTCCTGCTCTTTCGCCTGCGCGGCAAGGGCAAAGACGAACTGATGGCCATGCTGCGCGCCCGTCGCGCGGCAGCCGAACCTGCGCCCGAACCCGCAGCGGAAGAAGAAGCCTCGGCTCCCGCGCCGGATGAGGCGGTCCTCCCGCTGGAAGAATGCCTCGACCGCTTTTGGAGTGCGGCGGACTCCCTTGCCGATTTTCCGCTCCACCTCGAAGCGCCGGCGGTGGACGCGCTCCCCGTCAAACGCCTGGGCGCACCCGGCTTCTGGCGCAATAGCAAGGTAGATTTCCTCGACCTCTTCGCCCGCGCCTACCGGCAAGCGTCCCAGGCCAGTATATCGTAGGACAACTGCTTGTAGGACAACTGCTCGCAGTTGTCAACTGATTTGGAGGCTAAAATGCCCGACTCCTCTCAACTCATCCCCCAACTCGTTTCCTTCCTTGCCCCCTTCCTGCCTTACCTGCTCCAGATGGGCGAGCAAGCCGCCGAAGAGGCCGGCAAAAAACTCGGCGCGGACGCCTGGGAGCGCGCCAAAGCCCTGTGGGGCCGATTGCGCCCGAGGGTGGAGAGCAAACCCGCCCTGCAGGAAGCCATACAGGATGCCGCCGCCGCCCCGCAAGAGGAAGACGCCCTGGCTGCCCTGCGCCAGCAACTCAAGAAACTGCTCGCCGAAGACCCGGCGCTTGCCGCCGAAATCGCCCGCCTGTGGAGCGAAGCCCAGGCCGCCGGCGTGACCGTGGCTGCCCGCGGCAGCCGCTCGGTGGCGATTGACGGGAATGTGACGGGCAGCGTGATTATCACGGGATAAGAACAAGGTCTCGCACTGAACCGATTCGCTTGAAACGCAGCGGCGGAATCGGTTTCGACCGATTTTCACCTGCGCTAACTGCTGAATTCCATCGGCAGGCGGCTACTCCTTGAAGTAAAATTAAAGGGCACACCATGCTCCCCGAATCTCTTCTCTCCACCCTCGCCGAAGCCGTCTTCGACTACTTGCTCCAGGAGACCGACCTGGCCGAGCGCATGCGCGCTGTGCTAGGTGTGGATCCGGAGCGCCGCGCCTTCCAGAGCGCGCTGGCGCGGACCTGCGCTGCCTTCGCCTGTCAATACCCTGACCTGACCGTCGCGCTCTTTGACGAAACTTTTCTCAAAAGCAAGGCTGTCGTCCCTATCCTGGCACAAT
>CALGPL010000103.1 GCA_937960595.1 uncultured Anaerolineales bacterium | reverse complement strand
TTTTTCCTGTACCAACCAATCTGCCAGCCTGCGGCACAGGGAAATGCGGTAGTTTGGGAGTTTGTTATCAAAGAAGTGTGATTTGCTGTAATAGTGGCGCTGGGATTGGTACTTTTAATACTACACTTTGTCCAAATGATTTTTCTTATTATTGCGGAGATAACTGTGTTTATAATAGGTTTTGTAGTGATAACTGTGAATCAGGAGGAGGCAAGGGAGACTTTGGAAGTCTCGCAGACTTCCGAAGTCTCCGTCTCAAAAGAATTCGGGATGAGTTGTTATTGTTTGAGACAGACCAGCCCTTTGAGGTAGGCCCCCTCGGGGAAGTGCAGGCTGACGGGGTGATCCGCCGCCTGCGAGAGGGGCGCGAGAATCTGCGCCTCGACGCCGGCGTCCAGAGCGGCCGAGGCGACGATTTTCTGGAACAGGGCGGCATCCACGCCGCCGGAGCAGGAGAAAGTGACCAGAATCCCGCCTGGCCGCAGCAGTTTGAAGGCCAGCCGGTTGATGTCCTTGTAGCCGCGGGCGGCCTTCTCGGCTTGGGCGGCGGTGGGGGCAAACTTAGGCGGGTCGAGGAGGATGAGGTCGAAGGCGCGGCCCTCGTCGCGGAATTTTCGCAGCAGGACGAAAACATCGCCTTCCAGGGTGGCGTGACGATCGGCGGGGAGATGGTTGAGCGCCACGTTTGCGCGGCACAAGGTCAGGGCCTCGGCGGAGGCGTCCACAGATAGGACGGATTTTGCCCCGCCCGCCAGGGCGTTGACCGTGAATCCGCCGGTGTAGCAAAAGCAATCGAGCACCTCGCGCCCGGCGGCCAACGCCCGCACCCGCAAGCGGTTGTCGCGCTGGTCGAGGTAGAAGCCGGTTTTGTGACCTTCGGCAATGTTCACTTTGAACTGCAGCCCATATTCGGTGATGGTTAATGGATTAAGGTTAAGGGAGCCGCGCAGGGGGCCGGCGCGCGGGGCGAGACCTTCGAGGGCGCGTACCTCGGCGTCGGAGCGTTCGTAGAGGGCAGCCAGGCCGGTCTCTTCGAGCAGGATGTCGGCGAGGGTGTCTTTCCAGAATTCGGCTCCTGCCGTGAGGAATTGGGCCACCAGCAGGTCGGCATAACGGTCGGCGATCAGCCCGGGCAGGCCGTCGGACTCGGCATGGACCAGGCGCAGGGCGTCGGTCTGGTCGGGGAGGCGCAGGGCGCGGCGGGCGGCCAGGGCGGCGCGGACGCGGCGGCGGAAGCAATCCGCCCCCACCGTCTCGTTGGGGTCGAAGGTCCAGACGCGGGCGCGGATCTGGGAGGCGGGCGAGTAGGCGGCCCGCGCCAGGAAGTCGCCGCGAGCGGAACGAACCTCGACCGTCGCGCCGGGGAGGGGGTCGCCTTCGAGGCGTTCGACTGCCCCCGAGAAGACCCACGGGTGGCGGCGCAGGAGCGATTTTTCGCGCCCGGGTTTGAGGGTCAGGACGGACATGAACTTATCTTACCACGTAAGAATGCAAAGAGCACAAAGGAATTCCTTTGCGCTCTGTCTTTTGTGTCTATTGGCGCGCAGATTAAATGATGCCGATCTCTTTCCCGGCCTTCTCGATCACCTCGATGGCGTAGGCGATCTCGTCTGGCTCGTGGGCGGCCAGGACGGTGGCGCGCAGGCGGGCCAGCCCCTCCGGCACGGCCGGCGAGACGACCGGCAGGACGAACAGGTCTTGCTGCTGGCAGGCGCGGGTCAACATGAAGGCGCGCTCGTCGCTGCCGCACAGGACCGGGACGATGGCGGTGGTGGTCAGCATGGTGTCGAAGCCGGCGTTCTTGAGGCCAGAGATGAACTGCTCGGCGTTTTTGCGCAGTTTCTCGATGCGCCAGGGCTCGTCGAGGATGACCTTGAAGGCCTGGTTGGCAGCCGCGGCCTGGGCGGGCGGCAGGGCAGCCGAGAAGATGTAGGCCCGGCTGGCGTGGCGCAGGTAGGTGATCATGTCCTTGCTGCCGGCCACATAGCCGCCGACCGAGGGAATGGTCTTGGAAAGGGTGCCCATCTTGATGTCGATCGCCCCCCACAGGCCGAAGTGTTCCTCGATGCCGCGCCCGGTTTCGCCCAGCACGCCCACGGAATGGGCTTCGTCGATCATGAGCCAGGCCTTGTACTTCTTGCACAGTTCGACCATGCGCGGCAGGTCAATGACATCGCCGTCCATGCTGAAGACGGCATCGGCGATGACCAGTTTGGAAACATCGGCGGGGGCCTGCTGGAGGCGGTGTTCCAGGTCTTCCATGTCGTTGTGGCGGAAGCGGCGGAACTCGGCGCCCGACATCAGGCAGCCGTCCACGATCGAGGCGTGGTTGAGTTTGTCCGAGAGGACCCAGTCGCCGCGGCCGGTCAGAGTCGAGATGACGCTCAGGTTGGTGGCGTAACCGGAGGAGTAGGTGATGGCCGCCTCGGCGTGTTTGAAGTCGGCGATGGTTTCTTCGAGTTCCTGATGGATTTTGAGCGTGCCGGCCAGGGTGCGGACGCCGTGCGTGCCGGTGCCGTATTGGTCGATGGCGGCCTTGGCGGCGGCGTTGATGCGCGGATGGCCGATCAGGCCCAGGTAACTGTACGAGGCGTACATGCCCATTTCGCGCCCGTTGACGATGACGCGCGCCCCGCCGCGCAATTCGCTGACCGGCTGGTTGTAGTAATAGAGATTGTTCTCCTTGAGCATGGCCACCCGATCCACGAAAGCCTGGATGCGGCGGGTGATGGTGTCGTCGGTTTGGTGAATATCCATGCAAGCCCTCCTCGGCGCAGAAAATCCGCATAAGTGTAGCCGAGAGGCGGGGTTCTGTCAATCAAAATAGAATTCCGCAGTCGTAGGGGATCAAGACTTCTCTCTGGGTGTCCAGGATGGTGTGCGGAAAGGCGCGTTGGATCGAGACGGTCAGACGGCTGAATCCGCCCCAGTGAGAAAAAGTCACCAGCCGGACCTCGACGGTCTGTTCGCCGATCGTGACAGCAGGCTCTACATCGTTCAGGAGCCGAATCCGCATCCAGTCGATGGGCGGCATGGGCTGACCGAATCCGCTGTCCAAACTGCGGGCGATGGCGATGGCCTGCTGCCGGTCGCAGACGATCTGGATGTCGTTGTAGTTGGCGTGCCAGTAGAGGTAGAACTGATTCCCCATGATCCCTAGCGCTACCCACTCGAAGTACCCCTGTGGACTGTCGTCGGTCTGGACGGAGGCCAGGTAATCGGTCGAGGCGCCGGCCGCGGCCAGGTCGGCCTCGATGGCGAAGCGCGGTTGGTCGAGGGGCCGGGCGTAGAGGATCGGGAAAGCACCCAGCCAGTCGCGGTGATAGACGTAGTCGAGGGTCATGCCGGGGGGCATCGAAAGATGGGTCAGCACGGTGAAATACTGATTCGGGTCGAATTCCGAGCCGGTGCGGACGGGCACCTCGTCCATGAAATGATCCGGGATGCTCAATCCTGCCCGCAGGGCGTGCATTCCATCCACAATGGTCGTGCAGTCCAGGCCGGGAGGAGACGACGGAGTAGATTCTATTTGACAGGCAGAAAACAACATACTCATTAGGAGCAAAACGGAAACAATTCTCATTGCGTCTTCTCTTGGGTGTTTCCTTTCTTCCATAAGTTTGGGATTTTTTGCCACAAATTTCACGAACTGTCGTCAATGTCCTGAATTTGCAATTTCAGGGCGTCGATCGAAACGAAGAGTTCGAGCAACGAGAGCGCCAGCGAAATCATCAGGCTGACCAGGCTGGCGGCAAAGAGATACTTGCCGGCCGTTTCCAGTCCGGCAAAGAGGACGAGCATGCACAACGCGCTGCCGAAGAAGGCCAGCACGCCGAAAATCTGCATGTGGCGGATGATTCCGATGCGGTAGCGCAGGTTGTGGAGTTGGCCTTTGATTTTCGGGTCTGGATCGGCCTTGTAACGGGCATACAGGTCGCGGGTCAGGTTGGCCAGCGTCAGGAAGCGGCTGGTGTAGGCCAGGAAGAGCAGCGAGATGGCCGGAAAGAGCAGGGCGGGGGTGGTGAGGGAGAGGTCCATTTGGGATTTACAATTGACGATTTACGATTGGCGATTGGCGATTGATGATTGGCGATTTACGATTTACGATTGGCGATTGGCGATTGGCGATTTACGATTGGCGATTGGCGATTGATGATTGGCGATTGATGATTGGCGATTG
>CALGPL010000102.1 GCA_937960595.1 uncultured Anaerolineales bacterium | reverse complement strand
GCTCGGGGCAGGCTCCGGTCACGAAGGGCATCACGAAGGACACGAGGAGGTCTTTGATCCCGGCGACATGCGCAACATGGGCGGGCTGCGCAAGCGCATGCCGGTTACCTTCTGGCTCTACATCATCGGCACGCTGGCGCTAGCGGGCATCTTCCCCTTTGCCGGCTTCTGGTCGAAGGACGAAATCCTGCTCGATGCCGCCAAACTGCACCCCGAAATCTTCGTCCTGCTGACGATTGCGGCCTTCTTTACCGCCTTCTACATGGGCCGCCAAATCTGGATGGTCTTCTTCGGCGAGCCGCGCCACGAGGCCGCCGCCCACGCCGAGGAAAGCCCGAAGATTATCACCGCGCCGCTGATGGCGCTGGCCGGTCTCTCGATTTTGGGCGGCGCGCTTAACCTGCCCGGGGTCCACACCCTGACCCACTGGCTGGAGCATACTATCGAACTGAGCGAGCACGAGTTGCACCTTCCCGGCTGGCTGCAAATCTCCTGGGGCGGGCTGAACCCGGTCGTGGCCATCCTCTCCACCCTGCTGGCGCTGCTGGCGATTTACTTCTCCTGGCTGCTCTACGGGCGCAAGCCGCTCGCCGCCGGTCAACCTGACCCGCTCAAGAAGCCGCTTGGCCCGGTCTTTACCGGCATGGAAAACAAGTGGTTCGTGGACGAGGCCTACTGGGCCGTCTTCGTGGACCGCTACGTGGACCTCGCCCGCTTCCTGGCCGAGGTGGTGGACTGGCGCTTCTGGCACGACTGGTTCCACGACAAAGTCCTGGCCGGGACGTACATCTGGCTCAGCCAGGTGGCCCTCAACCGCTACGCCGACCAGCAGGGCATTGACGCCTTCTTCAACGGCCTCGGCGAACTGACCAAGCGCCTTTCCGCCTCGCTGCGCCGCCTGCAAAACGGCTTCGTCCGCTCCTACGCGCTGGCGGTGATGCTGGGCGTGGTGGTTATCGTCGGATATTTGCTGATACGGTAGAACGTTGGAAAGTTGGAACGTTGGAACGTTGAAACGTTCAAACCTGCCAACCTGCCAACTTGCAAACGGAGAAATACCCCATGGAATTCTTCACCAACCCCCTCAACCTCGTCATCTTCTTCCCGCTGGTGGGCGTGTTGATTACGCTCTTCCTGCCCGGCGAGAAGAAAAACGCTCTGCGCTGGACGGCGCTCATCACCTCGCTGGCGACCTTCGGCCTGTCCATCTGGATGCTGACGCTCTTCGATAAGTCCAACCCCGACCTGCAACTGACCCTCGACCTGCCCTGGATTCAGGTGGCCGGGTGGAACATCCACTACAACGTCGGCGTGGACGGCCTCTCCATCCTGCTCGTCCTCTTGACGACTTTCCTGACCCCCATCTCGATTCTCTCTACCTGGACGGCGATCGAGGAGCGCGTCAAGGACTTCATGCTCTTCTTCCTCCTGCTGGAAGTGGGCATGAGCGGCGTCTTTCTGGCGCAGGACTTGTTCCTCTTCTATATTTTCTGGGAATTCACCCTGGTTCCGATGTACTTCCTCATCGGCATCTGGGGTGGGCCGCGCCGCATCTACGCCGCCATCAAGTTCTTCCTCTACACCATGGCCGGCTCGATTCTCATGCTGCTGGCCATCCTGTGGCTCGGAATCAATCAGGGCACGTTCAGCGTCCCCGAACTGATGGCCAAGGGCGGCATCCCGGCGGATATTCAACTCTGGCTGTTCCTGGCCTTCGCCGCCGCGTTTGCCATCAAGGTGCCGATGTGGCCGCTGCACTCCTGGCTGCCCGATGCCCACGTCGAAGCGCCGACGGCCGGTTCGGTCATCCTGGCGGGCGTCCTGCTGAAGATGGGCACCTACGGTTTCCTGCGCTTCAACCTGCCGCTCTTCCCCGAAGCCGCCAAACAGGCCGCGCCCTGGATCGCGCTCCTGGCGGTAATCGGCATCATTTACGGCGCCTGGGTCTCCTTCGCCCAGAGGGACGTCAAGAAACTGGTCGCCTACTCCTCCGTCAGCCACCTCGGCTTCGTCATGCTCGGTCTGTTTGCCCTCAACGCCCAGGGCATCGAGGGCGGCATCCTGCAGATGATCAACCACGGGCTGAGCACGGGCGCGCTGTTTCTCCTCGTCGGCATGATTTACGAGCAGACGCACACCCGCGAGATGGCCGTCTACGGCGGGCTGTGGAAGATCACCCCGGTCTTTGGCAGCATCATGCTCATCGTCTCGCTCTCCTCGATGGGCCTGCCGGGGCTGAACGGCTTTGTCGGCGAGTTCACCATCCTGCTCGGCGCGTTCGGCTCGCAGGCCATCGGTTCGCCCTGGTTCGCCGGCGTGGCCGCCGCGGGCGTCATCATGGCCGCCATCTACATGCTGACCATGTTCCAGCGCATGTTCCTCGGCCCCGAAGGCTCGATCGTCGCAGAGGTCAAGAAGCACGGCCACGCCCTGAAAGACCTCAACTGGCGCGAAATCGTGACGATGGCGCCGCTGCTGGTCTTCATCTTCTGGATCGGCCTCTACCCCCGCCCGTTCTTCGAACTGATGGCCCCGGCGGTGGAGAAACTCTTGGCGGTGCTGCACTAGCGGTCTCCCATTCGCCGTCTACGGTCAACCGTCTACGGTCAGACGGTAGACGGTGGACGATAGACCGTTGCTGCGTGAAAGAGCGACTATGACATCTTCCGACTTGCTCTCCCTTCTTCCTCTGCTCGTGCTGGTCGTCTGGGCCTGCGCGCTGTTGCTGATAGACTTGTGGCTCAAGCGCAAGGGCCTGACGGCCTTCCTGGCGGCGCTCGGCCTGGCGCTGACGGCCGGTCTCGCCCTGGCGCAGGCCGGCGAAGAGACGACCGCCTTCAACGGCATGATCGCCCTGGACGGCTTCGCCTCGTTCCTGAACGTGCTCTTCCCCCTCTCCGGCTTGCTGGGGATTGCCGTCGCCTACGGCTACCTCAAGCGTATGAACCTCGAGCGCGGCGAATACTACGCCCTGCTGCTCTTCAGCACCGCCGGCATGATGCTCATGGCGCACGCCGCCGACCTGATCGTGGTCTTCCTGGCGCTTGAACTTCTCTCCCTGCCGCTCTACGTGCTGGCGGCCTTTGCCCGTCCGCGCCTCGATTCGGAAGAGGCCGGCCTGAAGTACTTCCTGCTCGGCGCCTTTGCCAGCGGATTTGTCGTCTATGGGATTGCCTTGATTTACGGCGCGACCGGCACGACCTCCCTCTCCGGCATCGTCACCGCTCTGGCCACCGGTGCGCTGGGGACCTCGCGCCTGCTCCTGACCATCGGGGCGGCGCTCTTCCTGGTCGGCTTCGGCTTCAAGGTCGCCGCCGTCCCCTTCCACATGTGGACGCCGGATGTCTATCACGGCGCGCCGACCCCGGTGACGGCCTTCATGGCGGTGGGGGCCAAGGCTGCCGGTTTTGCCGCCCTGCTGCGCGTCTTCGTGACGGCCTTCCCCGCCCTCGACGCCGACCTGACCCCGGTCGTCTGGGCGCTCTCCGCGCTGACAATGTTCGTCGGCAACGTGGTGGCCATCGCCCAGACGAACATCAAGCGCATGTTGGCCTACTCGTCCATCGCCCACGCCGGCTACATCCTGATGGCCTTCGTCGCCTTCGGCAACCCGGCCACCCAGGCCGACGCGGTCGCCTCGGCGCTCTTCTACCTGGTGACCTACGCCCTGACCTCCTACGGCGCCTGGGCGGCGGTGATCGCGCTGGAGAAACAAAACCCTTCGACCGGCTCAGGGCAGGCGGTCAGCGGCCTGGAAATCAGCGACTTTGCCGGGCTGGGGCGCAGGCGTCCGGCGCTGGCGGCGGCGATGACCGTCTTCATGCTCTCGCTGACCGGCATGCCGCCCACGCTCGGCTTGGTGGGCAAGTTCTACCTGTTCCGCACCGTCATCGAGGCCGGGCAGGTCTGGCTGGCGGTCATCGGCGTGCTGACCTCGCTCATCTCGGCCTACTACTACCTGCGGGTGGTGGTGGTCATGTACATGCGCGAGGGCGCGCCCGAAACGACCTCCGAACCCTGGCTCGACTTCACCTGGGCGGCCTCGGCGGTGGCGACCGTCGTCCTCTCCTTCCTGCCGATGGCGCTCTTTGCCTGGGCCAGCGCGGCCGGGGTGATGGGATTCTGAGAAGGTTTTGGAGATAGCAAAACGGCGCAAAGTCAATGCGCCGTTTTTTGTTCCAACAACCTGACAGTTTTCTCAGCCAGGCCCTCCTTAGAGAATGTCTGAAAACTTGTAATCAATCACAGATGAACTCAGATGAAAGGGATTTTGGCGACTCATCATCCAAGAAATCGGCGTTCATCTGGGTTTATCTGTGGTTCCGGAAAACTTTAAAACAGTCTCTTAACGGGTCAGGCGACGGCGGCGGTGTAGGTCAGGGCGATCCAGCGGTTCTCGCCGATCTCGCCCCAGCCGTTTAGTTCGCGGGTTACCTCGTAGATTTCGTCCTTGCGCGCCACGCCGACGGCTGGATGGTTGCCGCCGGGGCCGGCGCGCACGTTGAGCGTCGCGGCCGTGACGCGCACTTTGCGCGCCAGCCGGAAGCCGATGCCCGCCGTCGGGACGATGGCCGAACGCTCCGGGTTGGGCAGTTCGGTCACCAGCGCCACCTCTTTCCAGGCCTGCCAGAAAACGTCCAATGGATAGGGGTGCGCCTCGCCCGCGGCCGGGTCGCTGTAGAGCGGGTCGTGAATGTAAATGTACTTGCAGTCAATGCCGACCACCACCGCAAAGTGCGGGCCCTGGAAGGGCCGCTCGGTCAGCCCGGCCTCGGCCAGCACTTTGTAGCGCACCAGGGCGATGACCGGCTTGCTGCTGGCCAGGAAAGTGAACAGGTCGAGATAGGTCAGGTTGGCGCGAAAGTCGGTCAGCAAGCCCAGGCTGCTCATCGCGTTGCGGATCTGCAACTGACTCAAGTAGGCGTCGCCCTGGAAGTTGAAGCGCGTATAGAACTCGTCGGGGGTCATGCGGATGCCCAGGTAGGCGGCCAGGAGCATGGCTGCCGAGGCCGCCCCGCAATCGTTGCGGTGGGCGTCGGCGCCGGGCCCGAGTTGCGAGATGTAAGGCACGGGGAGCAGCGTCGCCGGGCGCAAGGCCGTGCCGAGATCGTACTCGACCACCCGGTCGTTTTTGCTGTTCAAGACGCGGTAACGCGTCAAATAGGGGCTGGCCGGCGCCGGGACGGAGCCTGCCGCCCCCGCGCTGGTCTCTCCGCCAGGGGCAGACGGCCCCCCCTCGGCGGGTGTCCCGCCCGTCGGACCGGCGGCTGTCTCCCCGCCCGGGATGGACGGCTGACCGGCCACCGCGCTGCCCTCGGCCTGCGGCCGCGCCCCGGCGCGGACCTCCTCGATCGTCAGATCGGCAACTTGCACATGCAGCGGATCCCAGCCAATGTGCACGGGGGCGTTCCAGTCCTTGGCCGCCAGGGCGCGCTTGATGTTGGCCACCTTGTCGGGCGGCAGGTCGAAGTAGATGCCGCTGGTCAGGCCCTGGTTTTCGGCTGCCGCCGCCAGGTGCAGGATGTAGGGCAGTTTCGGGCCGAGCGGACGGTTGTCGTCGATGATGTCAACGGCCAGCGCCTCTTTGGTCCCGTCCGGGGCGGTGACGTTGTGGAAGCCGTATTCCAGTCTGCTGCGGCCTTCGCGGAAGGCGCGCAATTGATCTTCGGGCGAGCGCCAGGCTTCCTGGATGCGCGGCCGCAACTGATAACTTTCCATTTCTGCCAGAACGGCCTCGATCTTCTTGCGGAAGAGCGGGTGCAGTTCCTGCAATTTGGCGGCGTTACGCGCTTTCCTTTCCGACTCGAGCATGGCGCACCTCCATTCTGAGCGACATGCATACTATACCTGTAATTGTGGCCTTGCGCAATCGGTCAACGGCCTCAAGGGAAGAGCAAAGGTACCAGGACATGCAGCACCAAATCGGTCGAGAAATGTCCCATCATGGCGCTTTCCAGGCCGTGTTTCATGTAGAGCCAACCGAAGACGATTCCCAGCAAGGCGTTCATGACCAGCGTGTTGAGCAGGGCCATGGGAGTGACCAGTGCCAGGCTGGTGGCGAGCGGAAGGTGGAGCAGGCCAAAGGCAATGGCGCTCAAGAGGTTGGCGCTCCACAGCACAAAGGCGCGCGGCTTGCCTTCCGGCGTGCGCCAGAACAGGCTGCCCAGCCAGACCAGGCCGGTCATCAGGAACAGGCGCAGCATGATCTCCTCTGTGATTCCGGCGGAAATGGAGGCCAGAAAGCCCATCCAGGGCGGAGGCGCTTGAATGTCGGGGACTTCGAGACCCAGGCGGGCATACTCGGCTTCGATCAGCAGGCCGGAAGCCGACGAGAGACCCAACACCAGCGCGCCGCCCAGCAGCCCGGCGACAAAGCCCCACAGGAGAGCCTTGCGGGCGGCTCCTTTTCCCGGCTCACGCTTCCACAGGCGCGCCAGGAGCGGAGCCCCCAGCCCAACCTTGTTGCCGGCCAGCAGGCCGAGGGCAATCAGTGGGAAGAGCAGCGCTCCGTTGCAGACCTGCCCGGCGATGGTCATGACCAGGACCTGCGTCTCGCCGCCGCTGAAGGCGGTCAGGCTGGCCGAATCGGTCAGCGCCAGCGCGTAGGGGATGACCAGGAACGAGGCCAGGAAGCCCAGGACGCAAAGGACGAGGAACAGGCGCCAGTCGAATTGTTTCGGGGAAGCCGAAGGCGCGCTTTCGGAAGGAAGAACAGAGGTTTCGGTCATCGAAGTCTCCTTGGGCGTTTTTCCATTTTTACTCTACAAGCCTCCATCCGGCAAGGGAAGCGCGGGTATAATGGGCGGGTTCTTTTGCTCAGGAGGTGGTATGTTCCAAGCCCTGCTCTTCGACTTCGACGGCCTGATTCTCGATACCGAGACGCCCGAAGTGATCGCCTGGCAAGAAATCTACAGCCGCTATGGAGTAGCGTTCCCGCTCGATTTGTGGGGGCAGATCGTCGGGGGGAATGGGACGGCCGATTTCGACCCGGTCGCTTATCTGGCCGAAAAGAGCGGCCGGCCGATCAACGCCGACCTGATGCGCGCCGATAAACGCGTCCGAGACCGCGAACTGATTTCTTATCAGGACATCCTGCCCGGCGTGCGCGATTACCTCGAGGCTGCCCGCACCTGCGGCCTGCAGACGGCCGTCGTCTCCAGTTCGACTCACGCCTGGGTGGACGGCCAGTTGAAGCGTCTGGGCCTCTTCGAGGCCTTCGACTGCATCATCTGCCGCGAGGACGCTGCCCGACCCAAGCCCAACCCGGACCTATACCTGAAGGCGCTCGAGGTGTTGGGCGTGGATCCCGAGCAGGCGATCGTCTTTGAAGATTCGCCCAACGGGGTCAAGGCCGGGCGGGCAGCCGGCATCCGCACGGTGGCGGTGCCTAATCCTGTCACCATTCGCCTGGGCGTGGATGGCGCCGACCTGACTCTGACCTCCCTGGCCGACCTGCCGTTGCCCGATCTGCTGGCCCGCTTCGGCGAGACCCTCGAGATCCGCCCGGAGACGGAAGCCGACCGGCCCGGCATCCGCCGCGTCCATGAACTGGCCTTTGGGCGGCCGAACGAGGCCGACGCCGTGGACCGGATCCGCAGGCGCGGCCAGGCCGTCCTCTCGCTCGTGGCCGTCGAGGGGGAACGGGTCCTGGGGCACGTCCTGTTCTCGCCGGTGACCGTCGAGGCTCGTCCCGGCCTGCGCGGCCTCGGCCTGGGGCCGATCGCCGTCCTGCCGGAGGTGCAGAAGACCGGCGTCGGGTCGCGGCTGATGCGCGCCGGGCTGGAGCGCGTCCGCCGGGCCGGTTTCGATTTCGTCGCCCTGGTCGGGTGCGAGTCCTATTCCCTGCGCTTCGGCTTCCTGCCGGCGCGCAATTTCGGCCTCTCGTGCGAGTACGGCGACGGGGATTTCTTCATGGCGCTCGAACTCAAGCCGGGCATGTTGGGCGGCGTGCAGGGGATGTTGCGGTACGTCTCGGCTTTCGACGAGACGGGTTGTTGAAGAAACTTTATTCCTCATTACTGCCAAGACGCGAAGAACGCCAAGCCCCCAAAATTCCGAGAAATATTCTTTTCGGCGAAGTTCATTGCGGAGCAGGTGGTAAGGAAGGCGGCCTGGAAACAGGCCGCTCTTTCTCGCACTGCGCACTGCGCGGCGCGCAAACGTTTCGGAAGAGTTTACTCCCAGCGAAAGACCTTGGCGGCCAGGAGCGCGCCCGCGACCAAAATGCCCGCCAACACCAAGACCGCTATCCGATGCTGTTCCCACGTCTCGCCAATCCACAGGCCGCGCAACAGGTCAACCACGTAGGTCAGCGGCAGGAAGGCCGAGACCTTCTTGATCGCATCGGGCAGCAGTTCGCGCGGGAAGCCCGCCCCCGAGAGGAAGAGCATCGGGTAGAGCAACACCATCCCGACCACCTGGGCGGCGCGCGCCGTCGGCATCAACCCGGCCAGGACAAAGCCGAGGGCAAAAAAGGACAGGCTGCTCAGGGTGAATCCCGCCAGGACGCTCAGGGCGTTCCCCTCGAAGCGCAGGTGATAGACTCCCCGGCCGGCGGCGATCAGCAAGACCATGCCGAAGGTCGTCATCAGGAAGAGCACGATCACCTGGGCGGTCAGAACGACCAGCGGGCTGACCGGCGTGGTGCGCAGGCGGCGCAAGATGCCCCTCTCGCGGTAGGCGGCCATCGAGATCGTCAGCGACATCAGGCCGCTGGTGGCAATGATCATGGCCGTATAGGCCGGCACAGAAACGTCGATCGTGCCGCGTCCGCCGAACATCGGCGTCGGCCGGTTGCCGTAGATGCTGCCGTAGAGAAACAACATCATCAGGGGGAAGATCAGCGTAAAGAAGGCGCTCACCGGCTCGCGAAAGAACAACTTGGCTTCCACCCAGGTCATTTTCAGCAAACTTTTCATCTCACACCTCATTCTCGCATTTCCCGACCGGTCAGGTTCAGGAAAACGTCTTCCAGATTGGGCTGCTCGGTACGCAGGTCGCGGAAGGGGATGCCCTGTTGGGTCAGCAGACTGACGACCTCGCTCACCAGGGGCACCTGACGACCGTCCTTGGCCTGGACGATGACCTGCTCGCCCCGCACCTCGAGCCGCGTCCCGCCCGAAAGACCTTGCTCGAACCCTCGCGGCAGCGCGTTCTCCACGCGGAAGACGACGCGTTCCTCGGCCCCCAGGCTGCGGATCAACGCTGCCGGCGTGTCGAGTGCTACGATCCGGCCATGGTCGAGGATGGCCACCCGGTCGCACAACTTTTCGGCCTCTTCCATGAAGTGGGTGGTCAGCACAATCGTCTTGCCTTGCTCGCGCACCGCGCCCACCAGGTCCCAGATGGCGTGACGCGCCTGCGGATCGAGGCCGGTGGTCAGTTCATCGAGGAAGACCAGGCGCGGGTCCGGCAGGAGCGCCAGGGCGATGAACAGGCGCTGTTTCTGCCCGCCCGACAGTTTGGCGAAGGGGGCGTTGCGCTTCTCCTCCAGTCCCAGCCGGACGAGCAGTTCGCGCCAGTCAACGGCCTTCGGGTAGAACGTGCTGTACAGGTCGAGCGCCTCCCAGACCTTCATGCGCTCCGGCAGGTTGGAGGACTGCAATTGCATCCCAACCTGCTCGCGCAGGGCGCGACCGTCGCTCTGGGGGTCCAGGCCTAGGACGCGCACCGTCCCGGCATCCGGTTTGCGCAGGCCTTCCAGGCATTCGATCGTGGTGGTCTTGCCGGCCCCGTTTGGGCCGACCATGCCGAAGATCTCGCCTTCCTGCACTTCGAACGAGATGCCGTCCACGGCGACGGTTGCGCCGTACGTTTTGCGTAGATTTTCGACTTTTACAACCGGTTTCATTCTTTCCTCATTTGTTTTTCAAGAGCGCCTGGAGCGCTTCCACGTGTTCCTGGAAGACCCGCCGTCCTTCGGCAGTGGCCGAGACATAGGTGCGCGGTTTGCGCTCAACGAAGGTCTTGTTGACGGCGATATAGCCGGCCTCTTCGAGTTTGCGCAGGTGGGCGCCCAGGTTGCCGTCGGTGACCTCGAGCAGATCACGCAGGTAGGTGAAATCCACCTCGTCGCCCGGTTGCAGTGTGACCAGGGCAGCCATGATGCGCAGGCGCACCGGCTGGTGGATGGTTTCGTTCAATTCGGCCATGGCTCACCACCTCGAGCGGATGTACAGGCCGAAGAGGATCATCCCGCCGCCGCCCAGGATGGCCATCAGCAGGTAGAAGATGGCGGGGAAAACGAAGTAAGCCGTCAGCGCCAGGGCGGTCAGGATCAGGCCGGGCCAGAGGGAGGTGAAAGAGAGCAGCAGGCTCATCGCCATCCAGCCGACCATGACAAGCAGAATGATGTACATAGACAACTGCTTCCCGTCCGCCGGCCAGGAGACGGCTACCGTGGCGATGACGTAAACGAACAGCAGCAGCCAGAACAGGCCGATGCGCGCCCCGGTGGTGACCGGTTTGGCCGTGCTGCGCATGCCGCGTCCCAGCCGGATGCTCAGGACCGCCGAAAGAATCCCGCCCAGGGTATCCAGCGCCAGCCAGACGTAGCCGGCCAATTGCTGGGGGAGGAACTGCGAGCCGGTGAATCCCAGCAGCCAGATGACGCCCCACAAAATCAGGAAGAGGTAACCGCCGCTGGCAGAGATCGCCCGGCGGGTCTTCTGCGCCATGGCCTGGATGGCGGCCAGGGCTTCTTCGGCTTCGGTAGGGGAGATGTTCATATCGTGCTCCTTTTTGATGGGATAGCGAGTAAAGAGTACTCTTTTTCACAGAGTATTCTATAATATTTGTGCCGAATTGTCAAGGGGTGGAACAGAGAAGAGGCGATCTTTTGGACGAACTGATTTAACCTTTTCCAAAAGAGAGCATTGGGTAACTTAATTTCGGCCACAGATGAACACAGATAAACGCAGATTGGTTTGATAAAC
>CALGPL010000101.1 GCA_937960595.1 uncultured Anaerolineales bacterium | reverse complement strand
GGCGGTTGATTCGGGCGCTTTGTTTGACGCGCTCATACACTTCTGGCGGAATGTTTTTCAGGGTGACAGCGACCATAACGGCCTCCAATATGGTTTCATTTTGAAACCATTATGGAATATAGGCGCAGATTTGTCAAGAGGGACGCTTTTTCGACAGCCTCGAAAGGCTGTCCTACACTTCAGCGCGTAGCGAGTCGCTCCAGCGGATGCCTTCCCGCGCCAGGTAGAACGCCCCCAGGGCGGTAATCGGCAGCCAGAGCGCCACGTGCAGAACGAGCGTGTAGCCCGCCGCAATCGGCTGCGGCACGCCATAGGCGGCCAGCACGGCAATCCCCGGCGCGTCGAACGTCCCGATATAGCCCGGCGCGGAGGGGATGGTCGTCGCCAGGTTGACCACGCCGTTCATCAGCATCAGGGCGAAGAAACTGACCTCGAAATCGAAGGCGTGCATCACGAACCAGTACTTGCCCGTCTCCAGCAGCCAGATGAGCACGGAAGTGACGAACACCATCAACACATTGAACGGCGAGCGCAGCGAGGCCAGCCCGTCGAGGAACTTGTGCATGATGGCGCCGGTCTTTTCGCGGAGTCGTTTCGGCAGCAGCCGGTCAATGAACCACTGCCCGAGGCGCGCCGTCAGGTGGGGGAACATGGCCGCCAGCAGGAAGACGAGCAGCGCGGCGGCGAAGATCCCCGCGCCCCACAGCGAGAGGGTCTGCAGGTCGCCCACGAAACCCGAATCGGCCGCGGCCAGGCGCGCCAGTTCGGGCAGGTTGACGAAAACGAAGCCCAGCATCACCACCCCGTCGAAGATGCGCTCGACGATGACCGTCGCCAGCGAGGCCGAGACCGGGACGCCCTCGCGCCGCTTCAGGATGATCGCCCGCAGCACCTCGCCGGCCCGCGCCGGATAGATGTTGTTGCCCATGTAGCCGATGCAGGTCACCGGGAACATCGTGCGGGTGGGGATTTTCTTGATGGGGCCGAGCAGGTAGTGCCAGCGCCAGGCGCGCACCCACACGCCGACGAAATAGACGGCCACGCCGGGCAGAATCCACCAATAGTTGGCGCTTTTCACCGCTTGCCAGAAGTCACCGAGTTTCAGCCCGCGCAGGGCCAAGGAGAGGAAAATGATGCTGATGAGCAGCCCGACCCAGAATTGCCAGCGTTTGAACATGAGGGGATTGTACCATTGCCTGAACGCCCCCTGCAAATGGCGCAGCAAATTCAGTAACGGCGGGTGTTGAGATGGGTGATGGCGACTGCCAGGGCGTCAGCGGCGTCGTCGGGGCGGGGGATTTCGGGCAGCAGGAGGAGCGTGCGCACCATCTCCTGGACCTGGCGCTTGCCTGCCGAACCGTAGGCGGCCACCGCCTGCTTGACTTGGTTGGGGGTGTATTCAAAGACCTCCAGCCCGGCCTCGGCGATGGCCAATAGAACGACCCCGCGCGCCTGCCCGACGGAAATCGCGGTGGAAATGTTGCGCTGGAAGAACAACTTCTCCACCGCGCACGAATCGGGGCGGTGGAGAAGCAGGAGTTCGTTCAAGCGATGATAGAGGATGGCCAGTCGATGGTGGGCTGGCTGGTCGGGCGGAGTCGGGATGATGCCGTAGTCCACCGCTTCCAGGCCGCCATCCGGCAGGTCGCGCACCAGCCCGTAGCCGGTGGTGGCCGTCCCCGGGTCGATGCCCAACACCAGACTCATCTCATTCGGCCTCGAGGGCTGCCCAGGCTTCGTCCGAAACTCTGACGTTGTGGTAGACGTTCTGGACGTCGTCGAGTTCTTCGAGCGACTCGATCAAGCGCATGACCGAGAGCGTTTGTTCCGTCGAGAGTTCCATCTCTTGCTTGGCGATCATGCGCAGGCCGGCTTCCTCGACCTGGACGCCCGCGGCGCGCAGTTTGTCGCCGATGGCCTTGAAGGCTTCCACCGGGCCGGTGATCTCGATCGAATCGCCATCCTGGGTCACATCGTCGGCGCCGGCCTCGACGGCCAATTCGAAGGCCTTGTCGTAATCGAGCAGCGAGGCAGGAAAGACGAAGTAGGCTTTGCGATCGAACTGCCAGCCGACCGCCCCGACCTCGGCCATGTTCCCGCCGCCGCGGCTGAGCAGATGGCGGATTTCGGCCACCGCCCGGTTGCGGTTGTCGGTGACGCATTCGATCATCAGAGCCACACCGTGCGGCCCGTAGCCCTCATACATGATCTGCTCGATGGTAGATCCTTCTTTGTCCTCGCCGGTGCCACGTTTGATGGCTCGCTCGATGTTGTCTTTGGGCATGTTGTTGGCGCGCGCCTTTTCGATGGCCAGCGCCAGGCGGACATTGATTTCGGGGTCGCCGCCGCCTTCGCGCGCTGCCATGACGATTTCACGCGCCAGACGGGTAAAGAGAGCGCCGCGCTTGGCATCCTGGGCGCCTTTCTTGCGCCGGATGGTGGCCCAGTGGCTGTGTCCAGACATAAAAATACTCCTAGAAATTCCACAAACGTGGGGATTTGTAAAATAGCCTGCCCATTATACCACGAGAGAAGGGCGCGCAAATTCGCGGCTAGAACTTGCCGATCGGGCAGGTGCCGAGAGGGGAACGATCGCCGGTCAATGGCTTAGGTCAGGGTGCTTGACCTGCCCCTCCTCTGGATCGGGCCGGCAGAGTTTAGGCAACGAAGAAGCCGACAGCAATGACCCCTGGCCCGGCGTGGACGGCGATGGCGGGCGGCAATTGGTAGAGGGGGAGATCGGCGAGACCGAGGCGGGACCCCAGGTCGGCGGCCAGCGCCCGGGCCTCCTCCTCGGCCTCGATTTGCATCATGCACAAACGCGCCGCCGCCGAACGGGGACACTGTTCCTCGACGATTTCGATCAGCCGCGCCAGGGCGCGCCGTTTGGTGCGCTGTTGCTCGAACGCCTCGACTTGTCCCTCGCGAATGGTCAGGATGGGCTTGATTTGCAGCATCTCGCCCAGCAGGGCTTTGGCGCCGCCGATCCGGCCGCCCTTCTGCAGGTATTCGAGTGTATCCACCAGGAAGAAAATCCGCCCGCGCGGAATCCATTCGTTCAAGCGGGCGACGATGGCCTCCGCCTCCAGCCCGTTGCCGGCCCACTCATGGGCGAGCAGGACCAGGCTGGCCAGGTTGCCGGCGATGGTCTGCGAATCGACGACGTGCACTTCTAGATTAGGGAAGTCCTGAGCGGCGACGCTGGCCGCCCGCACCGTCCCGCTGACTTTGGTGGAAGGCGCCACCACGACCACGCTTTCACCGCGCCGGGCCGCGTCTTCGTAGATGGGATGGTACAGGGCAGGCGGGGGAGCGGCCGTTTTGGGCAGGGCGGGCGAGGCCCGCAGTTTGCGCAGGAAGGTGACCGTGTCCAGTTCGGTGTCGTCCCGGTAGGACTCCTCGCCGAACATGACGATTTGCGGAATCATTGCAATGCCCAGCCGGTCAGCCAGGTCGAGCGGCAATCCGCTGGTGGTATCGGCGACAATTTTGACCATAAGAAGCCTCCTCGTGGCAAATTCTCTTCGGCTCGCTTCGCCTGTCTGTCTTGCAATTGATCGAGAGGTCAGTTCAATGCTCTGACATAGACGCGATGCCGTTTACAAAATTCTACGCCAAAGTTGGCAATTTCGCGCAACATGTTTTCGTTGGTCGTGTCGATCTGAACAAAGTCGCCAACCCGGTACTGGAGTTTCTCTTCTTTGAGATGGGGAATCAGGCGGCGGAGTTCGCGCCGCGAACGGAAGGGCAGTTCAAGGAACGCCCGGATCTGGCGGCGGTCGTTGAGGTCGAGAGGGGTGAGGTACATGGCCGATTCGGTTGGGGCAGAAAAGGGGCGGATTGCTCCGCCCCTTTCTCGATTAGGCCGCCTGCCTGGCTTTTTCCTGTTCGGCCCGTTCGGCCATTTGGGCGCGCAGGGCCTGGATGTCGCCGTCGATGAAGAACAGCGCTCCCAGGTAGAGGAAGAAGCACAACACCCAGGCCGAGATGCAGATGGTCAGGATGGCGTTCTGGGTGGTGCTGGCGTCGGCGACGATGCCGGCCAGGATCGGCGCCAGCGCCGCGCCGCTGTTCTCGACGAAGTATTCCACCGATTGGGCAGTCGAGCGGACTTCGGGGGCGGTGATGTCGAAAATGGTCGAGAGGACGTTCGGCGAGGAGAAGGGCATGAAGAGCGCCGTCAGCGCCATCCAGATAAAGAAGGTGGTGCGGTCTTCGACGGGCGTCAGGAGCGCCAGGAGGAGGAAGATGGCGCCCAGGATGACGCCGCTGCTGGAGACGATGATGCGCCCTTTGCGGGTGAATTTGAAGAGCAGATCGCCCAGATAACCGCCGACGAAATACCCCATTGCCAGGATCAGGATGACCGGCCCCATGACGAAGAGCACGGCGTTGTTGTCGTAACCGCGCTCGGTCAGCAAATAGCCGACGAAGAAGTAGGTGATCACGTTCCAGGGGAAGACGCCCGCGAATCCTTGCAAGAAGACGAACCACATGGTCTTCTTTTTGATCACCTCGCCGACGCCCTTCCACGTGAAGCGGAATTGACCGATCTCCTGCATGCCCTCGAACTCGGGCTCGGCCTTGCCGCGCGGCATTTCCTTGACGCCGAAGAAAATGAGAAATGCCATCAAGATGCCCAGGGCGCCGGTGATGATAAAGATCGCCCGCCAGCCCTCCAGGCCGAACAATTTGCCGTTCAGGAGAGGGGCGACCATCAGCGCCAGAATCATGCCGAAGAGATAGCCGAGCGGCTGGGGGATCTGCAAGACGCCGTAGACCTTGCCGCGCACCTTCGGGCCGAAGTAGTCGGCCACCAGGCTGTACAGGCCCGGATAGGACGAGTCGTCAATGCCGGTCGAGGCGCGCGTGACCAGGAACTGCGGAAAGGTGCGGACGATCGAACTCATCCAGGTCGTGGCGCCCCAGATGAAGGATGCCAGCGCCAGCAGTTTGGCCCGCGCGTAGCGGTCATACAGATAGCCCCACAGAGGATACAGAATCGTGCCGATGACCAAGGCCCCGGCGTTGATCAGGCCCCACTGTTTGCCGTTCAGACCGAACGATTCGCTGATGGGAATTTGCAGCGAACCGATGAGCAGTTTATCTGTCTGATGCAGGAATATGAACAGGAAAAACACGATCACGACAAACACGGGATAAAAACTGCGGCGTTTTTTCATGGGGTTGACCTCGCTGTGATTGGGATAGTTGCGATTTTTGAAAGTTTACAATAGAAAAGAGACGGCGTCAATTAATTTTTGTCAGATGAATCACAGGGAATGTGTCACCCAAAGCCGGCCCGAAGCAGCGGATTGGCGGGCCAGGGCGTTCCTTTGCGGGGCTTGCCCACGAGTTCTTTTCTGGGACGAATGACGCGAATTTGCGCGCAAGGAGAAAGGAAAATTCGCGCCATGAAATTTGTGGCCGAAAATCTGCTGATGGGGCAGTTCAAGATGTGGTCATCCGCCGTTCCTTTTTCTGGCCGGGGGGAGAGAACTGATGTATAATTTTGGAAAGTCTTATGAAATCGCATTGGATCGAGCACAAAGGCAAGCGCATCTTTTTCGCCGACTATTCCGGCTTTGGGACCGATTCCGAGGCGCTCAGGCAGGAGGTCGAGGAGGCGGTGGCTGTGATCGCGGCCGAGCCGGAGAAGTCCGTTCTGGTGCTCAGCAGCCTGGAAGGCACAGTCGAGTCGACGACCAACATGCGCATCATCCGGCAGATTGTGCCGCGCGCCAATCGTTCGGTCCGCAAGCGCGCCCTGCTGGGGTTTTCGGGTTCGAGGCGCATCCTGCTCACTCTTTTTGCCAATGTGCTCGGCGATACCCGCGTGGCAGCCTTCGACAGCCGCGAAGAAGCCCTGGATTGGCTGACAGAAAACTGATCTCTTCAAATGGCAAGAAAAAGCGAAGCCTCCCGATGGGGGAGGCTTCTTTGTTTATTTGAACGGTCCGGCCCGCTATTTCTTTTGGATCAGCAGGAGGACACCGGCGACGATGGCCAGCACGCCGAGGATATAGTTCCCAAAGGGAATGTTGGGGATGAACGCCAGCACGCCGGCAACGATCAGGTAAATCGCCAGGATGAGGGTGGGAAGACCTTTCTTCATAGAAATTTTCTCCTTTCCTTTTCTCGAGGGATGAAATCGTTCATGAAGTACAACACCCATTTCTGTTTCTGGTTGTGCCGGGCAGATGGGCGCGTGGTAAAATGGATTCCTCCCGCGGAATGGACGGGAGGCTTTTTTGACCTATGACTGCTGTTGCTTCCCCCGCCGAATTCACGCTGACCCGCCGCCGCTCCGACCGACGTGGACCGGTGCGTTGGATTCTCAGCCACGGGCTGCGCCATTGGTGGCTGATCGTCATCATGATGGTCGGCGCCTGGGGCAATGCTCAACTGGCCGCCTACGTCCCCATGCTGACCGGCCGGGCCTTCGATACCATCGCTGCCGATCCGACCGCCGTCAGGGCCTTGATTCCCATTGCCTTGCTGATCGGCGGCTCTCAGGTGCTGCGCGCCGTCTTGCAATTGGGGCGCAACTTCGGGGCCGAGGTCATCGCCCAAAAGGTCGAGCGCGACGTGCGCGACGAACTGTACGTCGCGCTGCTCGGCAAGAGCATGACCTTCCACAGCCTGCAGCCGGTCGGCGACACGATGGCGCGCGCCACCAACGATGTGCGCGAGGTCAACTATCTCTTCAGCCCGGGCGTCAACCTGGTGGTCGGCTCGATCATCTTCCTGTTCATGCCGATGATCTACGCCGTCCAATATCACCCGACGTTGATTCTGACCCCGCTCATCTACACGATTCTGTATTTCTTTGCCCTGCGCGCCTACTTGCGAAAAATGGAACCGATCACCGACGAGGTGCGCGCCTCGTTTGGGCAGATGAACATCCATCTGGCCGAGGCCCTCGACGGCGTCGAGGTCATGAAAGGCGCCGCCCAGGAGGAGGCAGAGGTCAGGCGGTTCGAGGAAAACGCCCGCCGCGTGCGGGCCGCCAACGTCCGCCAGGGTGACCTGGAAGCGCGCTTCATCCCTCTGCTGATGTTTGCCGTCGCGCTGGGCGTCGGCCTGTTCCATGCCATTCTGCTCTATCGCCAGGGAATCCTGCAGGTCGGCGACATTGTCGCTTACATGGGCCTGCTGCTGATGCTCGACTTTCCCACCTGGACCTCGATCTGGGCCTATTCGCAAATCTCGCTTGGCCTGGCCGGCGCCCGCCGCATCCTTGAACTGATGAACCGCGAGAACAACCTCGACCAGAACGAGGCCGGCTATGCCGGGACGATTCGCGGCGAGGTCGAATTCCGCGGCGCTTGCTTCTCGTATGACGAGGGCGAACCCACCCTGCAGGAAATCACCTTCAAAGTCCTCCCCGGCCAGACGGTCGCCATCGTTGGCCAGACCGGCACCGGCAAGACCTCCCTGATGAAACTGGTCAATCGTACCTACGATGTCACCTGCGGCCAGGTGCTGGTGGACGGGCGCGACGTGCGCGACTGGAACCTGGCCGCCCTGCGCCGCCAGATTTCGATCATCGAACAGGATATCTTCCTCTTCTCGCGCACCATCGCCGAGAACATCGCCTTCGGCAAGCCAGGCGCCACCCAGGCCGAGATCGAAGCCGCCGCCCGCGCGGCCCAGGCCGATGAGTTCATCCAGGCCCTGCCCGACAAGTATCAGACCGTCATCGGCGAGCGCGGCGTGACCCTCTCTGGCGGACAGCGCCAGCGCCTGGCCCTGGCGCGCGCCTTCCTGACCGACCCGCGCATCCTCATCCTGGATGACTCGACCTCCGCGATCGACTCGGCCACCGAAGACCTGATCCAGCGCGCCATCGCCGCCGCGGCCCGGGGACGCACCACCTTTATCATCACGCATCGCCTCTCGCAAATCCGCTGGGCCGACCTGATCGTCGTCCTGCGCAAGGGCCGCGTCGCCGCCATCGGCCGGCACGAGGACTTGCTGCGGACTTCCGAAGCCTACGCCAGGATTTTTAGAGAATAGACTTGATTTCGTAATCACCGCCAAGACGCGAAGAACGCTAAGATGCTTAAAAATTGTCGGGAATTGCCCTCGGCGGCCAAAATTCTACCTGGTGCCTTTGCGCCTTGGCGATGAAATGGATGACAGAGAGCATCTAACTTAAAGGGCGCTGCCCTCAGGATGACTTATGGGCTTCTTCGAAGAACTCAACCCCGAAAAATACGACCGTCAATACAAAGACCGCGACCTGGTCAAACGTCTTGCGGCCCAATTCAAGCCCTATCGCAAGGGGATGATCCTCATTTCCCTGCTGACGCTCATCATCTCGCTGGTCGGCGCCCTGCTGCCCATCGTTGGCGGGCGGGCGCTCGATTTTCTGGACGACACCAATCATTGGATCGTGCTGGTTCTCATCCCGCTCATCGTCACGTTGGTGGGCGTCAGTGAGTGGGGGCTGAACTGGCTGCGGCGCAGCCTGACGGTGCGCGTCCTCGGCGACGTGGTGCTCGACCTGCGGACGCGCGCCTTCCGCGCCGCCGCCGGGCACGATTTGTCTTTCTATGACCAATATTCCTCCGGGCGGATCGTCTCGCGCATCAACTCCGACACCAATGATTTGAGCCAACTGGTCACCATCGTCACCGATGTAGCCTCGCAGGTGGTCCAGGCGGTGCTGCTCGGCGCGGTGCTGGTCCACACCGAGTGGCGTCTCTCGCTGGTCTTGTTTTCTTTCATGCCGATCGTCTTCGGCATCGCCATCGGCTTCCGCCGCCTGGCCCGCGCTGTGACCAAGAAGGGCATGCAGGCCATGGCCGACGTCAACGCTGCCATCAAAGAGACGGTTTCGGGCATCGCGGTGGCCAAGAATTTCCGTCAGGAAATGACCATCTTCGACGAGTTCAACCGCGCCAATCAAAAGTCGTACCGGTTCAACATTCAGCGCGGCTTTGTCCTTTCGCTGATTTTCCCGGTGTTGAACGCCACGACCGGCATCTTCACCGCGATTCTGGTCTATCTGGGCGGGGTCAGCGCGGCGACGGCGGTCATCTCGGCCGGAGCCTGGTACCTGTTCCTGCTGAGCCTGGATCGCTTCCTGTGGCCGGTCATGAATCTTTCGGCCTTCTGGGCGCAGATTCAGTCGGGGCTGAGCGCCTCGGAGCGCGTCTTCGCCCTGATCGACGCCGAGCCGGCCGTCGTCCAGACCGAGGCGCGTCCGGTGCCGCGCCTGCGCGGGAGCATCCGCTTCGAGCGGGTCACCTTTCGCTATGCTGACAACGATCCCGTTCTGACCGACTTCAGCCTGGAGATCCGCCCCGGGGAGAATCTGGCCATCGTCGGTCACACCGGTTCGGGCAAGACCTCCATCGCCCGGCTGATTGCCCGCTTCTATGAGTTTCAGGGGGGGCGCATCCTGATCGACGGGATGGATATTCGCACCTTCGATCTGGTTTCGTACCGCCGACAGTTGGGAATTGTCTCGCAGGTGCCGTTCCTGTTCTCGGGCACGGTTGCCGACAATATCCGCTACGCCGCCCCCCACGTGACCGACGCCGAGATTCTGGCCATGGCGCGCCGCATCGGCGACGGCGACTGGCTGGAGACGCTGCCCGATGGGCTGGAGACGCAGGTCGGGGAGCGGGGCGGCATGCTCTCGATGGGGCAGCGGCAACTGGTGGCGCTGATGCGCGTTCTCGTCCAGAAACCGGCCATCTTCATTTTGGACGAAGCCACTGCCAGCATCGACCCGTTCACCGAGTGGCAGATCCAGCAGGCCCTCAACCTGATCCTGTCCGAGTCGACCAGCATCCTGATCGCCCACCGCCTCTCGACGGTCAAGGCCGCCGACCGCATCATCGTCCTGGAAAAGGGCCGCATCATCGAGGAGGGCAACCACGACGGGCTGCTGCTCCGGGGCGGCCACTACGCCACGCTGTACAATACCTACTTCCGCCACCAAAGCCTGGCTTATGTCGAACAAGCCCGCCAGTTCGTGGAGGGAGACTGAAGGAGCCGGGCCTGAAAACAAGAACCAGGAGCAGGCGGCTTTGTCTGGCAGCCTGCTCCTGTTCTTTGGAGAGATGAACTCGTTGGTGCTCGAAAAGAGGCTTTAGATCAACAGAGCCAGCCCACAAAGCCAGAAGAGGGTCGCAAAGAAGACCAGCCATTCCAGGAAGGCCAGCGCCCAGAAGCGCGGCCGTTCCGGGACGAGGTCGGGGTCGAGGGGGTCGAGGGGATTGTTTTCTGGTTTCTGGAGGCGCGGCAAGGCCAGGAACGAGCCAAAAGATAGCACAGCCAGCAGGCTGAGCAGAGCGGCGGCTTTCGGAACGGAAGGCTGGTCTGCCGGCTGGAAGAGGGTTGCCAGCCCGAAGAAGAAAACCATCCCCAGCCCGGCGCGGAAGAAGGTCATGGCAGCCAGGATGTGTGCCTGGCGCCGGTTGAGCGGGAAGGTGCCGACCGCCGTCACGCCCAGCGCCGCGGCTGTCCCAAAAATCGTACCGATCCAGCCCAAAACGCTATCTAGGGCCAGGCCAAGCCAAATCACAAAGGGCAGGAGCAACAAGCCGCCGACGATCAATCCGGCGTTGAAGATCCCGGCCCGGCGCGAAACGCCGATCTCTCCCAGTTCGGAGATGAAGTGATTGAGGAGCGAATAGCGCTCGCCGCGCTTGCCGCGGTATCCCAGGGCGGCGTACAGGACGGCCAGGACGACCACCGTCGTCCCGGCAAGGGCAGAGCCGGTCATGAGGAGGGAGGACATGCGAAGATTATATCCCAAACGAGGAAGTCGCCTCGCCGAGGTTGCGTTAGCGGCTGCGCTCGATGCGCAAAGCGAGATCGGCGGTGAAATCGGGCAAGACAAAGGCGCAGGGGCGATTCTGGAGACAACTGACCTGGATCGGTTCCAGATAAACGCCCTGCCAGGGGTCGTAGGGCGTCAGGGTGTAGGTCCCTTCCGCCAGCCCACCGATTTCGATCTCGACCCCGCTGCGGACGGTCTGACCGGCGCGGATTTCGGCGATCGGCCGGCCCTGCAGAGAAAAGTCCTGGACCCAGAGCAGGCCGCCCTCTTGCCCGGCCAGGCCCCAGCCGCGCACCTGCGGATCGCGGCTGCGGATTTGCAGCGGGGAGGGGTCGAGGCGCGCCAGGGGAAGGTCGGCCACGAAACGCGCCAGGCGGCTGTTGTCGGCGTACAGGTCGGCGGTCATCTCGCCCCAGGAGCCGGCGCTGTTCCATTCGGCGGGCGTCATAGACGCCCCGGAGGCCAGCGCCGCCCAGATGGCGTTGTGGAACAACTCGGGGTAAACCTGGTTGCCGGGAACGCCGAATTCTCCAATCCAGTTGGGCTTGGCCTGCCCTGTCCACATCCGGCCGGTCCAGGAGGCGATCGTCTCGGCGGCCTCGATGGGATCTTCCAGGTCATAGACATGAACTTGAGGCACATCCGTCACGGCATATCCTTCCGGCCAATCCGTGTCCCCCGACATGCTGGCGGTGGTGGGATGACGGTAGGGGTCATTGGCAGCAAAGTAAGCGTTCACGCGTTCGTGCCACGGATTGGCCTGATCGTAGGCGTTGGTGCCGTTGATCTCCGAAACGATCTGCCACAGGCCGATGGCCGGGCTGTATCCCCAGCGGGCGATCAGGTAGCGGTAGAAGTTTTCCTGCCAGGCCCAGGCTTCGGGGTCGGTGAAGAAGAGGGAGATTTCGCCCAGGTCATTGAAGCCGTTCGCGGACCAGCGGCCGTTGCCCCAGGGATGGGTGTTGTCGCGCAGTTCGGGATGATCCCAGACGGTGAAGACGAGGAAGATGCCTTTTTCCTGGGCGTCGGCCACGATCAAGTCGATCATTTTCAGATTGGCGAGGTTGTACTGGTCGTAACTGTTGCTGATCGGCGAATTGGTGTAGAGCGGCCACCAGACCACATAATTTTCGCCCGCGGCGCGCATGTTGTCGAACAGGCGCACGCCGCTTTCGGCATCGAAGCCGTCGGTCAGGATGTTGAGGGCGTCGCAGTGACCGACGCCGTAGAAGGGCGTCCCATCGTGGTAGACCAGATAGCGGCTGCTGTAGGACGGGTCAACCCATGTGCCGACTTGCAGCCAGCCGTGCAAATCGGACGGGGCGACAACGAAACTCCCTTCGGCCGGCTGGCTGACCCCGCGCCGGTCGCGGACGGTGAGAGCGTACTGCCACTCCCCCGTCTGAGAGGGGGTGAAGCGCACCCGCCAGGCGTCCTCGCCGTCCCAAAATCCCGGAACGGTCATCTGCGTTCCATCGGGGGCGGTGAAGAGGCCGTCCAGCCGGACCTGGCGGGCATCGTAGGGATTGTCGTAGCGGGCCTCCAGAATTACTTTGATTTCGAGCGATTCATAGCGCGGCAGTTCGCTGCGGTCGAGCGTCACCGCGAGGATGCGCGGGGATGCGCCGCTGCAGCCGGAGATCAGCACGGCGGCCAGGAGCAGGACGGGGCCGAGCAGGCTCAACGAGCGGATGGTTTTCATGGGGACCTCCTGGATTTGTATAACAGGTGTATTATAAACATTTCGGCGACAAAACAAAAACCGCCTGTTCGGCGGTTGGAGGGAGTGCCCGCCGGAGATTCGAATGCATCCCCGAAGGGGGCTCCGGTTTTAAGGTCGAAACCGCCTGTTCGGCGGTTGGAGGGAGTGCCCGCCGGAGATTCGAATGCATCCCCGAAGGGGGCTCCGGTTTTAAGTCCGAAACCGCCTGTTCGGCGGTTGGAGGGAGTGCCCCCACGGAGATTCGAACTCCGGTTTTAGCCTTGAAAGGGCTGCGTCCTGGTCCTCTAGACGATGGGGGCGTCTGCGGCTCTTAAAGCGGACGGATTTTACCATTCCCGCGGCTGTGGGTCAAGCACATGGCGTCGGTAATTGCCCGCAAGTTCTTTTTTGTCACACATCAGGTGGTTTTCGAGAACGGAGTTAACTACCTGCCTCTTCATCTGCAGATTTCGCAGATTGTGCAGAGAAGAGAGAAAAAATCGGCGTTATCTGCACAATCTGCGGATACGTTTTGGCATTTTTCGCCTTCGAGCCGCGGCTCTTATGCGGCGGCTGCGCAGTTACGAACGGAGAAAGGAGAATTCGCCTCAAGCCTTTTTGTCTGAAATGAGCGCCAGCAGATCGACCATGCGGCGGTTGAAGAGGGCGGCAGGCGACTCGATCCGCAGGGCGGGGATGAGGATGGCGGTCAGTGTGGTGTCGTAGAGGGGGACGAAGTCGCGGATGCCCTCGACCATGACGGTGGCAAAGTCGAAGCGGCCGGCCCATTCCAGCGTCCCTTCCAGTTCGTAGACTTGGGTGGTGACTCGCAGGGGATACTTGGCCAGATTCTGATACCCGCCGCGCGCCAGCGCCTGCGGGCCGAGGTCCTCGCGGCGGGTCAGGCAGACGGCAAACACATTCGATTTGACCAGATCGATGACCTTGTACTCGCCCACCAGTTTGGTCGGCATGTGCAGACGGGCCAGTTTGGCGTCCAGCACTTCCATGAAAGAGGTGGTGGTATCGTTCAACAGGCCGATCACGCCGGTGTGGGGCGTCATGACCTTGCCTACCACGCGGTAACTTTGCGTCAGGAAATCGACGGAGATCAGGCGATGGGTGGTGGTGGGTTCAGTCGGCATACCTCGGCTCCAGTCTCAGGCTCATTTGGGGAGGGGATGGGAGGAGTCGCGCTTGTTCACCGGCGGGCGCGGCCGGGGCCGGCGCGGCGCCGGTTTGCCGGTCTCGGGATTGAGCAGCGTCACCAGCCAGGAAATGGCGCGTTCGTCGTACTCGCGCCGCCCGCAGACGTCGCATACCCAGGCCGGGAAATTCGGCACCGTGACCAGTTCTTCATCCAGCCAGGTGAAGTAGGTCAGGTAGGTCGGGCGTAGCATGCCTGCCTGACACTCTTTACAGGGGTAGGATTGGGGGGGAAGGTTTTCGTTCATGGCGCGGCCAATGCGTTTTGGTTGCGGAGCACCATCCAGTCGCGAAAGGGCCAGTAGACCAGGATGGCCTTGCCGACCACATTCTCGACCGGCAGCGGGCCCCAACTGTGCGAATCGGATGAATTGTTGCGGTTATCGCCCAGAACGAAGAGGTGCCCTTCAGGCACGTACCAGACTCCGGAATACTGCGGCGGCGCGGCGATGTAAGGTTCTGCGAGCCGGACGTCGTTGATGAAGACCTGGCCGCCCTCGATGCGCACCGTCTCGCCGGGCAGGCCGATGATGCGTTTGATGTAATCCTCGTAGAGGCTGAAGCCCGGCAGGCCGAGCAAATGCCGCCAGGAGTCTTCCTGTGGATACATCGGGGGGCGGAAGACGATGATGTCACCGCGCTCGAAATGGCCGTTCAGATAGGCCAAACGATAAACGAGGACGAACTGGTCGTTCTCGAGGGTCGGGCGCATCGAGAAGCCGTCCACGCGCACGCGGGCCGAGATGGCGTTGATGACCAGGAAAAGGACCAGCGCCAGTCCCAGGGTTTCCAGGATGTCGCGCAGGGTGCGCTTCCAATCCGCTTTTGGGGTCTCCGGCAGGGGCTGGTTTTCGCCGGCAGGGATCTCTTCGCTCAAGGATGCCTCCGGAATCATTATAAAGCCCCTTCCGAAGAGCGGCAAGGGAAAAAGGTCATGGCCTCTGTCCCCAGGCGAAATGGGTCGGCACGTGGAGAACGCGCTCGCCGGTCTGCCAGGCCTGTTCGTCGAGACGCTTGAGACGTTCGATTTCACTCTGCGGGACGAGACCGGCCAGATCGGCTTCCAGCACGGCCCATTCGAGGCGGCGTTCCTCGGGAGAAAGCGGCTGCGTTCCCCCCCCGCGCAGGGTTCCCGTTTCGAGGAGCGTGATGCCCGCCCGGTGGAACAGGTCGGCCAGCCGCGCCCCGAGGGAGGGGTCTGCACCCTGGCGGCGGAGGGACTCGCTCTGCAGACGGCCCAGGGGCGCCAGGGCGGCGGGTTCGTCGACGCGGCGGCTGTAATCGGGTTCGGCCAGCGCCAGGACGAATCCGCCCCGGCGGGTGACGCGCTTCATCTCGCTCAACGCCTGGAGCGGGTCGCGCACCCACAGCAGGAGGAAATGGCAGAAGGTGATGTCGAAGACGCCGTCGGGGAAGGGCAGGGCGTGGGCGTCGGCGCAGAGGAGGGAGGCGCGCGGGGCGTGAGTCCGCGCCTCGGTCAGGTGCGCCGGCTCGAGGTCCAGCCCGAAGCGGGCTGCCGGGCCGGGGACTTCGGCCAGCACCGCCCCGGTCCCGCAGCCGACTTCCAGCACGCGCCGCGCCCGCTCGATTCCGGCGCGTCCGAAGAGATAGGCGCGCAGGTCGCGCGTCCAGCCGGCCTGCTGGCGAAAACGGAGATGCCAGTCGATACTCACCGCAGGCTGAAGAAGGTGACCGTTGCCAGCATAGCCTCGAATGCTTGGCGGCCCTCGCTCTCCCAGTAGAGGGCGCCGTTGGTCAGGCAGATGGAGATGAAGTACTGGTTTTCATAGGGCATGACGACTACCAGACGCCCGGCAGTTTCGGTGCCGCTCAACGTGCCGCTCAGGTCGGTTGCCAGCCCTTCGATGCCGCTCACATAGACGGGCAAGGGCGGGCTGGTGACCATGTCGGGTATGTCGGAGCGGATTTCGTTCAGGAATTCCTGAGACACTTGATTCGCATCGCTCTCGGCGGTGTCGTAGGCGCCGGCCATGAACACCAGGACGCGCTGGTTCGGACTGCTAATGTAAACAATGTCGCTTTCGGTCTCGACCCTATAGCCGATCACCGGGCGGAACGAGAAACCGCCATTCTGCACGGTAACGACGTTGCCAAGATTGATGGCAAGGGTGGGGGTTGGCGAGGGGGTCAGGGTGGGGGTGGCGGTAGGAGTCGGCGTGGAGGTCGGTGTGGCAAAGAGGCCGAAAGGAAGGCCGGATCCACTGCAGGTACAGGCCAGCAGCAAGGCTGTTCCCAGCAGCAGGGCCAGGGTTAACAGCGGGGAATGTCTTTTCATTGTCAAGTTCCTCCTGGTCTTTTCAACTTGCCGATTTCAATCGGTTTCTCCATCTTGGGCGGATTCTTGTAGGGAAGGACGGATGGAAACGATGCCACCCATGAGAGGGCGGCTTTAGGGGCGGCGTTTTCGACGGTTTTCCTGGTCCATCCAGGCGCGGACGAAGGCCGCTTGGGCCTCGGTCTCCGGCGAACGGGGGTGACGGGCGCTCTTGGGGACGGCGCGCCACCACGCCGCCAGTTGCGCCAGGGCTTGTTCGCCGCTCAGGCCATGCCGGACGAGGTAACAGCCGACGGTCGTGCCGGTGCGACCCACGCCGCCCCAGCAGTGCAGGTAGAGGTTGTGGCCGTCGGCCAGGGCGGCGTCGAGGGCGTCGAGGGTGCGGGTCATTTCCTGCGGCGTCGGCAGGCCGAAATCGGGGATGGGGAAGCGCAGGCAGGTGACGGTTTTGTCTAGCAGGCGGGCTTCTTCTTGCAGGAGGCCTTCGTAGGGCGGGAGTTCGCCCGGCCAGGTCAGGTTGACGAAAGTATCCAGCCCGGCCAGCAGCAAGGCGGTGAGGCGCTTGCGAATCTGGAAGTCGCTGCCCAGCCCGGGATATTCGCCCGCCAGGAAGCGGCCGGGGATGACCCAGTAGGATTCGGGGAGCGGGAGGGGAGGGATGGTCATCTTTGCCGGTCTCCGTCGGCGCTCATCCCTTTTCTGCCAGCAGGATGGCGGTCATTTCGGCTGCCGTGCGCACAACGAACGGACAGATTTCCTTGAAACGTCCGCTCCCCCGTGCGGCGGCGAGGCCTTCCGGCGCGCTGATGTCGTAGCCGAGCAGGACGTGGCACAGAATCGTGCCGTGCTTTTCTCGGAAGCGGCGGATAAATTCCTCTGCCAGCAGATAGGTGGATTCCTTGCCTTCGGGCGTGGAAGCGTCGCGCCCCAGGCCGAGGGCCATCAGTCCGCCGGTCACCGCGCCGCAGACGTTGCCGCTGCGTCCTATGCCGCCGCCGAGGGGCGAGGCGAGGCGCAGGGCGGCCGTCTCGTCCAGGCCGAGGGCGGGGGCAAAGGTCGCAAAGACGGCCTGGGCGCAATTGAGGCCCTGGGCAAAGCGGGCGGAGGCATGTTCGACGGGGTTGTCCATAGGCTGTTATCGAAACCGTTCGTTGATTTTCATTGGCCGCAGATAAACACAGAGGGACGCAGATGAGCGTTCATCAAACTTTCTATGTTTATCTGTGTTCATCTATGGCTGGAATTGAGTTGCCGAATTCCCTCGTTGTCTGAAAGAATAATGTGGACTCTGTCGGGCGCATCTCTTTCATGATTGGGCCGGGTCGGAAGTTTGCACGCTTTCCCCGACCCAGTTCAGGTAAGCCTCCAGCCCGGCGACGACCGGCAGGGCAATGATTTCCGGCACCTGATAGGGGTGAATGGCCTTGATTTCTGCTTGCAGGCTCTCCAGGCGCAGGCGGTGGGTCTTGGCGATGAGCAAAACTTCGGCTTCTTCTTGCACCTGGCCTTCCCAGCGATAAATCGAGGTGATGCCCGGCAAGATGTTGACGCAGGCCGCCAGGCGCTTTTCGACCAGGGTGCGGGCGATCTGGCGGGCGCTTTCCGTGTTCGGGGCGGTGAGGAGAAGGATCAGGTAGTCGTTTTCCATTGGGAGGGTTTCCTTACTGTGTCTGACGGGCTAACAGCCCGTTCTACGGGGTGACGGGCTAACAGCCCGTCCTACGGGGTGACGGGCTAAAGCCCGTCCTACGGGGTGACGGGCTAAAGCCTGTCCTACGGGGTGACGGGCTAAAGCCTGTCCTACAGGATGACAGGCTAAAAGCCTGTCCTACGGGATGGACGGTTTCAGGGCGGCAAAAGTCAGTCCGGCGCGCAGCAGGCCGCGCAGGACAAACAGCCCGGCCATCAGGAAGACCCAGGCGACCAGGTCGGGCTGGAAGATGAAGAAGACCTTCCACATTGGGAAACCGGCTCCCTGCGGCAGGAAGACCCAGGCCACATAGGGCAGGATGAACTCGCTCAGGATGGGCAGGACGACCTTTCCGGCCCAGCCGCCCAAGCCGCGCGGAGGCTGCGCCAGCGATTTGCGGACGGCGCGCGGCAGGCGGACGAGCGAGAAGACCATCAGGCCGGTCAGGGCGAGGATGACGGCGTCCACCACCGCGTAGGTCAGGCCGAAGCGGCGCGAGACGGCAAGCGGGGTCCCGTCGGCGAGATGGTCGAGCAGGGCGATGGCGATGTCTTTGGGCGGGGCGGCGATCATCCCGTTGACGTTGGCCAGCACAACCACGCCCCAGCCGCTTGCGGGGTCGAGGGCGACGACCGAGTAGTAGCCTTCCGCCGCGCCTTCGTGGTACAGGGCGGTGCGCTCACCAAACGGGCCGCGCACCCAGCCGAAACAGTATTCGTTGCCGCCGCCGGAGGGGATGCAGGACTCATGCAGAGCGGCCAGGCTTTCGGGCGAAAGGATGGCCGGATTGCCGCTTTGCTGGAAGGCGAGATAGCGCGCCATGTCCTCCGCGCCGGCGATGAGGAAGCCGGCGGGGAGAGCGTCGGCCAGATAGGGCGCCTCCACCGGCGCGGGGAAGCCAAACCACCAGCGGTGCGGCGCGGCCAGACCCTGGGCCTGCTCCGGCGAGACGGCGCCGGCGCTCATCCCCAGCGGGGCGAAGATGTGGCCGGCGACATAGTCTCCGTAGGTCTGACCGGAGACGGCCTCTACGACCGCGCCGAGGAGCATGTAGTTGTAGTTGGAGTACTCGAAGTCGGCGCCGGGGGCGCGGCGCGGGGGCAGGTCGGAGAGTTGGCGCAGGCGCGCCTCGAGGGTGAACCGGCCGGGGCGATCCCACATCGGGCGGGTGCTGTCGTTGTAGCCCAGTCCGCTGTTCTGATTGAGCAAGTGACGGAGGGTGATTTGCGAGGCAGCCTGCGGGTCTGCCAGGGTGAACCAGGGCAGGTAGGTCTGGACGGGCGCGTCGAGGTCAATCTCTCCCTGCTCGGCGAGTTGCAGGATGGCCAGGGCGGTGAATCCCTTGCTGACCGAGCCGATGACGAAGGGCGTCTGCGGGGTGACCGGCGCGCCGCTGCGGTCGGCGCGGCCGAAGCCGGCAGTGTGAACCACCTCCCCATCTCGGACGATGCCGATGGCCAGGCCGGGCAGGTTGGCTGCCCGCGCCTGGGCGGCAACGTAGGCGTCTACGGCGGCAAAATCGGGGGATGAGAAGAAAGCAACTGGAGAGAAGAGGATAGTAACCAAGAAGAAAAGAGCAGGTGAAATTTTCATGGCCGGTTCTCTTTGGGAATATCAAGGTTTTTAACGCAAAGGTGCGAAGACGCAAAGTCTTTTCTCGCGAGTCTCCTGCAAACACCAATCAAACACGAAGGTCACACAAAGGAAACTCAAAGGAAACGCTTCTATTGACCTTCGTGCGCCCTTCGTGTCCCTTGTATTTGAACGCTTGTTCGCAGTGAATTCACAAGCGGCTCCTGCGTCGTTTGTCTACTCCGCACAGCGCGAAATGGCCGGTCGGTTAGCGCGGGTAAATCTTCTCCCAGGGGTCTTTCAGGAAGTTGCCCAGCACCTTGTCCGGTTCGCCCTGGGCGGGGAGGACGTCGCCGTCGGGTTCGAGGTAGAGCCAGACTTTGCCGGCGCCTTCGGGGAGTTCCTCGTCCACCACTTCGAGCGTGGCAGGGTTTTGTGCCGAGTAGGGGACAGGCAGGTCCCAGCGCAGGGTCAGGCCGAGTTCGGCGGCGCGGTTGCGCAGGGCGAGCAGGTCGTCTTTGAGAGAGGCGTCTGAGGCGCTCAGCGAGAGGCTGCGCGCCTCCAGCCCGGCCAGCCGCTCCAGCGCTTCGCCGGCTCGCTTGACGTTCTGCGGTGTGAGGGTGA
>CALGPL010000100.1 GCA_937960595.1 uncultured Anaerolineales bacterium | reverse complement strand
GGTTTGGTCTTCGGGGGTGTAAGCGTTCGGCCGGTAACTCTGCACCGACATGGCGCCGATGACGCGTTCCCCCACGAACAAGGGGACGGCCAGGTAGGCGCGCGACGGACGATCGCTGCCGTAGTGGACGGGGGTGGGAGCGTTCGAGTCGCTGAGGGCATCGCCGATGCGCAGCGGGGCGCGGCTGCGGATGACGTGGCCGGAGATGCCTTGCTGGATCGGGGCGCGCACCGGCGGGCAGCGCTGGCCCTCGTCGATCAGGTATTCGCCGACGAACTCGCCGGCGGCTTCGTCGTGAAGGGCAATGGTGAAGTTGTCGGCGCACATCAGTTGACGCGCAGCCCGATAGACGGCTTCGTAAACCGCCTCGGGGGAACTGATTTTCTGGCTGATTTCCTGGCCGAGGCGGTAGAGCACCTCGCGGCGCTGGCCGGCGCGCAGCGCGTCTTGGTAAAGACGGGCGTTCTCGAAGGCGGCCGCGGCCTGGGCGGCGAGCGTTTCCAGCAGGCGGGCGTCGCCGGCAGAGAAGGCTGCCGGTTGTTCGCTTTCGACCGCAATGACTCCCGTGACTCGCCCTTCTATCTTGAGCGGTACATATAGGCCGGAGCGGACGGCGGCATAGGTTTCCACGTATTCGGGGAAGGCGTGCACGTCGTCGGCGAGGATGGTCTCGGCGCGGCGGGCGGCCAGACCGCTCAACCCCTGGTCCATGTTGCTGACCAGGCTGATGAATTGGCGCGCCACCTGTTCTTCCTCGCCGGGCTGTATGCCGGCCTGGTTGAAAGCGATCAGTTCGAGGTCGCGACTCTCGCCGCGCCGCAGGCGGACAGCGACGTGATGCCAGTGCAGGTGACGGGCAAGAGACTCGACCAGCAGGCGGCCGATTTCGGCCGGTTCGAGCGAGAGGTTGAGATTGAGGCTGCTGCGGTAGAGCATTTCCAGGTCGGCCAGGTGATGCCGTACCTCGGCCTCGGCGCGGGCGCGCTCGGCCAATTCCTGCTCCAGGGCGCGGTAGAGGCGCGCTTTGTGAACCGCAACCGCGGCCTGATTGGCAAAAGCGGTCAGGAGCGGCAATTGGCCCTCGAAGGCATTCGGCCGGCGGCTGTGCAGGTAGAGGACGCCCACGACGCGGTCTTCGACGAGGAGCGGCAGGCCGGCCATTGATTGGATGCCCTGCCGATGCAGGTAGGGGTTGATGGTGCGCGGGGCGCCCGCCGGCGGCGGGGGGGAAACGCGCCCGCGCGAGTCAATCCGCTCGACGACGAACGGCTGACGATTCTGGAGGATCCAGCGGGTCAGGCCGGCGCGGCGGGCGCGGCCTTCCAGGGCGGGGAGGCCGAGCAGATTTTCGGCGCTCTCGCCGGGCGCGCCGGATTCATCCACCAGCAGGACGCTGGCGTAGTCGGCGCCGCTGACTTGCTGCGCGATGGCGACGATTTCGTTCAGAGTCGTGTCCAGGTCCAGCGAGGCGGTGACGGCCTGGGCAGCGCGGTTGAGGGCGTTCAATTGTTCCACGCGGCGCTGCAACTCGGTCTCGGCTTGTTTGCGCTCGGTGATGTCGAGGATGGCGCCGACATAGCCGATCCGGCGGCCCTGCGCATCGGTCTCCGGGGTGGCCTGGCCGCGCACCCAGCGCACCGAGCCGTCGGGGCGCAGGAAGCGGTATTCGGCCGTGGACAGGCGCCCGGATTCGACGGTTTGTTCCCAGCCGGAAGCCAGGGCCGGGCGATCCTCGGGATGAACGGCTTGCAGCCAGCCGTTGCCGAGGGCAGAGCGGGCGTCCAGGCCGGAGATTTCACACCAGCGCGGGCTGACGTAGGTGGTCAGCCCGTCCGGGTCGGTGCGGAAGATGCCTGCGGGCGAGGTTTCGACCAGAGCAACATAGCGGCGTTCGTTTTCCAGGATTTCTTGTTCGGCGCGCTTGCGTTCGCTGATGTCCTGTTTGACGGCGATGAAATGCGTGATCTGGCCATCGGCGTCTTTGACCGGCGTGATGGTCATCTCCTCGTCGTAAAGCGTGCCGTCTTTGCGGCGGTTGATGAGCGTGCCGCGCCAGACTCTGCCGGAGAGAATGGTATCCCACAGGTTTTTGTAGAAGTGCTGATCCTGCTTGCCCGATTTGACCAGGTCGCGCGGGTTGCGCCCGAAGACCTCGTCGGGGACTTGGTAGCCGGTCAGGGCGGTGAAGGCCGGGTTGGCCCATTGGATGAAGCCTTCGCGGTTGGCGATGACGATGGCATTGGCCGAGGCGTGCAGGGCAGCGCTTTGCAGGCGCGTTTGCTCCTCGGCTTGCAATTGGTCGGTGACGTCGCGGATGTAGCCGCCCACGCCGAGGCGTCCCTCTCCCAGCGGAATCGGGAATTTGCGCGTCTCATAAACGCGCCCGCCGACAATTTCGAGATTGACGACCAGGCGGTTTTCTTGCAAGGCCTGGCGATCGCTGCGGCGGCAGTTTTCGGCGGCCTGAGGGTCCATCAGTTCGAAGTCGTCGCGGCCGACGACTTCCTGCACGGCGCGCCCAAAGAAGGCCGCGTTGGCCTGGTTGCAGATCACGTAGCGAAAATTTTCGTCCTTGAGGAAAACCAGGTCCTCGCTGGAGTCCAGAAAGGTGCGGTAGATGGTCTGGTTTTCTGCCAGGGCGCGGGCGGCAGCGCGTTTTTCAAGAGCACGCTGCAAGACGAGCAGCAATTGCTGCATTTCATAGGGCTTTTGCAGGAAAGAATACGCCCCGGCGTTGACGGCCTCGATGGCGGCCTCTTGGGAGGCGTAACCGGTCAGGATGATGCACTCGGTCTGGGGCGATACTGCTTTGATGCGGCGCAAGGCCTCGATGCCGGGCAGGTCTTCCAGGCGCAGGTCAATCAGGGCGGCAGCCACTTCGCGGCGCGCGGCGGCTTGCAGCGCTTCCTGAGCGCGGGCGGTGGGGAGAGGATCATAACCGTAGTGACGCAGGATGTCGCTCAGGGTCCGGCGCAAATCGGGGTCATCATCGAGGATGAGGATGCATTCGGTTTTGGGTATCATGGCTGTTGCGGGCCTGTTCGGGAGATGGATCAGGAATCGCGGTGGGCAAGTCGGAGAGGCGGTTCACGTCAGTTTTTGGCAACCGGCAGGATGAGGGTGAACGCCGCGCCCGGGCCCGCTTCGCTCTCGACCTCGAGCCGGCCGCCGTTG
>CALGPL010000099.1 GCA_937960595.1 uncultured Anaerolineales bacterium | reverse complement strand
CGATGGGCTGGAAACTCGAACTGACCCTCCACATCCGCGCGCAACAATCGCCCCCCCTCCATCCCCTCACCCTCACCGCCATCCTCCTCTATGCCGATCTCGGCGAGACCGACCGCCGTCAGATCACCTTCGACATCCCCGCTTCCGAATGATGCCCTCTCCCCGCCGCTCACCGAACGCCGAACGCCGCCTCCTGAACGCCGTCCGCGGTTCGCTGTTCATTGTTCGCTGCCTGCTAATGACCATCCCTCTTGCCTCCTGCGCCGCGCCGCCCCCCTCGCCGGTGGCGACGCTCACGTTCTCCCCGCCGGCCTCTCCCACCGTCCTCCCGACCCGGCCTGCCCCAACGCCCACCCCCTCCCCCGGCCCCAGCCCCGTCCCGGTCAGCGCCATCTGCTCGCCGCTCCGCCATCACCCGCTCGAACAACTGCCCTCTCTCGTCTCGTGGGCCTTTCTCCCGGCCGCCCCCGATCACCACTACGGCCTCGACCTGGGCCACTGGGCGCTGGGCGAGGAAGAATCATCCCTCTACGATCCCGTCCAGGCCATCATGGATGGGCAGGTGGCAGGCATTGTCCTCGACCGGCCGCCCTCCGGCCACATGGTCCTCCTCGAGACCCCCTACGAACGGCTGCCGGCAGCGTTGATCGAGGCGGTCGGCATCCCGCCTGGATTTTCCGTCTATCACCAATACGCCCACCTGGCCGACCCGCCCGACCTCGCCATCGGACAGCCCGTCGCCTGCGGCGAATATCTCAACCGCGTCGGCCTGACCGGCTGGACGGTTGCCCCCCACTTGCACCTCGAGATTCGTTACGGCCCGCCGGGCTTCACCTTCGAGGCCATGGCCTACTACACCGGCGACGCCAGCCCGGCCGAAATGGCCGCCTACGAAACCTGGTTTCTGAGCGGCCAGTACCAGGCCTTCGATCCGATGACCTTACTCTCCCTGCCCCTCCCCTGACCATGAACCCTGCCTCCCGCCTCTTGCGTTCCTTGCTGCTCCTCGTCAGCCTGATCCTGCTGCTGGTCGGCGCGGCCGGCTGCGGGTCCGAGACGCCCGCCGGCCCCGCCCTGCCCCCTCTCGAGTCGGCCTCCCCCACCCCTCTCCGGCCCGCCGATCCCGAAACCGCCCTCACTCCGCCGCCCTCCGGCACCCTCCAAAATCTCTTGCTCCTCTCTTTAACCGAGAGTGGCTATGCGCATCTCTATATTTACTCACCACAGGCTCTCCCGCTCACCCGCCTGACCGCCGACCCCTGGGACGACATCTCCCCTGCCCTCAGCCCCGACGGCAAATGGGTCGCCTACGCCTCGCGCCGCAATGGTTACTGGGACCTCTACGCCCTCAGCCTGGAAACCGGCCAGGTCAACCGTCTGACCGACAGCCCGGCCTATGAGGGCGCCCCCTCCTGGTCGCCCGATGGCCAATGGCTCGTCTACGAAACCCTCGTGAACGACAGTTTGGACATTTACGTCCGCTCGGTCTCCGATCCGGCCCAAGCCCCGATTCCGCTCAGCGAAGGGCCCGCCCTAGACACCGCCCCCGCCTGGTCGCCGCTCGGCCGCCAGGTGGCCTTCGTCTCCAACCGCAGCGGCGACCCCGAAATCTGGCTGGCCGACCTGGACCGCGTCGGCGAGGAACGTTTCACCAACCTCAGCCGCAGCCCGAACAGCGTGGAGGCCCATCCCGTCTGGTCGCCCGACGGCAGCCGTCTGGCCTGGGGATCGCTCAGCCTCGAGACCGGCCTCTCGGCCATCTACGTCTGGGACAGCGCCCAGCCGCAGGCTCCCGCCCGATGGATCGGCGCCGGCGACTGGCCGGTCTGGCAGGATAACGACCACCTGCTCGCCCGTCTGCCCGCCGCCAACCAGACCTTTCTGACCGCTTATGCCCTGCCTGCCGGGACGCTGACTCTCCCGCCTGTCCTGCTGCCGGGCACGTTGCGCGGCCTGGCCGTCCTGCCGTCCCTGGCCTGGCCGATTCCCTCTGCCCTGCAACAGGCCGCCGCCGCCAGCCTGCCGCCTCTCTATCTGCCGGCGATCACCCCCGCCCCCGATGTCCCTGCCGGGCGGGCCAACCTGGTGCGGCTACAAAACGTAGACGCCCCCTACCCACAAATGCACGACATGGTGGACGAATCCTTCCAGGCCCTGCGCGCCCGCATCGCCGCCGACTCGGGCTGGGATGCCCTCGCCAGTCTGGAGAATGCCTTCGTGCCCCTCACCGTTCCCCTCGATCCGGGGCGGGGCGAGGATTGGCTCTACACCGGGCGGGCTTTCAGCCTCAACCCTGTCCTGCTCAACGCCGGTTGGATGGTAGCCGTGCGCGAGGACATCGGGCCGCAGACCTACTGGCGCGTCTACCTGCGCACCCGCGCCCAGGACGGTTCACAAGGCCAGCCGCTCACCCAGGCGCCCTGGGATTTCAGCCTGCGCTACCGCAGCGACCCCTCTGCCTACGAGGCGGGCGGGGCATTGATGGCCGCCGTCCCGGGCGGCTACTGGCTGGACCTGACGACGCTGGCCGCTCAGTACGGCTGGGAGCGTCTGCCTGCCCTGGCCAACTGGCGCACCTACTTCACCGGAACACGCTTCAATGAATTTGCCCTGACCCAAGGCCTCGACTGGCGCTCGGCCATGCTTGAACTGTATCCCCCCGAGGCGCTCGTCACTCCGACCGTGGTCATCCCGCCCACCCGCACCCCCACCCGCACCCCGCGCGGCTATCAGACTCCCACCGTCACCCGCACCCCCACGCCGCGCCCGACTTTCACCCCTTAGCATGAAAACCCTCCTCCCGTTCCTGCTGGCTATCCTTCTGCTGGCTCCGGCTGCCTGCGGCCGCCACGCCGACGAGCGCGCTCCGTTCCCCTCGCCCACGCCCTCCCTGATGCCGACCGGCCCGGGCGCGCCTCTCCTGCCAGAGGAGGCCGCCTCTGCTGCCACGCCGACCAACGGCGCGATGCGCTTCGAACTGCCCACCGCCATGGAACCGCTCTCTGCCTGGCGCCCGCCGCTCTATCCGGCCCCATGGGCGCCCTCGCCCTACGATCACTTCTACTTCGAGCGGCCAATCGCCGCCGACGAGGTCAACTGGCCATTGCCCAATTACCGCTACGGCGGAGTCTTCTTCTCCAGCGGACAGGTGCACACCGGCGTGGACATCTCGGCCGAATACGGCACGCCCGTCCTGGCCGCCGGCCCGGGGACGGTCGTCTCGGCCGGCTGGGGCCTGTTCGAGAACAACCCCAACTCGCCCTACGGCCGGGCGGTCGTCCTGCGTCACGACTTCGGCTACCAAGATCAGCCGATCTACACCGTCTACGCCCACCTCTCCGAAATCGACGTCATTCCCGGCCAGTGGCTGGCCACCGGCGAGGTGCTCGGCAACGTCGGCGATACCGGTCACACCACCGGCCCGCACCTGCACTTCGAGGTCCGCATCGGCTCGGACCAATTCTTCTCGACCTACAACCCCGAACTCTGGCTGGTTCCGCCCCAAGGCTGGGGCGTGCTGGCCGGGCGGGTGATGGACACCAACCGCAACCTGCTCGCCAGTTTCCAGGTCTTCGTCATCGCCAGAGACGGCGGTCAAACCTGGGAAGTGCGCACCTACGGCGCCGAGGCCGTCAACTCCGACCCCTACTACCGCGAGAACATGGTCATCAGCGACCTGCCGGCGGGCATCTACACCATCCGCATCCTCTACTACGGGACGAAAAAGGAGGCCGATATCGAGATTCTCCCCGGTCGGGTGACCTATTTCTCCTTCCAGGGCTACCTCGGCTTCGACCCCTCCCTGCCGCCCACGCCCGACCCTTTCGAAAGTCTCTCTCCCGTCCCTTGACGAACCGAACATCTGTGCTATACTCTACCCATCCGCTTCGTCTGAGGCGGCGGAAACCGACAATTCACCGAGAGGTCAACCTATGGCTCGAAAATCCGACTCCGCATCCGAAGCCCGCATGGACGAAGCCCGGCGCGCCATGCTCGAAAAAGCCGTCGGCGACATCGTCAAGCGCTACGGCGACGGCTCCATCATGCGCCTGGGAGAGGCCCACAGCATGACCGTGGACGCCATCCCCACCGGCTCGCTCTCCCTCGACCTGGCCCTGGGCGTGGGCGGCATCCCGCGCGGCCGCATCACCGAAATCTACGGCCCGGAATCTTCCGGCAAGACCACCCTCTGCCAGCACATCGTCGCCGAGGCCCAAAAACTGGGCGGCACCTGCGCCTTCGTGGACATGGAACATGCCCTCGACCCGGCCTACGCCGCCCGCTGCGGCGTGGACATCGACAACCTGCTCGTCTCCCAACCCGACACGGGTGAACAGGCCCTCGAAATCACCGAGACCCTGGTGCGCTCCGGCGCGGTAGACGTGGTCGTCATCGACTCGGTCGCCGCCCTCGTGCCGCGCGCCGAAATCGAAGGCGACATGGGCGACGCCACCATGGGCGCCATGGCCCGTCTGATGTCCCAGGCGCTGCGCAAACTCTCCGGCGCCATCAACCAGACCAAGACGGCTGTCGTCTTCACCAACCAATTGCGCCAGAAGATCGGCGTCATGTTCGGCAACCCCGAGACGACCACCGGCGGCAACGCCCTCAAATTCTACGCCTCCGTCCGCCTCGATGTACGCCGCATCCAGGCAATCAAAATCGGCGCCGAGATCGTCGGCAACCGCACGCGCGTCCGGGTGGTCAAGAACAAAGTCGCCCCGCCCTTCCGCACCGCCGAATTCGACATCATGTACAACGAAGGCATCTCCAAAGTCGGCGACCTGATCGACCTGGCCACGCAACTGGAAATCATCGAAAAGCGCGGCGCCTTCTTCTCCTACGGCGACATTCGCATCGGGCAGGGACGCGAGAATGCCAAAGAATTCCTGCGCCAGAACCCCGACCTGGCTCAGGAAATCGAGATGGTCATCCGCCAGCGCGCCGCCGGCGGCGAGGTGGCTCTCCCGCTCGCCGCGGCCGTCGGCAGCGACGAGGGAGCAGCCGACGTCGGCGAGTAGAGCCTGTCGGCGGAAGATTCTCATGGACACAGGTCATCCGTTCTCCGCCCCGCGACCTGTGTTCCTCCTTTTGGCCGCCGCCCTGGGGAGTCTGCTCCTGTTGAGCGGCTGCGGCGCACCGCCGTCCACCTATCTGCCGCCGACGACCGCGCCGACTGCCACCCCCACCCTCACGCCGACCCCCCTGCCGCCGACCCCCACCCATTCTCCCACCCCCACCGTCACCGCCAGCCCGGAGCCGAGCGCCA
>CALGPL010000098.1 GCA_937960595.1 uncultured Anaerolineales bacterium | reverse complement strand
ATGACCCAAAAACTCTTCGACTTCGATGCCGAATTCCGGCTGGGGATTGAGGCCGTTGACCATGAACACGTCCGCCTGATTGATTTGCTCAATCAGGTCCATGCCTTGTTGAGCGAAGGAAAAAAGGACGAGGCGCGGCGGGTTTTTGGAGAAACCCTGGCCGATTACGTAACGGTCCATTTTGCCAACGAAGAAAAGTTCATGGAAAGCATTGCTTTCCCGCAACTCGAAGATCACCGGAAAATTCACGAAAACTTCAAGCGCTCGTTCGAAGCGCTGAAACCGCAAATCGAGCAGGCCGATGACGAAGCCTTTCGCAAGGCATTGAGTGACGCTTTCTCGTGGATTATTACGCATATCGGAAAGACCGACAGAAAATATGCGGCTCATTATTTCTCGACGCCGACCGCTTAGACGGCGAGACAGGGAAAGGAGATTTTTATGGCCTCATCATCTTCCACTCGCGCATTGATTGACGTCGCCATGGGCCGGAAACCCGCCGATCTGGTCATCAAGAACGGCACCTGGGTCTGTGTCCAGTCGGGCGAGTTCATCCCGGATACGGATGTGGCGGTCAAGGATGGGCGCGTGGCCTATGTCGGGCCGGACGCCTCTCATACGATCGATTCGAAGACCACGTTGGTCCTCGACGCCAACGGCAAATATCTCGTTCCCGGCTTGCTGGACGCGCATGTGCACGTTGAATCGGGCATGCTGACCGTCACCGAGTTCGTGCGCGCCGTCCTGCCGCACGGGACGACCGGCCTGTTCATTGACCCCCATGAGATTGCCAACGTCTTTGGGTCGAAAGGCATTCGGTTGATGGTGGATGAAGCCCGCCGTCAGCCGATTCACGTCTGGGTGCAGGTGCCGTCGTGTGTGCCGTCTGCTCCGGGGCTCGAAACGCCCGGAGCGGATCTCGGGCCGGAGGAAGTGGCCGAGGCCCTGGGCTGGGAGGGCGTCATCGGCCTGGGCGAGGTGATGAATTTCCCCGGCGTGGCGGCTGGCGACCGGAAGATGCTTGCCGAGATCGCCGCCGCCCGTCTGGCCGGCAAGGTGGTCGGCGGGCACTACGCCTCGCCGGACCTCGGACGGGCGTTCCACGGCTACGCCGCCGGGGGCGCAGAGGACGATCACGAGGGGACGACGCTCGAGGATGCGATGGCCCGCGCCCGTCAGGGCATGAAGGTGATGATGCGCTACGGGTCGGCCTGGCACGATGTGGCTGCCCAGGTCAAGGCGGTGACCAAGATGCGTCTTGACCCGCGCCATTTCCTGCTCTGCACCGACGATGCACATGCCGGCACGATCATCCACGGCCACATGGACCGGGTTGTCCGCCATGCCATTGCCGAGGGCGTGTCGCCGATGACGGCTATTCAGATGGCCACCCTCAATACGGCCGAACACTTTGGCCTGAGCCGTGAAATCGGCCAGATTGCGCCCGGCCGCTGGGCAGATATTTTGCTGGTCAATGATCTGAAGAATTTCCAGGCTTCGGTTGTCATTGCGCGCGGGGTGGTTGCCGCCGACCGGGGCAAACTCCTGATCGAACTCGCCCAGCCGCGTTATCCCGCCTGGGCGACGCGCTCGGTGCATTTGCCCCGCAAGATGAAAGCCGACGATTTCCGTCTGCCAACGGGGACTGCCGGCAGCGGTCAGGTGCTGTGCAACGTGATTGGCATCATCGAGAACCAGGCGCCGACGCGCCACCTGAGGTTGCCGGTCTCGGCTGAGGACGGCGAGATTCGAGCGAGCCTGGAGGGCGATCTGGCCAAAGTGGCCCTGATCGAACGCCACCGCGGCAGCGGGACGGTGCAGGTCGGACTGGTGAGCGGCTTCGGGTTCCAGACGCGTTGCGCGGTGGCCTCCACGGTGGCGCACGACAGCCATCATCTGATTGTTGTCGGGACGGATGAGGCGAGCATGGCGGTTGCGGCCAATGCCCTGGCTGCCTCCGGCGGGGGACAGGTGGTCGTCAAGGAGGGCGAAATCATCGGCCAGGTGGACCTGCCGCTGGCCGGTTTAATGGCCGTCGAGCGGGCAGAGATCGTCGCCATGCGGGCCGAGAGCATCGTGGAAGGATTCCGCGCCTGCGGCTGCAAGTTGAACAATCCGAACATGCAATTGAGTTTACTGGCGTTGCCGGTCATCCCCGAACTGCGCATAACCGATCGAGGGCTGGTCGACGCGCTGCATTTCAAATTGCTGCCGGTTATCGAGGGGCCAGCAAGATAGGAGAAGATCATGGGACAGTTCCCGTTTCGTCGTTTGCAGGCCGAACTCATCCAGATGATCGAGTCTTTGCCTGCCGAGAGTCAATTGCCTTCCGAGCCGTATCTGGCGCGCCAGTTGGGGGTCTCGCGGGCGACGCTGCGCGAGGCGATGAGGGCCATCGAGGGCCAGGGTCTGATCCGCCGCAGGCAGGGGGTGGGCACTTTCGTGGTCGGCAAGATACCGGTCATCGAGAGTGGGCTAGAGGTTCTGGAGAGCATCGAAACGCTGGCCCAGCGCATCGGCCTGAAAGTGCGCATGGGCGAACTGAGCGTCGAGCAGCACAAGGCCGAGGCGACCGAGGCCGCCGCCCTCGGCTTGCCGTTGGGTACGCTCCTGACGCGCGTCGAGCGGGTGATCTATACCGAGAATACGCCGATTGCCTACCTGGTGGATATCCTGCCTGCTGATGTGCTCGACAAGGCCGACCTGAACAGCAGTTTCACCGGTTCGGTGCTTGACCTGTTGTTGCGGCGCGGCGTCCCCGAACTGGCTCATTCGCGAACCGAGATCCGCGCTACCGGCGCGACGCCGGAAGTGGCGCGGGCGCTTCAGGTTCAGCGTGACGATGTTCTTTTGCATTTCATTGCCTACCTGTATGCCAAGACCGGCAAGGTGGTGGATTACTCCCACAGTTATTTCCTGCCCGGATATTTCCGCTTCCATGTGGTGCGGAGGGTAGGCTAGATCAGCGTTGAGTGTTTGGTGTTCACAGATCTTAGCAGGGTTCAATCGCTTGCGTTCGTAAGAGCGCCGAGAATCATCACTCTATCTGGAGGTAAGAATGCGTAGTTTTGCTGGCCGGGACATTCTGTCCCTCAAGGATTTCGAACGGAACGAATTTTTCCACATTTTCGATGTGGCGGCTGAACTGGAGCCGATTGCCGTGCAGCGCCGCAACAGCGACCTGCTCAAAGAGAAGACTCTGGTGACGGCTTTCTATCAGCCCTCCACGCGCACGCGCCTGGCGCACGAGGCGGCCATGCACCGCCTGGGCGGTCACGTGACCGGCTTCGCCGACGCCAAGATGACCCGCGCCGGGGACTTCTACCAGGAGTCCATCAAGGACACGGTCAAGATGCTGGAATTCTACGGCGATGTGATTGTGATGCGCCACTTCCAGCAGGGCGCGCCGCACGAGGCGGCCAAGTGGGCCTCCATTCCCATCATCAACGGCGGCGACGGCTGGGGCGAACACCCGACCCAGATTCTGACCGACCTCTACACCGTGCTGAAAGAGAAAGGCACGATTGACGGTCTGAAGTGGCTGGCGGTGGGCGATATGCGCATGCGCACGATGCACTCGCTGGCCTATGCCCTGACGCAGTTCGATTGCCCGATCACCTTCGTCTCCCCGCCCGAAATGAGCCTGACGGAGGAATTCAAGGCCGAGTTGCGCCAATACAGCCTCGATTTCCGCGAAGCCGAACACGTCGAGCAGGCGATTGCCGACGCCGACGTGATCCTGGTCGAGCCGGTTGTCCAGCCCGATTACACCAAGTCTCGCGACGAGCGCAAGGGCGACGTCGGCCTGACCCCCGCCAACTACAAGATCACCCGCGAACTGCTGGCCACCAAGGCCAAGTCCGACGCCATCCTGCTCCACTCCCTGCCGCGCATGGACGAGGTCCCGACCGACGTGGACATCACCCGCTGGAGCCGCTACTGGCAGGAGGCTTTCAACGGCGTGGTGATGCGCATGGCGCTCTTGGCGTTGGTGTTGGGAGCGATGGAGTAGAGTCTAGAAAAACTATCAAACAGGAGACTCATTATGCAAACTTTTCTTCATGGCCGTGACTTAATCGGCGACCTGGATTTCACCAAAGAAGAAGTCGAAACCGTCCTCGATGTGGCCTTCGACCTGAAACGCAAACGCGCCCTCAATGAACCGCACGCCTATCTGCGCGACAAAGTGCTGGCGATGCTCTTTTTCTTCTCGTCCACGCGCACGCGCGGTTCGTTCGAGGCCGGCATCGCCCAACTGGGCGGCCACGGCGCTTTCATCGAGAGCCGCACGACCCAAATCGCTCACGGCGATACCCCTAAAGAAATCGGCGAAATCTTCGGCCGTTACTACGACGGCATCGCCATCCGCCACGTGGACTGGGGCGTGGGCAACAAATACATCAGCGAGGTGGCCAAGTACAGCCGCGTCCCGGTGCTGAACATGCAGTGCGACATCTATCACCCCTTCCAGATTCTGGCCGACCTGATGACCATCGTCTAGAAGAAAGGCCGCGACCTGCGCCGCAAGAAGATGGTCGTCTCGTGGGCTTACGCGGCCTCGTACCAGAAGCCGATGTCGGTGCCGCAATCGCTCATCCTGCAGATGCCGCGCTTTGGCCTGGATGTCACCCTCGTCCACCCGCCGGAATTCCGCCTGATGCCCGAAATCATGGACCAGGCCGAGGCCGAGGCCAAGAAGTACGGCGCCGGCTTCGAGGTCATCTCCGACCCGGACGGGATGGAGAAAGCCTTCAAGGATGCCGACATCATCTACGCCAAGTCCTGGGGCGCGATGGTTCACACCCCGGACCCGGAAGAGGGCGCCAAAATCATCAAGAAGTACGCCCATTGGATCACCGACGAGCGCAAGATGGCCCTCGCCAAGCCGGACGCCATCTACATGCACCCCCTGCCCGCCGACCGCAACATCGAGGTCACCGACGGCGTGATTGACGGCCCGAACTCGGTCGTCTACGATGAGGCCGAAAACCGCCTGCACGCCCAGAAGGCGGTCATGGCGCTGACCATGGGATAGGAGAACGTATGACGAAAAAACTTGCTGTTATTGCTATCGGTGGAAATTCGCTCATCAAAGACGAGCAGCACAAAACCGTTGAAGACCAGTACCAGGCGGCGAAAGAGACCTGCTACCACATCGCCGACATGATCGAGGCCGGCTGGGAGGTGGCCATCGGTCACGGCAACGGGCCGCAGGTCGGCTTCATCCTGCGCCGCTCGGAGATCGCCGCCAAAGTGGAGGGCATGCACGAGGTCCCGCTGGACGTGTGCGGGGCCGACAGCCAGGGCGCCATCGGCTACGCCCTGCAGCAGAATCTGCAAAACGAACTCTACCGGCGCGGCATCAAGAAGAACGTCGCCACCATCGTGACCCAGGTGCTGGTGGACAAGAACGACCCGGCCTTCCAGAATCCCACCAAGCCCATCGGCTCGTTCATGGACGAGGCCGAGGCCAAACGCCGCGAAAAGGAACTCGGCTGGACGGTGCGCGAGGACGCCGGACGCGGCTGGCGGCGGGTCGTCGCCTCGCCCCTGCCCAAGGAAGTGGTCGAACTCGACTCGGTCAAGACCCTCCTCGATGCCGGCGTGGTCGTCATCACGGTCGGCGGCGGCGGCATCCCGGTCATTGACAAGGGCGGCGGGGAATACGTCGGCACGGCGGCGGTCATTGACAAGGACTACGCCTCCAGTTTGCTGGCGCGCGAGATCCAGGCCGACCTGTTCGTCATCTCCACCGCGGTCGAGAAGGTGGCCCTCAACTTCGGCAAGCCCGATCAGAAGTGGATTGACAAGATGACCCTGGCCGAGGCCAAGCAATACCTGGCCGAAGGCACGCACTTTGCCAAAGGCTCGATGGCCCCGAAAATCCAGGCCATCATCTGGTTCCTCGAAGCCAACCCCAACGGCAAGGCGCTCATCACCAACCCGGAGAACATCGGCCGCGCCCTCAAAGGCGAGACCGGCACCTGGATTGTGCCGTGAACCTGGGCATGTGTTAAAATCGGCAAAATTACGGTTCAGATTGGCGATTGATTGGGAAAGGAGGTGGTTGAACGCTAGATGATTTGTTGCTTGTCTTGCAGCCTGTTCACATCTTATTCACCCATTAGTAGGAGGAGTATCGAATGCGTAAGAATATCTTTCGCCTTGTTTTGCTGCTGACGGCCTTTGCTATGCTCCTGGCCGCCTGTAAGCCGGCTGCCACCGAGACGGCAACCGGCGGCGGGACAGCAGCCACCGAATCCACCTCCGGCGGCGGGGCCGCAACCGAAGCAGCGCCCGAGGAGTTCGTCTTTGGCATGCTGCTGGTCGGTCCGTACAACGACCGCGGCTGGAGCCAGGCCCACTACGAGGCCGGTCTCTACGTCGAAGAGAATCTGCCCGGCGCCCGGATGATCTATCTGGATCGCGTCAATCCGGCCGACCGCCCCGGCACCACCCCGGCCCAACTGGCCGAAGAACTGGTCGCCCAGGGAGCGCGCCTGATCATCTTCAACTCGGATGACATGAAAGACAGTTCCATCGAGTTTGCCCAGGCGCATCCCGATATTTTCGTCATCATGGCCTCCGGCGATCAGGTGTGGGCAGAGGGTAATGCCTACATTCCGATCGACAACATGGTCAACATCATGGGCCGCATGGAATACGGCAAGATGATGGCTGGTTGCGCCGCTGCCCTGACCACTCAGACCGGTCAGATCGGTTACCTCGGCCCCCTGATCAACGACGAGACCCGCCGCCTGGCCGCCTCGGCCTATCTGGGCGCCCGCTATTGCTGGAGCGAGTATCTGGGCAATGACCCGGCCGCCCTGCAGTTCAAGGTCACCTGGATTGGTTTCTGGTTCAACATCCCCGGCGTGACCGCCGACCCGACCCAGGTCGCCGACGATTTCTTCAACACCGGCTACGATGTGGTCATCTCGGGCATCGACACTACCGAGGCGCTGACCGAAGCCTCCCGCCTGCGCGCGGCCGGCGAACAGGTCTGGGCGATTCCCTATGACTTCATTGGCGCCTGCGAGGGCGCGGATGACGTCTGCCTGGGCGTGCCGTACTTCAACTGGGGTCCTGCCTACCTGGCCACCATCCAGTCGGCCGTCAATGGCACGTGGACTTCCAACTTCCAATGGAACGGCCCGGATTGGGCTGACATCAACAACCCCGACACCAGCGCGGTCGGCTTCATCCCCGGCCCGGCTCTGAGTGATGAAGCGGTTGCCTTCCTGGATCAATTCATCGGTGAACTGGCCGGCGGTTTGAACCTGTGGACCGGCCCGCTCAACTTGCAGGATGGGACCGTCTACCTGGCCGATGGCGAGGTCGCGACCGATCAGCAAATCTGGTACCTGCCGCAGTTGCTCGAGGGCATGCAGGGCCAGAGCGTTTCGGGCGAATAATTCTTACCTCAAGGGGGAAGGCTTAGCCTTCCCCCTCTTGGTTCGTTGTGTGAAAGGACGCCATGGACGTTACATTGCACGACATCCATAAAACCTTTGGCCGCGTCCATGCCAATGTGGGCATCACCTTGCACGTCCCGGCGGGGACCATCCAGGGCATTCTGGGCGAAAACGGGGCGGGCAAGAGTACTTTGATGAAGATCTTGTCCGGTTTTATTCGGGCCGATCGAGGCGAGATTCGTCTGGACGGTCGTCCGGTGGTCATTCATTCGCCGTCGGACGCGATCCGTCATGGTGTTGGGATGTTACACCAGGACCCCCTCGATTTCCCGCCCATGCGTGTCCTTGACAATTTCATTCTGGGCCGTCACGGAGGATTGTCCCTGGGGCGGGCGGCTGCCCGGCGCGATTTCCGGCAGTTGGCCGAGCAGTTTGGCTTTGCCCTCGACCCGGAGGCTTACGTCGACGCCTTGACGGTGGGCGAGCGTCAGCAGTTGGAAATCTTGCGTCTGCTCTGGTTGGGGGCGCGCGTCTTGATCTTCGATGAGCCGACGACCGGCATCAGCGCCGCTCAGAAAGAGAAACTGTTCGCGGCTTTGCGTTTGCTCGCCGAGCAGGGCCGGACAGTCTTGTTTGTTTCTCACAAACTGGAAGATGTCGAGGGGCTGTGCCACAAGATCGCTGTTCTCCGCCAGGGGCAATTGGTGGGTGAGGTGCGCCCGCCTTACAAGACGGCCCTGCTGGTCGAGATGATGTTCGGAAAGAACATCGTGACCGGGGAACGCGCTCCTGCCGAGCCGCGAGAGGTCACTCTCCACCTCGATTCGCTTTCGGCAGAGGACAACCGGCTGGCGGTCCGGAATGTTTCTCTGAGCGTGCGCGGCGGCGAGGTCATCGGCCTGGCCGGGATGGAGGGGAGCGGGCAGGGCTTATTCATGCGCGCCATCTGCGGCCTGACCCGCCCGACCGGGGGGCGCATCCGCGTCGGCGGCCGCGACCTGACCGGCCGCTCCTATCTGAGTTTCAAGCGCCATGGAGTCGCCTTTTTGCCGGCTGCCCGCCTGGAAGAGGGTCTCGTCCCCGGCCTGAATCTGACCGAGCATTTCGTCCTGGCCGAGGAGCAGAGAGGCTTTTTCGTCAACTGGGAGGCCGGCCGGGCGCTGGCCCGCCAGCGGATCGGCGACTTCAACATTCGCGGCGCGCCCGAAACGACGGTCGAATCCCTTTCGGGAGGCAACCAGCAGCGGGCTTTGCTGGCCCTCTTGCGTCTGCCGCTGACCCTTTTGCTGCTCGAACACCCGACGCGCGGTCTGGATATCGAGTCGACCATCTACATCTGGTCCAAGTTGAGAGAACGCTGCGCGCAGGGAACCTCGATCCTGTTCATTTCATCCGATCTGGAAGAGATTTTACAGTACAGCGACCGGGTGCTGGTTTTCTTCAGCGGGCGGGTCACGCCGCCGCTGGAGGCCGCCGCATTGACCTCCGACCGCCTCGGGGAGTTGATCGGCGGCAAGGGCTGGCCGGAGAAAGGCAGGGAACGCTGATGAACCGCTCGCCGCACACTCCTTCGCGGAAACGTATCGACTGGATCACCCCGCTCTTTCAATTGGCGGCGCTGCTTCTGGCTTTGCTGTTTACCACGTTGATGCTTTTGGCTGTCGGCGCGCCGCCTCTCCAGGCCTATCTCAACATTTTGAAGGGCGCCTTTAGCAATGTCAACAGTGTGGCCAATATGCTGGTCGTCTGGGCGCCGCTCCTGCTGACGACGGTCGGTGTCTTGATCACCTTCTCGGCGGGTTTGTGGAACATCGGCGTGGAGGGACAGGTCACGCTCGGCGCCATTTTTACGACCTGGGTTCTGCGTCTCTTGCAAGAGAGCGCGCTTCCGCCCTGGCTGATCATTCTGTTGGCAATGCTGGCAGGGATGCTGGGCGGGGCTGTCTGGGCGGCCCTGGCCGGGGCATTGAAGACGTTCGGCGGGGTGAACGAGATCTTCGGCGGCCTGGGGCTGAACTTCGTTGCCACCGCTCTGACGCTCTGGCTGATCTTTGGGCCGTGGAAACGCCCCGGCACCGGTTCGATGTCTGGCACGCTGCCTTTCCCCGAAACGCTTTGGCTGCCCACGCTGAGCGGCCTGCGCCTGAGTCCCTGGTCGCTGGCGCTGGCTTTGTTGGCGCTGGCGGCGGTCTATTTGCTACTGCGAGGGACGCGCTTCGGCCTGCGTCTGAAAGCCGTAGGCAAGAATATGCGCGCCGCCTATTTGCTGGGCATTCCGACCTGGCAGCACATGATGGCGTCTTTCCTCTTGTGCGGTCTGCTGGCCGGTCTGGCCGGCGCTTTGCAGGTGACCGCCGTCTATCACCGCCTCATCCCCTCCATTTCGAGCGGGTATGGATTTTTGGGCTTGCTGGTCGCCATGTTGGTCAACTACCAGGCTATCTGGGCCGCGCCGGTGGCCCTGTTCTTTGCGGCGCTCAATATCGGGAGCATTCAATTGCCGATCGTCTTGCGGCTGGATTCTTCGCTGGCGGGCGTTTTGCAAGGTTTGCTGGTGTTGTTTGTTCTGCTTGTCGAAGGGGCTCGCCAGCAGATCATGAAGCGGCTGCGTCCGCCCGACGAATCTGTGCCGGTGGAGGAACGCACATGACCCAAGAACAAATCCTGCTTGGTCTGGCTTCGGTTCTGGCGGCTGCCGCGCCGGTGCTGTTCGCCGTCATCGGCGAGACGATCTCCGAGCGGGCGGGCGTCATCAACCTGTCGATGAATGGCACCATCCTGCTCACGGCCATGGGCGGGTTTGCGGTTGCCCTGCGCACCAACAGCCTGCTGCTCGGTTTCTTGACCGGTATGCTGATCGGGGCACTGGTGGCGCTGATCGTGGCTTTCAGCAGCATTACGCTCAAACAGTCGCAGGTGGCGGTCGGTTTCGTTCTGGCGCTGCTCTGCCGCGACCTGGCCTATTTTCTGGGCAATCCCTACATGAATGTGCCCGGCCCGCGTTTAACGGTGATACCCGTTCCATGGCTGGCGAGTCTCCCCTATGTGGGGACGTTGTTCTTCAATCACACGGTGATCACTTATCTGAGTTTTGTGATGATTTTCCTGGCCTGGGCGTGGATCTTCAAAACGCGCCCCGGCTTGATGCTGCAAGGGATTGGCGAACGCCCGGCGGCGGCTTTCGTGCGCGGCGCCAACGTCAATCGGATGCGCTATCTGTATACCGTCCTCGGCGGCGCGCTCATCGGGTTGGCGGGGCCCGCTTATTCTCTGAGCGTCAAGGCCGGTTGGGCGGGGACGATTTCCGGCCTGGACGGCATCGGCTGGATCGCGCTTTCGATCACCATCTTCGGCGGCTGGAATCCGCTGCGTGCCGCCTTCGGTTCCTACCTCTTCGCTTTCCTGCAATGGCTGGGGTTGGTGTTGCAGGCGCGCCTGCCGAACATCCCCTCCCAGGTGTTGCAGGTGGCGCCCTTCCCGCTCATGATCCTGACTCTCCTCCTGGTCAACATCGGCGATGCCGAATGGGTGGCGCGCACCCTGGCAACGCTCCCCGAGGGCGTGCGTCGGTTGTTGATTCGGCTGTTGCGGGTCTTGCGGTCTTCGCCGCCGGCGGCCCTGGGGGTGCCGTTCGAGTCTGAGTGACCACAGTCTGAGGTCCCGTTCCTCTGCAGGGAACGGGACCTTTCGAGGGGGGATTCCTTTACGAGGGTTCCATTGCGTTACGTTATAATATGAGGCCTATGAACAGATTCGTTGGTTATCGTTGTTCGCTCTGCGGACGGGAATATCTTCCTGGTCAGGTCAACTATACCTGCCCGACCGACGGGGGCAACCTGGATGTGGTGCTCGACTATGCCGCCTTGCGTCAGAAATATCAGCCCGAAGATCTGCTCTCGCGCGACGAACATTCTCTGTGGCGTTATCTGCCGCTGCTGCCCGTTTTGGACCCCGCTGGAGAAGATACGCCCCTGCGCGCTGCTGGCGGCACTCCGGTCTACAGTCTCGCTCGCCTGGCCGCGCCGCTCGGCCTGAAGTATGTCTGGCTCAAAGACGAGAGTCGCAATCCGACCGCCTCCTTCAAGGACCGCGCCAGCGCGGTGGTGGTCGCGCGGGCGCAGGAAATCAAGGCCGAAGTGGTCGTCACGGCCTCGACCGGCAACGCCGGCGCGGCGTTGGCGGGGATGGCTGCAGCGGTCGGCCAGCGGGCGATCATCTTCGCACCCAAAACTGCCCCGCCGGCGAAGGTGGCCCAGTTGCTCGTCTATGGGGCCAGGGTCATCCTGGTGGACGGCACCTACGATGACGCGTTCGATTTGACCGTGCGGGCCGCCGAGGCGTTCGGTTGGTATTGCCGTAATACCGGCTACAATCCGTTCACGGCTGAGGGAAAGAAAACGGCCGCGTTTGAAATTTGGGAGTGGTGGCGTCACGAGCATCGCGATTGGCATGCGCCGGGCAGCCTGCTCGACGAACATCGTCCGCTGACGATTTTTGTCTCGGTCGGGGATGGCAACATCATTTCGGGCCTCCACAAAGGCTTCAAGGATTTGCTTGCCCTGGGTTGGATCGAACGCCCGCCGCGCCTGATCGGCGTCCAGGCCGAAGGGTCGGCGGCGATCGCGACGGCTTTCCACGCCGGCGGAGAGACGATCGTCCCCGTCTCGGCCCAGACCCTGGCCGACAGCATTTCGGTCGATTTGCCCCGCGATGGCGTCCGGGCGGTGCGCGCCGCCCGCGAGACGGGAGGGACTTACATTCAAGTGAGCGATGACGAAATTCTGCAGGCGATTGCCGCGCTTGGCCCGTTGGGCGTCTTTGCCGAACCGGCCGGGGCGGCGGCTTACGCCGGCCTGGTGCGGGCTGCCGCGCAGGGGCTGGTCGCGCCGGAGGATCCGATTGTGGTGCTCAACACCGGCTCGGGCTTGAAGGATGTGCGCGCCGCCATGCAGGCGGTCCGGCCTGCCCCGGTCATCGAACCGACTCTCGAAGCGCTCAAGAAGATCCTATGAGCAAAGACTGGAGTCCAACCGCGCGTTATTTTGTTCTTACCCTGATCCTTGTCAGTTTGGTGTTTGCTGCCTGGTTCGTGCGCGACCTGTTTGGGCCGCTCATCCTGGCCGGTGTGATTGCGTATCTGCTCTATCCGCTGGTCGAGTTTTTGCAAGTCCGCTTGCGGATGAAGCCCAAATTGGCCTCCCATCTCGTCTTCGCGGTCAGTCTGCTGCTCTTCTTTGCGATTCCCGGTACGCTGTTGCCGATCCTGTCGGGGGAAATGCAGACGGTGGCGAACGACTTGCTGGAGATGCTCAACCGCATCGAATATTTGCTGCTCGAGCCGATTCGGATTGGGAACATCGCCATTCACTTAGAGCGGTTAATCCCCGACCTCAAACAGGCGTTTTCCACCTTCTTGACTCCTCTCCCGAACGACGCCTGGCGTTTGCTGGAGAGCACCTCGCGAGGCGCCTTGTGGTTTCTGGTGGTGGTGGTGGCCGTGTATTATTTCGTCACCGATTGGGCGCGCTTGCGAGAATGGCTCATTCGTTTGGCGCCGGAGGAATATCGCCATGATGTTCGCCGCCTGTATTTGAAAATCAAAGATGTTTGGATGGCTTACCTGCGCGGCCAACTGACTCTGATGGCAATCGTCGGCGTGACTTTCACGATCCTCTGGACGGCCATCGGTTTGCCGGGAGCGCTGGTGTTGGGCATTCTGGGCGGGATTTTCAGCATCGTTCCCGATGTCGGTCCGTTTGCCGCCGCGCTGCTGGCGGCGATTGTGGCCGCCCTCGAAGGCTCGCGCTGGATTCCCTGGGATAACATCTGGATTGCGCTGCTGGTGTTTGGAATTTATGTGGTTTTGATTAACATCAAAAACATCTGGCTGCGGCCGCACATTTTGGGGCGCAGTGTTCACATGCACGAAGGCCTGGTCTTTATCGCCATCGTGGCGGCGGTAATCTTCACCGGTGTTCTGGGAGCATTCATTATCGTGCCGGTGCTGGCCTCCTTGGGGGTTGTGGGCGCTTATCTGAGGCGGCGTATCCTGGGCCTGCCGCCGTTTCCCGACGAGGACCATTCTCCTCTAGAGGTTGCACCGCCGGCGCGGCGACGCAAGCAGGCCTCTTCAAAGGACGAAGCATGAGCGTAGAAATCTCCATTGTCGCCCCGATTTACAACGAATTCGATAATCTCCACGAACTCTATCGGCGCATCAAAGAGGTGATGGAAGCCCAGGGCCTGACCTGGGAACTGGTGCTTGTGGACGACGGCTCGACCGACGGCTCGACCGAGCGGATGCGCGAACTCGCCCGCCAGGACCGGCGCGTCCGCCCGGTCATCTTTGCCCGCAACTTCGGCCACCAGGTGGCCGTGACGGCCGGCCTCGACTACGCCCGCGGCGCGGCGGTGGTCATCATCGACGCCGATCTGCAGGACCCGCCCGAAGTCATCCCCGACCTGATCGCCAAATGGCGGGAGGGCTACGAGGTGGTCTACGCCGTCCGCACCGAACGCGAGGGCGAGACCTGGTTCAAGCGCACGACCGCGGCGCTCTTCTATCGCCTCATCTTTCGCATCACCGATGTCAAAATCCCGCTCGATACGGGCGACTTTCGCTTGCTCGATCGTCAGGTGGTTAACGTACTCGGACAGATGCGCGAGCGTCATCGCTTCTTGCGCGGCATGGCCGCCTGGGTGGGCTTTCGTCAAATCGGCGTGCCGTACAAGCGCGCTGCCCGTTTTGCCGGCGTGACCAAATATCCTTTCAAGAAGATGTTGCGCCTGGCGCTCAACGCCATCACCAGTTTCTCTTATTTCCCGCTGCAGATTGCCACGTATCTAGGGTTTATTTCGGCCGGCGTCGCCATTGTCGCCATCCCGGTCGTGATTGCCTTGCGACTGGCCGGGTCGCAGTTCTTTGGCGGGCAGGCCACCACCTTGATCGCCGTCCTTTTCTTGGGCGGCGTTCAATTGATTTCTCTAGGCGTCTTGGGCGAATACATCGGACGCTTGTACGATGAAGCCAAAGGACGGCCGCTCTACATCGTCCGCGAAGAACCGGAAAAATGACCGCAACGTCCTACGATTTCGACCGCCTCATTGACCGCCGCCCGACCAACAGCCTGAAATGGCGGCGCTACGATCCCGATGTGCTGCCGCTGTGGGTGGCCGATATGGATTTTGCCGCGCCGCCGCCCGTCCTGGAAGCGCTGCGCCAGGCGGTGGATCACGGCGTTTTCGGCTACGCCATCCCCACCCGCGAACTGGCCGAGGCGGTGGCCGGACGCATGCAGCGCCTCTACGGCTGGCAGGTGGGGCCCGAAATGATCGTCGCCACGCCGGGGATCGTCTCGGCTTTTGCGGCCGCGGCGCGGGCGTTTTGTCGGCCGGGGCAGGGGATTCTGGTCCAGCCGCCGGTCTATCCGCCCTTCCTGAGCGTCCACGCGACTGCCGGCCTGGTTCGTCAGGATGCGCCGCTCGCGCAAATTGCGCATAGCCAATATGTCCAATACGAAATCGACTGGCAGGTCTTCGAACGCGCTTTCCACGCCGGCGAGACTTCGACCGGCATGTTTCTGCTCTGCAATCCACACAATCCGACCGGCCAAATTTACAGCCGAGCCGAGTTGAGCCGCATGGCCGACCTGTGTCTGCGGCACGGGGCGCTGATTTGCTCGGATGAAATTCACTCTGAATTGCTGCTGGGCGAGTCCACGCACATCCCCATTGCGGCCCTCGATCCGCAAATTGCCGCCCGCACGATTACCCTGATTGCGCCCAGCAAGACCTTCAACGTGGCCGGTTTGTTCTGCGGCTTTGCCATCATTCCCAATGAAGAGTTGCGCCTCTGCTATCGAAAAACGCTCGAAACGATGACCCTGCACGTCAACAGCCTGGGTCTGATCGCCGCCCAGGCGGCCTTCTCGGGCGCATGCGACGACTGGCTGGCGGCGCTCAACCGTTATCTGACGGCCAATCGCGATTTCCTGGCCGACTTTGTCGCCCGCCGCTTGCCCGGCGTCCGCACCACCTTCCCCGCTGCCACCTATCTGGCCTGGCTGGATTTCAGCGAACTGATCCGTGCCGGGCGCATCCAAGGCACTCCGTATCAATTTTTCTTGCAGCAGGCGCGCCTTGCCCTCAATGACGGCGCCGAATTTGGCCCCGGCGGCGAGGGCTTTGTGCGGCTGAATTTCGGCTGTCCGCGCGCCACCCTTGTCGAGGCGCTGGAAAGGATGGCGCGCGCCCTGGAATGACTGAGCCATGAGACCGCTTCTCCTCCGGACCCTGATCCTGTTCGCCCTGACGATGCTCTCGGCTTGCGCTCCCGCGGCCGTTTTTCCTTCCCCAGCCCCAACTGCGTCCCCCTCCCCGTCGCCGACCCCTCCGCTGACGATCACGCGTCAGCCTCCTCTGGTCCTGCCGCCCGGCATGGTCGTCGAGGAATATCCCCTGGCTTCTTTCTTGGCTACCGAAGGGCGCGACTTTGTCCCGGCGCGGGGGACGATGGAGGCGGTGCTGGCCGTTCGGGCGGCTGAGCGCGTCCGCCCCGACCCCGCCATGGTTGCCATGGCCCCGCTCGCTGCCGCCGACCCCAATCAGTACCAGGGCGAACTCGACGGCAGCCTCATCACGGCCCGCATCGAAAGCGCCAATCTTGATTTGGGTGGAATCGTGTATCCTACGGCCACCCTGGTCGTCCTGCGGGATGGCGCCGAAATCTACCGGATGGACCTGGGCATTGCCGGGCCGGTGCCTTTGTTGCGGGGTCTCTGGCTCTACGATCATCATTGGGTGGTGGAGGTAGCAGTGGGCACGCCGGCGGGCATGCCGCTGGGCGGAATCATCGTGGACGGCGAATTATTGAATGTCACCTATGGTTATGAAGAGGCCTTCGGCTTCCAGACGATGGCGGGCCGCCCCTTCTACTTCTTCCAGCGCAACGGCAGGGTGGGGGCGGCCTACGATGGTCAGGAGATCGAATTGGATTACGATCAGGTGCAGCACTATTACTGTTGCAGCGGCGCGGCCTTCAACCCCGAGCCGGCCAAAAACATGGTTTCCTTCTTCGCTGAGCGGAGCGGCATCTGGTATTACGTCGAGATCGGCGTCTATCCTTGAAAAGGCAAGAGAATCTCTGGCCGGCTTTTGTTTTGTAAGGATGGCGTAAACTCGGCCGGGCCTTTTCTGGGGCATAATTTTCTTGGATCGTTCGAGGAGATGCCGAAATGTACACACTCGCCCCAGACGAAAAGGCCACCTTGGTCATGGCCTATACCCAGAACATGCTGGTGCGCGGCGAGGTGGTGACCAAACAGGGGGTGCGCGTCAGCACCTGGCTGCGTACCGACGCGGCGCCAGAGTACGTTCACCTGCTCAGGGCGCAGGTGATCAACTTCTGCGGTCCGCAGGTGAAGCCGTTCAGCGCGCCGGAACTGTTCCTGCCGACCGAACGAATTAGCGCTTTCCACATTGTGCCGCCAACCCAAGACACGATAGATTACGACGAAAGCGAAAAGAATCGGGTCTGGGAACCGGTCACAGTTTTGCTGGGGGCGTTCGTGATCAAAGCCAAGGCGCGCATTTCTGCGCAAACCGGTTTTGGCGTCAGCCTCGTCACCTCGCGGGTGGTGTGGATGTCGCTCTACGATGCGAGCATTTCCAGCCCGGTGCTTGCCCAAATGGGGGTTCTGCGCGTCCCTTTGCTGATTGTGCGGCCCAATCAGGTCAGTTTTGTGCTGGAAGAGTGAATCGCACCGCTTGCCGCTCAGCGCTGCCGGGTAAAGACCAAGATGACGGGTCCGGTCGCGCCGCTGACGGCTTCGAAGGTCAGGGCGTCGGCAGAGCAGCCGTAGGGTCCGTTGCCGGGGATTGGGAAAGTCAAGTTGTTCGGGCCGGCGATTTCGCTGACCTCCCCGTTAATGACAGCCCGCCAAACGAAGATCTCTGTGTCCTGAACTGTGTTCGTAAAATTGATTCTTCCATCCGAAGTCGAAAACGAGGCGGTGAAGAGGAAGGCTGCCTCGGCTTCCATGTAGCCGCCAGGCATCTCGATGCGCATTGTCAAGTTGTCCGAGGCGTAGGAAAAATCGTTGCCGGTGAATCTCATGACCAGCGTGCCGCTGGGAATACTGAGATTGGGAATGGGGACCAGCGCTTGCATGGTCGAGTTTACGTCTTCGTTGGACATGATCCATGTGCCCTGCAGACAAGGGTCGCTGCCGGAGGCCGAGGATGTTTCGGCCGGCGTCTCGCCTTCGGTGGCGGGCAGACGGCAGCCGGCAAGCAGGAGCGCGGCAGCCAAAAGAAGGGACAGGGCGGGGGAAAGTTTCATCACACATCCTTTTATGGATAATATTTGTCTGATTTATATCTTTTCGGCGGGGAATTGTCAAGGCCGAATGGCTGAAGTGCAGACATGCTGGCCTGCGCCTGACAGTCGCTGCTTGATGGCTAAAAATGGCGAGATTCCATTTCGCCCTACCGTGAATAGGAGTATAATTAAGTTGTCAGACAACCAGAATTCAAAAGCAGGTCTTCCCCCACAGCGGGCGAGGGCCTCATGAGTTTCAGCCCAGGAGTTTTGTAACATGTCTCGCATTGACCTCACCGTTCATCCCGATCGCCGCGCCCGCGCCATCCGGCGCGCCCGCGAGCGCAATATTCTCATCCCCACTTTCGCCCAGATGAAAGACCCCTCCAAAATTCCGGCCAAAATCAAGGAAGAGTTGGCCGGCATCGGGCTGTGGGACGTGCATCCGCGCAACCTGTTCCGCATCACCTGGCACAACGAACCGAAAGCGACAGGCGGGGGCTTCGGCGGCGTGAACTGGATGGAACTGCCCCCGGCGCTGACCGGCGTGCCGGCGCGCATCCTCGTCCTGGTCGGCAAGTGGTTCCCCACCGGCGCGCACAAGGTCGGGGCGGCGTTCGGCTGTCTCGTGCCGCGGCTGGTGACGGGTCAGTTCGACCCGACCACGCAGAAAGCCGTCTGGCCCTCGACCGGCAACTTCTGCCGCGGCGGGGCCTACGATTCGGCCCTCTTGGCCTGCACATCCATCGCCATCCTGCCGGAGGGGATGAGCAAGGAGCGCTTCGACTGGCTCGCGCGCATCGCCGGCGAGGTCATCAAGACGCCCGGCTCCGAATCGAACGTCAAGGAAATCTTCGACAAGTGCTGGGAACTGCGCAAATCGGGCGAGGACCTGATGATTTTCAATCAGTTCGAGGAGTTTGGCAACTATCTGTGGCACTACGAGGTGACCGGTCACGCCATGGAGGAGGTCGTGCGGCAGGCGGCAGGTCCGCGAGGAACGTACCGCGGCATGGCCTCGGCCACCGGTTCGGCCGGGACGATCGCCAGCGGCGATTACATGAAGCAGGTCTTCCCCGGCAGCGTCATCATCGCCAGCGAGGCGCTGCAATGCCCGACCCTGCTCGAAAACGGCTTCGGCGCCCACCGCATCGAGGGCATCGGCGATAAGCACGTGCCGTGGATTCACAACGTCAAGAATACCGACATGGTGGTGGCGATTGACGATAATGCGGTGGTCAACGTGGCGCGGCTGTTCAACGAGAAAGCCGGGCGTGAGTACTTGGTGAAGATAGGCGTTCCAGAAGCGTTGGTGGCCAATCTCGATTTGCTTGGCTTTTCGGGCATCTCCAACGTGCTCTCGGCCATCAAGGCGGCCAAATACTACGAGATGGGCGAGGACGACATCCTGGTCACCGTCTTGACCGACTCGATGGAACTGTACCAGAGCCGCTTGCAGGAAATGCGCGCCGAATACGGCGAATACAGCGAGCGCGACGCGGCTGCCGACTACGCCCGCTGGATTCTGCAACAATCCACCGACAACCTGCTCGAACTGCGCTACGCCGACCGCCGCCGCGTCCACAACCTGAAGTATTACACCTGGGTCGAGCAGCAGGGCAAGACCTACGAAGAAATCGTCCGCATGTGGAACGACCGCGACTACTGGAAAGGCGTGCAGGGCCAGGCCGAGGAGATTGACGCGCTTATCGAGGAGTTCAATGCCGAGGTCGGGTTAGTCTGACAGGGGTCTGATAGTCTGGAGTCTGATAGACGGGCCGTCTGCGGGGGCAGGCGGCCTGGTTTTTCTCTGTTGGAAAGTTGAGTCTTTTTCGGTTTTGGGGTAAAGTTAAGCCATGCTCATCCCAGAATCTCTCGTCCTTGTCTGCCTTCTCCCCTCGCCGCGCGACCTGGAGATTGCGCGCCTGCTGGGCTGGTATCGCATCCCGTTCCGCAGCGCGCCCAAAATAATTGCCGTGGACTACCTGGCCTTCTATCAGCCGGGGTCCTTCGGCGAACGCGGCGGGCGGATCGAGTACGTCGCCCCGGTGCGCGGTCACGAACTGACTACCCGCGCCGAACTCCTGCGCGACGAGCCAGACCATCCTCGAGCGCGTGAAGAATACTTCAAGATTCAACTCGGCGCGCTGGAACGACTGCCGCGCCCCATCCTGGCCGATAAGTGGCGGCGGCTGACGTTCCTCTACACGACCGGCGAGTACCTGCTCAAAGCGCAGACGCTCAACGACCTGGTCGTCCAGAGCGATGAGCGGCAATTGTTGTGGCGTTCCTTGCGAGAGCGCGCAGAACAATCTCAAGAATACAAAACGGATTTGCCAGAGGAAAGCATTCCACCGGAGGCCCTGGCGGCGTTGCTGGGGATTCGAGAGGTCTCTGAGGGGGACAAG
>CALGPL010000097.1 GCA_937960595.1 uncultured Anaerolineales bacterium | reverse complement strand
GAGCGGCAATTGTTGTGGCGTTCCTTGCGAGAGCGCGCAGAACAATCTCAAGAATACAAAACGGATTTGCCAGAGGAAAGCATTCCACCGGAGGCCCTGGCGGCGTTGCTGGGGATTCGAGAGGTCTCTGAGGGGGACAAGGGAGATGAGTGAAATGGAGCGAGAAGCAAAGGCTTTTCGTAAGTTGCTTGTCTGGAAGCGCGCTCACACGATGACGCTCGCTGTTTATAGAGTCAGCGAAAAATTCCCCAAACACGAACTCTTTGGCCTGACCAGCCAAATTCGCCGCTCGGCAGCCTCGGTCGGCGCGAATATCGCCGAGGGATACGCCCTCGGCAGTGCTGCCAACTATCTGCGACATTTGCACATTGCGGTCGGTTCTCTGGCCGAGACCGAGTACCACCTGGAACTTGCTCACGACCTGGGCTATCTTGCCGACTCTGACTACGCCCAACTTTCTGCTTTGGCCCGCGAAACCGGCTATCTCCTCTCCCGTCTCAAAGCCTCCATCGAAAACAACACCCGCAAGAAACCTTAATCCCTCAGAAACCTCACCCCCTCAGAAACCTCACTCCCTCAGAAACCTCAGAAGAAATGCTCCTCAAAAACGGCACCCTCGTCACTTCCGATAAAACTTTCCTGGCAGATTTGCTCATGGTCGGGGAGAAAATCGCACAAATCGGCGAGAAGATCGACGCGCCGGGGCACGAAATCTTGGATGTCTCCGGCAAACTCATCCTGCCCGGCGGCGTGGACCCGCATGTCCATTTCGATTTGCCCATGTTCGGCACGGTCTCCTCGGACGATCACTACACCGGCACAAAAGCGGCCGCCTTTGGCGGGACGACCACCGTGATTGATTTCGTCTCGTTCGATTTTCCCACTTTGCGCCAGTCGGTGGAAGTCTGGCGCGAGAAGGCTGCCAAAGCCGCGGTGGATTACGCCGCTCACATGAATCTGACCCGCTTCGACGCTCAGATTGCGGCCGAGATTCCTCGGCTGACGGATTTGGGCATCTCCTCGTTGAAAGTGTTCACTGCTTACAATAACCGCCTGCGGCTAGCGGATGGGGACATCTTCCGCGTTTTGCGCATGGCCAAAGAAGCGGGAATGCTGGTCTTGCTCCATGCCGAGAACGGCGACGTGATCGAGGCGTTGACTGCCGAGGCGCTTGCCGCCGGTCACACCGAGCCGGTCTGGCACGCCCGCACGCGCCCGGCCTGGGGCGCGGTCGAGGCGACCCTGCGCGCCTGCTCCCTGGCCGCCCAGGCCGACGCTCCCATCTATATCGTCCACATGAACGCCGCCGGCGAGGTGGATATGCTCCGCTACGCGCGCGAACGCGGCGTCCGGGCGATGGGCGAGACCTGCCCGCAATATCTCCTCTTTACGGAGGATGATTTGCGCCGCCCGGACGGGGCGAAGTGGATTTGCTCCCCGCCCGTCCGCACCGCCGCCGACAACGCCCGTCTGTGGCAGGGTCTGTCCGACGGCACGATCCAGACCGTTGGCACCGACCACTGCCCGTTCTTCTTCGATGGTACGAAGCCGATTCTTTACGACGGGGAGCCGGTTGCCATCCCCGGCAAGGAACTCGGCCGCGACGATTTCACCAAAATCCCCAACGGTCTGCCCGGGGTGCAGGACCGGCTGCCGGTGCTGTGGACGACCGGCATCGGGTCCGGCAAGTGGACGCCGCAGCAGTTCGTGGCGCTGACCAGTACCAATCCGGCCAGAATCTTCGGCCTGTACCCGCGCAAGGGCGCGCTCCTGCCCGGCTCGGACGCGGACCTCGTCATCTGGGACCCGAATCGGAAGGTCAACTATGGCGTTGCCCGATCGCATCAACGTACCGATTACAACCTGTACGAAGGTTGGGAACTGACCGGCTATCCGGAGAAGGTCTTTCTGCGCGGCCGTTTGATTGTAGATGGAGAGCGGTGGCTGGGCGAGGTAGGCCGGGGGCAATTCCTGACCCGTCAGACAAGCGGCGAATTTCTATAAGGAGGCAAAATGTCCAAACATAGCACTCAGGCAATCGTCGTTCATTGTATGGACTTTCGTCTGCAAAAGCATCTCGATGAGTGGCTGCAACGCGAGATGGGGCATGGTCAGTATGACCGTCTCTCGCTGGCAGGCGGCGTCTTTGACCTTAACTTCGTCATGCAGCAGGTTGAACTTTCTCATCGGCTGCACGAAATCAAGCAGGTGGTGCTGATCAATCACGAAGACTGCGGCGCCTACGGCGCAGCCGGCAACCCTGAACGTCACGCTGCCGATTTGCGCCAGGCAAAGCAACGCATCGAGGCAGAAATCCCTGGCCTGGAAGTCAAGTTGTATTACCTTCTTCTGAACGGCGCGTTTGAGCCTGTTTCTTGAAGCAGGCGGGCGTTGCTTCGGAGCGCTCGCCGGATCGTGCTTGTCAGCGCGCCCCGAAGGGGATGGACCAGGCTTGCCCATAACACCCGTTCTTCTCGAAGATGGGAACTTCTGACCAGCCTCGGCGTCAAAGAGATGGACCGAAAGGAGAAAGTATGAATCCCTGGTGTGTGCTCGTTTCCTCTTTGACCTTGCTTGGTCTGACGCTCTCGTCCTGCGCTGCGCCGCCTCCCTCTTCTTCTCCGCCGACTGCTTCCCCCTCTGGCGGGATGGCCGTCTCTCGCCTGGAGCGCAACCCGGCCCCGGCGGTTCCGCCCGCAGACAGCGTCCGGTTGACGGCGGACAACACCGCCTTCGCCTTCGATTTTTATTCCGCCGTGCGGGGCGAGGGCGGCAATTTGATCTATTCACCTTACAGTTTGTCTCTTGCGCTGGCCATGACCTACGCCGGGGCGGGCGGCGAAACCGCTGCCCAGATGGCCGAGACGCTCCATTTCACCCTGCCCCCCGAGCGGCTGCATCCCGCTTTCAACGCCCTCGACCTCGACTTGGCCGCCCGCCCAGCCCAGGCGGCAGAGGTCGAACCGCAGAATCGCTTCGAACTGAGCCTCGTCAATTCTTTGTGGGGACAGCAGGGCCTGGGCTTCCAGCCCGATTTCCTCGACACGCTGGCGTTCCACTATGGGGCCGGCATGCGGCTGGTGGATTACGTTGCCGACCCCGAAGCCGCCCGCCTGGCGATCAACCAATGGGCCAGCCAGGAAACGGGTCGGCGAATCGAAGAACTGTTGCCGCGCGGCATCATCGACACAGATACCCGTTTGGTGCTGGTCAACGCGATTTTCTTCAAGGCTGGCTGGCTGTTCCCCTTCGATGAGCAGTTGACCGCCGCTGCCCCTTTTACTCGTTTGGATGGATCGCAGGTTCAGACGCCGAGGATGGCGATGCGGGAAGCGCCGACTCTGGCCTATGGTTCGGGCAACGGCTGGCAGGCGGTGGCCCTGCCTTATGCCGGCCGGCTGGCCGAGATGATCGTCATCGTGCCGGAGGCCGGCCGTTTCGCCGAGTTCGAGGCCGGGTTGGATGCGGAGAGGTACAACCAAATCCTTGCCAGCATGCAGCCTCGATCGGTGCAGGTGGAGATGCCGGCGTTTGAATTCACCGGTGAATTCATGTTGCGGGAGACGTTGCGCGGCATGGGGATGGATGAACCGTTTACCCCCGGCCTGGCCGATTTCTCCGGCATGACCTCCGAGGAGGCACTGTTCATCTCCCAGGTGATTCACAAGGCTTTCATCGGCGTGGACGAGGCCGGGACGGAAGCAGCCGCCTCGACAGCGGTGGTCATGTCGCGGGAGGCAGCCACGATTCCCGATGTCGTCCTGACCGTTGATCGGCCGTTCGTTTTCGTCATCCGCGATGTTCCGACCGGGACGATTTTGTTCCTGGGGCGGGTGCTCGATCCGGCGGCCGGGGAATGATCCGGAGCAAAAAAGAACGGTCGCCTTTTGGAGACCGTTCTTTTGATGGCGCTATCAATCATTCCCGTTTCAAGATGTGGGTGACGATGGTTGCCCCTGAGCCGCCGATGTTCTGGGTCATGCCGATGCGGGCGTCGGGGACTTGGGTCGGGCCGCATTCGCCGCGCAATTGCTGGACGACCTCGATGACCTGGTAGATGCCGGTCGCGCCGACGGGGTGACCGCGCGCCTTCAGCCCGCCGCGGGTGGTGATGGGAATGCGCCCGGTCGGGCCGATTTCGCCGTCCAGGCCGAGGCGGACGCCGCGGCCGCGCTCGGCGAATCCGCACGCCTCGAGCGAGAGCGCCGACATGATGGTGAAGGCGTCGTGCAATTCGAATACGTCAATGTCTTGCGGGCCGACGCCTGCCTGCCGATAGGCCTCTTGGGAGGATTTGTAGGCTGCGTTCAGGAAAATCGCGTCGGGGCGGTTATGCCCGCCGATGGTGTCGGTAGCGGAGGCCGAAGCGGCGATCAGGATGCGGGTCCCGCCGCGCAGGCTCTCGGCCGGCACCAGATAGACGGCCGCGGCCCCGTCGCCGATGGGAGAGGCGTCCAGCAAATTGATCGGCGTGGCGATCATGGCCGACTTTTCGAAGTCCTCCAGCGTGATCTTCTGATGCAGGCGGGCATAGGGATTGTGCAGGGCGTTGGCGTGGGCGTTGATGGCAAAGGGCGCAAAGTCCGCGTGCTGCCAGCCGTATTCGTGCATATAACGGCGCATAATCAGGGCATTTAACCCAACGAACGAGACGCCCATATCGACCTCGTAGTCGGCGTCGGCCGCGGTGGCCAGGGCCGCGGTGACCTCGCGCATCGGGCGGTCGGTCATCTTCTCGACGCCGATCACCAGGGCCGAGTCCAGTTCGCCGGCGGCGACGGCCATCAGGCCGGAGCGCAGCGCCGCCGCGCCCGAGCCGCAGGCGGCGTCAATCTTGACCGCATCGCCGCCGCGCAGGCCGGTCCAGTCGGCGACCAGCGGGCCCAGGTTGTTCTGGTCATTGATGATGCCCGACATCATGTTGCCCACGAATACGCCGCCGGCAGTTTCGCGTCCGGCGTCTTGCAGGGCGGCCAGAGCGGCTTCTACCGTCAGGTCGCGCAGAGATTTGTTCCAGTGTTCTTCGATGGTCGTTTGACCAATGCCAATGATTGCAACTTCACGCATAGCAGCCTCTTTTGGTTGTATACTGGGTATTGTAAGCGCGACGACTCTCAACTGCTATCAAGAATGGATTTCGAGGCGTTTCTTCTTCATCTGGAAAGCGTGAACAAGACCGGGCGAACGACGGCGGACTTTCTGCGCGCCCGGCGCACGCGCTTGGGTTTTCGTACATTGGGCCCGGCGACCGGGGCGATTTGGACGCCGGGCGGCAACATCTATTTCAACTCGCGGCTCTATCCTCCCGACCAGACGCCCGCCGATCATCCCTGGCTGCTCAGCCTGATTGTCCATGAGGCCGTTCATCTGCGCCAGGGCTGGTTGACGGCACTTTCGATCTATGGAGAATTAGAGGCCTGGCAGGTTGGTTTTGCTTTCTATTGCGAGTTGACGGGCAAGGCGGCGCAGGGAAGAATGGCCGAGATTCTTCGATTGCCTTGGGGGTGGGATCGGCAGGTCTTGGCTCGCGGGCGCGAGTTGATGCAACGGTATGCCGGCAAGAAATACCGCGCCGATCTGCTGCCGCTCTATCCGGCGCATCTGGAACTGCGCTACTGGCTGACGCGTCAACCCCCGTCCTGACTCTGGGGGGACAGAGAACCGGCTCTCGGCGAGGCCGGGTTTCTTCGGATGGCACTGATGCAAGAGGCTTATTTTGCCTCGGCAGGTTGACCTGGTGCGCTGGGCCGCGGGTCGCGCACCAGGAGAAGCAGCATCCCGGCAATCACCAGACCGCCGAGCGCCGAGACCATGAAGGTAGCCTGGAAACTGACCGCGTCGGCGATCCAGCCGCCCAAGAGAGGGGCCAGGATGGTCGCCGGGGCGACGAGGGTATTCGAGAGGCCGATGTAGGTCGGGCGCGTCTCCTCGCTGCCGAACTGGGTCGTTATGACCATGCCGATCGTCCAGTATGCTACGTTTGCCAGCCCGGCCAGGACGAAGACGGGATAGAGCCAGGCGATGGTCGGCCCGCCCCAGGCCAGCAGCGAACTGAGGGTGACGGCGAGCGATCCGGCGATGAGCATGGCGCGGTGACCGAGGCGATCGCCCAGCCAGCCCATGACCGCGTTGGCAATCGTGGAGGTGATCATCAGCGCGGCGGTCAGAAAACCGGCGGTCACCTCGTTCATCCCGAAGCGGCGCAGGCCGTAGACGATGTAGAAGGCAAACCCCATTGTGGCAAAACTGGAGAGGAAGCGCACCAGCAGGAAGGCGCTGAAGTTGCGGTCGCGACGGAGAATGTCCAGCCACTCGCGCCAGGGCAGAGGTTGTTTTTCGGGGAGCGATTTCTCTGTATCCTCCGGTTCGCGCGTCAGGCCCAGAAAGAGAAATGAGAGCCCCATGCCGATGAGAGTCAGCAGAAAACACAGGGCGAAGTCCCAGCGGTCGCCGACGGTGTCTAGCAGATAGCCGGCCGCAATGGCCGCGCCGCTCATCAGCACGTTGGCCAGGCCGGCCTGCAGCCCGAAGAAGGTGCCGCGCCAATCGGAGGGGATGATTTTGGCGATCATGCTCTGCCAGGGATTGGCGGTGAAGCCCGCCCCCAGTCCCTGCCAGAGGATCAGGGCAAAGGTCAGGATCAGGGCCAGCGGCTTTCCCAGACCGGCGAGGAAGATTCCCACCAGCGCCAATCCCAGGTACGGGACGCGCTCATGGAGGGTGAGTCCCATCACCATCGGCTTGTAAATCCGTTTGCGGGCGACCGCGTTGGCCAGGAACAACTGCGGCAACTGCCAGGCCACGCCGTGAATGGCCGGGATCAGGCCGATGAGCAGGGCCGAGTCGGTCATGCGGGCCACAAACAGCGGCACGATCGTCCCCAGCGAGCCAAATCCCCAGCCCAGGCCGAAGAAAGCGCCGTCGAGCAAGTTGACCAGCAGATTGTGTTTTAGATTTTTCTGGATAGCCTGTTGAAGTTCGGACACGCTGCTATTCTATCACTTTCGAGGAATCGGGCGGAGCCTTGACAGTCTGGCAAAACGCGGTAAAATAAACACGAACGTTCGTTCATTTTTTTTTATTCGCCGATCAACGAAATGGTTTCTTCTTCTCTCTCCAAAGGCGAACGCACGCGGCAGGCGATTCTCGAAGCCGCCTACGAACTGTTCCTCGAGCAGGGCTACGCGGCGACCTCGATGCGCCAGATTGCCGAGCGCGCCGGTCTGGCTCTGGGCGGAATCTACAACCACTTCCCCAACAAAGAAGCCATCTTCGGCGAACTCATCCTCGACCGTCACCCCTACCGCCAGGTGTTGCCCATCCTGCGCGAGACGCCCGCCGACGACCCCGAAACCTTCGTCCGCGCCGCGGCGCGGGCGATGGTCGCCGAATTGGACCGCCGCCCGGACTTCATCAAGTTGATGTTCATCGAGATCGTCGAGTTCAGCGGGCGCAACCTGCCCAAAATCGCCACCCACATCCTGCCGGAAGCGCTGCCCATCATCGAGAAGTTTAACGCCCGGCAAGGACTCCTGCGCGAGATCCCGCCCGCCGTCCTCTTCCGCGCTTTCCTGGGCCTGTTTTTTTCCTACTACATGACCGAGTTGATGATCGCCGGCACCCCGTTTGCCGCCACCCAGCCCGAAGTCCTCGACCACTTTGTGGAAATCTTCCTGCACGGCATCCTGAAGCCCCCGGCGGGAGGAAGTTAAACACAAAGGTCACGAAGGAGACACAAAGGATTCCAAGGCGTGTTTTTGTGTTCCCTCTGGCCAACGATGAAACGATCCAACTAACCGACTATTCGACTATCAGACGATAAGACGACTATGACCCGCCTCGCTTCCATCATCCGCAAGGAATTCATCCAGATCAGGCGCGACAAACGCACGCTGGTCATCATCCTGGTCATCCCCATCATGCAGTTGTTCCTGCTGGGCTACTCGGCCACCACCGACATCCGCAACGTGCCGCTGGCCGTCCTCGACCAGTGCCGCTGCGCGGAAAGCCGCGCCCTGCTGGATGCCTACCGCGCCGCCGACTACTTCCGCCTGGCCTACAGCGTGCAATCGGAAGCGGAACTGCGCGCCCTCATCGAGCGCGGCGACGCCCGCGCCGGCATCCTCATCCCGCCCGACTACAACGTCGCCCTGGCGCGCGGCGAGGCGCAGGTAGCCTTTATCCTGGATGGCTCCGACGCCGCTGCCGGGTCCACGGCGCTCTCGGCGGCCACCCTCATCGGTCAGCAGCATGCCACCTCCCTGATGATCGAAAAACTGGAACGTTCCGGGCTGAATGTGGAAAGCCTCCAGCCGCCGCTCGAAGTGCGCACGCGCGTCTGGTACAACCCCGACCTGGTCAGTTCCTACTTCATGATCCCCGGCGTGATCGGCATGATTCTCTTCGCCATCACCGCCGTCCTGACCGCCTCGGCCATCGTGCGCGAGCGCGAGCGCGGCACCATCGAGCAACTCATCGTCACCCCCATCCGTCCCTGGGAACTGGTGGTCGGCAAAATCATCCCCTACGTCCTGCTGGCCTTCGTGGACACGCTCGAAGTGCTGGCCATCGGTCACTGGTGGTTCGGCGTGCCGGTGCGCGGCGACCTGACGCTCATCCTGGCCTGCTCCGGTCTGCTGCTCCTTTCCGGGCTGGGCATCGGTCTCTTCGCCTCGACCATCGCCAACACCCAGCAGGAGGCCATGCTGACGGTCTGGATGACGCTCCTGCCGAGCATCTTCCTTTCCGGCTTCTTCTTCCCGCTGGAGGCGATGCCCAAAGTCCTGCAGGGAATTTCGTACATTGTGCCGCTGCGCTACTACCTGGTCATCATCCGCTCCCTGCTCATCAAGGGCGTTGGGCTGGCGGCCATCTGGCCCGAGACGCTGGCGCTGGCCGTCTTTGGCCTGCTCATCCTGGGCGCTGCCGCCGTCCGCTTCCGCAAACGATTGGATTGACGATTTTCGATTGACGATTTTCGATTGACGATTTCAGATTTTGGATTTTTAGGAGTCGAATATGCCCCACAAACGCCCTCCTCTCCCTGTCATGATCCTGCTCGCCCTTGCCCTTCTCATGGCCGGTTACTTTGGCCTGCGCGCCCTGCTGACCGAAAAAACGAACGGCGCGCTGACTGCCTCCGGCACCATCGAGGCGGTGACGGTGGTCATCTCGCCCGAAATCGGCGGCAAGGTGGTGGAAGTTTACGTGGACGAGGGCGAGACCGTCCGCGCCGGCGACCGGCTCTTCCGGCTGGATGACAGCCTGCTGCAGGCCCAGCGCGCCGTCGCCGCCGCCAACCTCGACCTGGCGCGTGCCGCCGCCCAAACGGCCCAAACCTCGCTCGAGGCGGCACGCGCCAACTACGACCTGACCCTGGACGCCGTCCGCGCCGAAGCCGCCGTCCCCCGCACCGCCGATTGGAACCATCCCTTTGCCGCCTCCATCCCGCAGGCCGAGGAAATCGCCGCCGCCCAGGCCGAAGTGCAGGCTGCCGAGCAGGCGCGCGGCGCCGCCCAAGAGACGCTCGACTCGGCCCTGGCCGCGTCCGAGGCCGCCGATTTCGTCGCCGCCGAAGCGCGTCTTCTCCAGGCCCGCGCCGCCTTTGCCGTCGCCCAGGACGTCCTGCGCCGCGCCGCCCTCTCCCCCAACGCCGACCTGCGCGACGCCGCCCAATCGGCCTACGACGCCGCCCGCGCCGAACTGGACGACGCCCAATCTGCCTACGACGACCTGAAAACCGGCGACGCCGCCCGCGCCATCCTGGAAGCCCGCGCCGCCCTGACCGTTGCCGAGGAACGATACCAGTCGGCGCAAGACCGCCTGCTCCTGCTGCAGACCGGCCTCTACTCGCCGCGTCTCACCGCTGCCCAAGCCGCCGTCC
>CALGPL010000096.1 GCA_937960595.1 uncultured Anaerolineales bacterium | reverse complement strand
ACGGTCCACGCTCTAAACCAACTTGCCCGGGTTCATCATCCCTTCCGGATCGAAGACGCGGCAGACGGCGCGGATGGCCTCCATGCCCAGCGGCCCCTTCTCGGCAGGCAGGTAGGCGGCATGGTCGCTGCCGATGCCGTGCTGATGGGTGATCGTCCCGCCGAAGCGCTGGATGGTCAGGCTGGCGGCGTGTTTCATCGCCTGCCAGCGTGCGAGCAGTTCATCCGGGTCGGCCGTGCGGCGGAAGAGGTAGGTCGTGTAAATGCTGGCCGCGTCGCGGTAGATGTGCGAGAGGTGGGCAAAGACGAGGACGCGCTCGTTGAAGCGCTCCATGGCCGCGACAATCGCCGCCGGAATGGCCTGCGAAGCCTCCCCGACCCGCGCCCAGGGGAGAGCCGTTTCGAGCGTATCCACCGCCACGCCCGCCTCCCAGAGCGTGTTGCGCAGGTACGGGGCCAGGAAGCGCGACTTGCGCCAGGTGTGGCCGACCGGCGTCCCGACAAACAGCCCGCCGTGCCTGCGGCAAATCGCCGCCGCCTGCGCCCGCGTCCGCCGCAGGTGGGCCGCCGAACCGGTCACGCCGAAGACCAGCAGCGAGCGCCCCTCGCCGCAGCCGAGCAGCGCCAGCCCCTTCGTCGCCGCCGGCACCCAGGCCTTGCCCGAAAGGAGGAGCGTTGTCTCGGTCTCTTGCGGATTGGACAGCCGCAGCATCGAGACCGGCACCCGCTCCTGGGCAATCTGCCGGACGGCGTCCATGCCCTGCTGCCAGGAGGGGAAGAAGACGCCGTAGAACGCCTCCGCCTCGGGCAGACGGCTCACCCGCACCCGCGCCTGGGTAATGACCCCCAGGCGTCCCTCCGAGCCGAGCACCATCTCGCGCACCTCCGGCCCGGCAGCCGAAGCCGGGAAGGGCGGCAGATCGAGCGGGCCGCGCGGCGTCTCGACGTGGCCGCCGAGGAAGAGTTGCTCGATGCGCCCGTAGTGGTAGGACTGCTGCCCCGAAGAACGCGCCGCGATCCAGCCGCCGAGGGTGGAGTATTCGTGCGACTGGGGGAAATGTCCCAACGTGTAGCCGCGCCTTGCCAGGGCCGCCTCCAGCGCCGGGCCGGCGACTCCGGCCTCGAAGAGCGCCGTCTGGCCGATTTCGTCCAGGTCGAGCAGACGGGTCATGCGCTCCAGCGAAAGGGTCAGGGCCGGGGCCGGACCGGCGGGCGGGTTGATGTGGCCGACGACGCTCGTCCCGCCCCCGTAGGGGATGACGACCGCCCCGCTCTGGCGCGCCCAGGTCAGCAGGGCGCGCACGTCCGCTTCGCTCTGCGGGAAGGCGACGCCATCGGGGAAGGCCGGGATGCGCCCGGAGCGCAGGGCGACCCAATCGGGCAGCGACTGGCCGCGGGCGTGGGTCAGGCGCGCCTCGGGGGAGGCATCCACCAGGGGATGAGCGGGCAGGCGCGAGGTCGGCAGCGAGCGCAGAACCGCCTCGAAGGCGGCGTCGGGCTGCGGGTCGAGCGGGCCGAAGAGGGCGGTCAGGTAGCCGCGCGCCGAATCCGGCAGCGGGTAGTCGGTGTGGACGTTGCCCCATCCATTCCAGCGTTTCATGAGTTTCTCCATCGGTGAGTGTTCAACACAAAGGTCACGAAGGGGACTCAAAGGATTCACAAAGTTTTTTTGTTGTTTCGTGTCCTTCGTGTCTCCTTTGTGACCTTCGTGTTTAGCCGCGCGATTTCTCCTGCCAGAGGGCGAGGCTCTCCTCCATCACGCGGCGGGTGAGGGTCTCGGCGTCGAAGGCCGCGCCGGCGCGGGCGCAGACGAGCAGGTCCGCGTAGAAGCGGCGGGAGTGGGCGCGGCATTCGGGGTGTTCGAAATACCGTTCGCCCATCGGGATGGCCAGTTTGTGGAAGCCGTTGAACAGAAAGCGAAAGATGGGATTGGCGGCCTTCTGCGTCAGCAAGATGTGCAGGCGCCAGTCGGCGCGGGCGAAGGCGGCAGGCTCATCCGGCAGGGAGGGATAGTCCTGCAAGACAGCGGCAATCTCGGCGGCGGCGGCCTCCACGGCCTGACGGGTGTAGGCCGGGGCGAGCAGCAGACGCACCTCGAGCAGATGGGCGACGAAATCGGGGGATTGGGCAGCGGGCGTCTGCGCCAGGATGGCCAGGACGCCCAGGCCGCCCTCGCGCCAGTAATCGCGCACGCGGGTCGGCTTGCCGTGTTGGATGTCGAGCCAGCCGTCGCGGGCCAGGCGCTGGAGCGCCTCGCGCAGGGTCGGGCGGGTGACGCCGATTTGTTCGGCGAGTTCGCGTTCGCCGGGCAGGGCGCTGTTGGGGGGAAAATGACCGGAGAGGATGGCCTCCAGCAGGCGGCTTTCGGCCAGTTCGGCGGGTTTGGGGGCGGGGCACCAATCCATGAGGGCTCCTAACTGGTAAGTGGTCTGACCAGTTAAAGGATAACCCAAACGCCGCTCGCCCGGCAAGTGACGTTTGTCATCTTTTCAAGTTTTTTTGCCGCGTAATACGGGATTTATCCCGCCTTTTTTGCCACGAATGACACGAATTGCACGAAAAACGTTTTTTGTACTGCGACTTGCTTATGCCATGAGCAGTTCCTTTTAGCCGCAGATGACACGGATTCGCGCGGATGGAAATCACGAATTTCTGTGTCCATTTGTGTGCGTCAGGGCAGCGGGGGGGCAAACCGTCCACGAATAGCACGAATATCGTCACGAACTTGTGCTGAGTTGGTCGAAGCATGCGCGAATGCGAAGCGCGCAGGTTTCGTGCATTTGTGGTTGCATTCGCGGACGATCTCCGCATTACCTGGGGGGAGGCAGTTACTTTTAGCCGCAGATTACACGGATTCGCGCGGGTGGAAATCACAATGGCAAAGAAGCCGCTCGTCCTGACAGGCCGGAAAGCCTGCCCTACGTCCTGACAGGCCGGAAGGCCTGTCCTACGCGGCTGTGTTGTATAATTCCCTCAAACCCTTCTCCACCGATCACTGACCACTGAACACTGACCTCCCGGAGGCTCATATGAAACCCATCCTCCTCTCACTCCTCCTGCTCCTGGT
>CALGPL010000095.1 GCA_937960595.1 uncultured Anaerolineales bacterium | reverse complement strand
TCACCAGCGGCGGGCCGGTCAACGCTTCCTATTTGGGGGGAGGCTGCAGCGGGTACGCGACCAGCGCCCCGGATTTCCGCCTGAACTGGAGCGGAAATTCGGCCCGTCTGCGCATCCTGTTTGTGGCTTCCACTGCCGGGCAAGATACCACCCTGATCGTCAACACGGCCATTGGGACGTGGATGTGCAACGATGACTACGGCGGGCTGAACCCGATGGTCGAAATCAACAACCCGTCTCCCGGTCAGTACGACATCTGGGTTGGCAGTTATCAGTCGGGGCAGTATGTCAGCGGCACGTTGAAGATCACCGAATTGAATCTCACTCCGTAAGCGTCGTTTTGCACCATTTCGCCGACTCACCCTGAAGGGGTGGGTCGGCTTCTTTTGTGGCATAATCGCCTCATGAACCTGCTCAAATTTCATTTCTTGCTCGATCCGACGGTGACTTTCCTCAATCACGGTTCTTTTGGGGCCACGCCGCGGCCGGTCTTTCGCGCCTATCAGCGCTGGCAGCGCGAATTGGAGCGCCAGCCGGTCGAGTTCCTGGGGCGGCGTTTTGCCGGCCTGATGCAGTCCGCCCGCCGGGCGCTGGGCGAGTACCTGGGCGCGGCGGCGGACAACCTGGTGTACACCCCCAACGTCACCGTGGCCTTGAATATCGTCGCCCGCTCGCTGGACCTGGGGCCCGGTGACGAGGTCCTGGCCAGCGACCACGAGTACGGCGCGCTCGATCGCACCTGGCGTTTTCTTGCCCAGGAGCGCGGCTTTCGCTATCGCAACCACTCTGTGCCGCTGCCGCTTACCACCCCGCAGGCGTTCATCGAGACGTTTTGGCGGGCTGTCACGCCGCGCACGCGGGTCATCTTTCTCAGCCACATCACCAGCCCGACGGCGCTGATCTTTCCGGTGGAGGCGGTCGTCCGCCGCGCCCGCCGGGAGGGGATTCTGACCGTCATTGACGGCGCCCACGCTGCGGGTCAGATTCCGCTGCGCTTGGACGAACTGGGCGCCGATTTTTATGGCGGCAATCTGCACAAGTGGCTGTGCGCGCCCAAAGGGGCCGGCTTCCTGTATGCCCGACCCGAAGTCCAGCCGCTGCTCAAGCCCCTGGTGGTCTCCTGGGGCTATCAGGCCGAGACGCCGGGGCCGTCGCGCTTCATTGATGAGCAGGAATGGACCGGGACGCGCGACATTTCGGCCTTCCTGGCCGTGCCGGAGGCGATTCGCTTTCAGGCCGAACACAACTGGGAAAAGGTGCGCGCCGCCTGCCATGCCCTGCTGCGCGAGACGGTGGAGCGGGTCTGCGCCTTGTCGGGGCTTCCGCCGCTGGTCGGCGAATCCTGGTATGCCCAGATGGCCGCCATCCCCTTGCCGGATTCGGCGGATCTGGCAGCCTGGAAAGCGCGCTTGTATGACGAGGCGCGCATCGAGGCGCCGTTCCTCAATTGGCAAGGGCGCAAACTTTTGCGCGTCTCTATTCAGGGCTACAACACCCGCCGGGATGTGGACAAACTGGTGAAGAGAATGGCGAGCCTCTTGCGCGGCTAGAATTCTTTGGCAGTGGTCAAGTAACTAAAAGCCGCTCCAGGTAGTCCCCGTAGTCCGCCCAGCGTTCGGCTTCGGTCAGGTCGGCCTGCTCGAGGGCGTCGGCCGCCCGTTCAGCGGACGCGGAGTCGGCGGCGCGTTGGGCGGCCAGGGCGGCGGCAATCCGGGCATCATAGACCACATCTGCCGCACGCTGGCTCGCATTGAATGCCGCCGCGACAGCAGCCTTCTGCTCTCCTTCCTCGCCCCGCTTGCGCTTCTGCTCGAGGGCGTAGGCCGTCACCGCGCCGAGACGGACTCGGTGGACGAATACCCTGTCCCAGCGGTTGACTGAACGGGGCGTGACCTTGAGAATCTCTGCTACTTCCTCTGGCTATCGAAAATCAGCAATTCCTGCAATTCTTCCGCCGTCAGCCGCGACCGGATCGGGTGATGGTTGCGGGCAGCCCAGGCCCGCAGCGGGTGGACCCAGCGGACGACGGCGCGGGCGTCGGCCGGATAGTGGCTCGGGCGCGCCCCGATGTTGGTCCAGGTCAGGCCGTCCAGGGCAGATTGCCAATCCTGCCAGGCGACCAGGTCGGGGGTCAGCGAGAAAGTCGCCAGGGGCGAGAAGAAGACCGGTTTGCCGGTCGGGAAGCGCGGCCGCATGGCGTTCAGGAATTCCAGGCTGTCCTGGGTGTTGAAGACCAGCCAGAGCGGCAGGAGGCCGGTCTGGAGGGCGGCGGTGGCGTCGAACTGGCTGAACATCTCGATCAGCGTCCCGGCGGGCTGTCGTCCCTCTTTGGCGAGCATCTTATCGGCGGCGGCGAAGGCCAGGCGCGAGAAATCGTGCGGATGGGCAAGGGAAAGACGCACAAAGCGGAAGCCTTCCTGCTGACAAAACGCGTTCAGCGCCTCGCCCAGCCCGGGCTCGCTGCCCCATTCGGATTCGGGGCCGCGTTCGAGCGGAAAATCGTCCAGTTTCCAATCGCTGGATTTCAGGCCGGCGCGGCGGGCATAGGCGCGGAGGCGTTCGCTGCCTTCGAGGAATTCCTCCGGCGGGAGTCCGCCCCAGCCGCCGACCTGGAAAACGCTGCGTTCGCCCAGCCGGTAGCGCAGCCACTGCGCCCCGCCCTCCAGGAAGATGACCGCCCCGCCCGGTTTCAGGCGTTGTTGGATGAATTCGGCGTAGGCGGGCGGCAGGTCGAGCAGTTTGAAGCGCAGGTGATTGACATAGCGCGTCAGCCAGCCATCGTGGATGGGATCGTAGTGCTGGATGGTGAACAGGCGCGGGTCGGCGGCGGCGATGCGGCGCGCCAGGGCGAGCGAACGGTTCAGGTAGCGGCGGACATCGCCATCCGGCGCGCCGCCCTTCAGCGAGACGACAAAGGCCTGCGGCAAGAACGGGCCGCCGACGGCCAAAGAGAGGTAAGCGGTCGCCCCGCCCAGGGCTGCCCCGACGGTCACGGCCGGGAAAGGGCCCTCCAGGCCATCGTAGTCGGCCAGGCGTTCGCCGATGAGCGTTTCGATGCGGAAATCGTCCAGCGCATGTGCCGGCAGGCCGGAGAATCTCTGGAAGCGGCTGAGGGCGAAGCGGGCCGCCCCTTGCGGCAGGGCGCCTAGTCCGAGCAGGAACGCTTTCTGCCAGGCGGGCAGGCGATAATTCTCGGCGTATTCGCCTCGCAGACCGGCGGCGACGGCGCGGGTAACGATCGGGGACGAACTTTCGGCGGATTCGAGGGCAGACATACGGCTCCAGGGGGTATAATCGTTTTGCGTGTTTTCTGGAATTTTATCAGGAAAAGAGGCTCAGTATGGAGATTGCACTGGCACTTGGCGGCGGCGGTTCGCGCGGCTATGCCCATGTGGGAGTCCTGCGCTGCCTGGAACGCGAAGGCTATCGCATCCGCGCCGTGGCCGGGACGAGCGCCGGCGGGATCGTGGCGGCATTCTATGCGGCCGGCTACACCCCCGACGAGATGGAAAAACGGTTTGTGGAACTGGATGCTTCCCAACTCTACGGCCGCGATGAAGAAGATGGCCCCGGTCTGCTCGGCCTGGCGGGAGCGCGGCGCGTCTTACATGAGTTCCTCGGCGAACGCACCTTTGCCGATCTGCGACTCCCTTGCGCCTTGACCGCCGTGGATGTGCGCACCGGCCGCGAGGTGATTCTCCAGGAAGGACGCGTGGCCGACGCCGTGCTGGCAACGATTGCCGTGCCGGGCGTTTTTCCGCCCAAGAGGATGGACGGCCACGAATTGGTGGACGGCGGCGTCCTCGACCCCGTGCCGGTCTCTGTCGCCCGCGCCCTGGCCCCCGCTTTGCCGGTGGTCGCGGTCGTCCTGACGCCGCAGACCGAGCCGGCCATCAACCTGGACCAATTGCCGCTGCCTGTGCCGATCCCTGCCCCCGTTCTCCGCCACCTGACCCACACCCGCATTGCCCAGGCCTTTCGAATCTTCGCCGCCTCGGTGGACATCGGCTCGCGCATGTTGACCGAATTGCGCCTGCAGGTGGACGATCCGGAAGTCATCATCCGCCCCGACGTGGGCCACATCGGGCTGCTGGACCGCGTGGATGTCGCCGACGTCATCCGCCGCGGCGAAACCGCCGCCCGGCAGGTTTTGCCGGCGCTGAAGAGGACCGTTTCCTGGCCGAGTCAGATGGGGCGGCGTTTGTTCCCCCGCCCCGGCCGCCCGTCTCGGGCAGGGGATCTGCCATGAGCCGCGACCTGCGCCGCTATGCCCGTCAGACGAACCTGCGCCTGATCGTAGGGGCGCTGGCGCTGCTGTTTTTCGTTGGCGACGGGCTGATCTACCTCATCTACGGCCCGGCGGCTGCCCTGACCGGCCTCCTGTGCCTCCTGGGCGGCTTGCTGCCGGTCGTCCTGGTCATCCTGGCGCTGGCGCTCCTGGATTGGATGACCCGCCGCGCCAATTCTGAATGATGAGGAACGCAAGAGAACATGGGCAACCTATTTCTCGATCGCACCGACTTGATTCGCTGGGGAGATTGGACGGCCAGAGTCCGCCCTGGCCGGGAATCCGGCCGCCTGCTCCTGCTCCTGCATGGCTGGACCGGCGACGAGAATTCGATGTGGCTGTTCGCTTCCCAATTGCCGGCGGCCTTCACCTTGCTGGCGCCGCGCGCTCCCCATCCCGAACCGCGCCGCGGCTACACCTGGCGGCCGGTGACCGCCCAGACGTGGGGCCTGCCCTCCCTGGAGGATTTCCGCCCGGCGGCGCAAGCGTTGCTCGACTTCGTGGACGGCTGGTCGCGGCAGGCGGGGGTCCAGGCGCATCCGTTCGATGTGATGGGCTTCAGCCAGGGCGCGGCGCTGGCCTATGCCCTGGCGCTGTTTCATCCTGCCCGCATCGGCCGGCTGGCAGCCCTGGCCGGGTTCCTGCCCGAGGGCGCGGCGGCGCAGTCGCTGACCGGCAAGCCGATCTACATCGCCCACGGCCGACAGGATGAGATCATCCCGGTCGAGCGCGCCCGCCAGGCGGCGGAATGGCTCGAGCAGGCCGGGGCACAGGTGACCTATTGCGAGGCGGAGACCGGCCACAAGGTCGATCCAGGCTGCCTGCGCGGGCTGAGGGCGTTCTTTTCGTCCGGGAACGACGGGCCGGGAGGTCAAAATGCTGCGTAAAATTTCATTTCTTTTCCTGACCCTGGCCCTGGCGGCCTGCGCCGGCGGCGGCGCGGCGACGGAGAGTCCTTCTCCCGAAGGCATCGAAAGCGCGAACGCGCCGGCCGTTCCTCCTTTGCCCGGCGAAGAGATCACCATCGTCAGCCAGACGGCCTTCCTCGATCGCTGGGGCCGTTTCCACATCGTGGGCGAGGTGCGCAACGATAGCCCCCAGCCGCTGACCGACATCCAAATGGAGGTCGAGATCGGCGACGCGGCGGGCGCTTCGCTCCTGGTGGACGCGGCCGGCAACCGCGTCGCAGCCCTGCTTTTCGCCCCCATGCTGGTCACGCTGGCCCCCGGCGAGGTGGCCCCCTTTGCCTACTCGTACGATATGCGCCTGGGCACGCCCGCCGCCTACCAGGTGACGATTGCCGGCTATCGGGCGGGGACGGCCGAGCGCGCCAACCTGGTCGTCGAGCATCTGACTCTGACCGACGACGGCCGCGGCGCCCTGTACCTGACCGGCGAGATTCTCAATGCCGGCAGCGAGTGGGTCCGGATTCATGCCCTGGCGGGCGGCGTGTTGGACGCCGAGGGCGTGCTGCTCTCTGCCGATTGGACGCCGGTCTTCATGACCATGCTGGCCCCCGCCGGCGACATCGGCGGGCGCGACCGTACCCCCTTTGTCGTTCAGTTCCCGCATCCGGGGGCAGGAGCGCGCACCCCCACCGTTTACCTGGACGCCGACCTCTCGGACCCGCCGCCTGCCGCGCCGGTCGCGGTGGACAACACCAACGCCTATTTCGATCAGTATGGCGCTTACCACCTCGTCGGCGCGCTGACCAATCAGACCGACCGGCCGCTCGATCTGGTTCTGGTGGCGGGTTTGTACGCCGCCGACGGGACGGTGCTGGATGCTGCTGCCCAACCGCTGCCGCTGACGTTGCTGCCCGGCGAACGACTGCCCTTCGAAGTCTCCTCGTTCAGCAGCCTCGATTTCAACCCGGCGCTGGCCGGGCGCTTGCTGTCTCATGCGGTGCGGGTCGACGCCGGGCGCCTTTCCGGCCCGCAGGCTCCGGTGCGTTTGGTGACCAGCGGCGACCAGGTCACCCAGGCCGGCTCTACGCTCACCGTGAGCGGCGCGGTGACCAACGCCTCGGGCGGTCCCCTGGCGCAGATCACGGTCCTGGCCGCGCTGGTGGATGAGGCGGGCGCGCCGCTGGCGAGCGGCTACGCTTATATTTTCCCTCCGGCGGGTGCCGATTCGATCGGGCCGGGCGAGGCGCGGCCGTATGAGATCCACATCGAGATGGCTCCCGGGGTAGAGGGGTCGCAGATGCTGCTGGTCACTCTTGCCCAGGGCGAGATCGGGCGCTGAGCGTGGCAAATTAAGGCGGGGTTAATATGTTGGTTGACGATTGCCTGGTTTGCGGGTATCCTTGACGCCATGACTCAGCCGAAAGAGCATTTTTCCCGTCGCGATTTTCTCAAATTAGCCGGTCTTAGCCTCGGCGCTTTGGCGCTGCGGCCGTTTGTGCCTTTGCAAGAGGCGCTTGATCTGGGGGTTGCGAGCGGGGCTCTGCGCCTGCCGGATTTCCCCACTGCCGAACGTCTGGCCCGCAACTGTGTTGGCCGCATCCCGATCAAGGCCCGGCCGGATGTCAACAGCGCCACCGTCGAGGATATTTATGAAGATACAGTCCTGCCCTGGCTGCGCGAGGTGGTGGCCGAGAATCTGGACCTCAATCATTTCCGGCAGCGCTGGGTGGAGACGCCGCGCGGCTACATCTACTCCACCTATGTTCAGCCGTGCCGCAATTTGCCGAACCCACCGTTGACGGCGTTGCCGTCTGGCAGCAGCGGTTTCTGGGCCGAGGTGACCGTTCCTTATGCAGATTGTTTTCTCGAAAACGAGCCGGCTTCTCCCTATTTCAAGTACCTCACGGCGGGTGGCTTCCCCATTCGCGTATATTATGCTCAAGTGTTTTGGGTAGACCAGATTCGGACGACCGATTCGGGGGTGGTTCTTTATCGAATTTCGGAACGGTACGGCAGTTATGGCGATGTCTTGTGGGCCGAGGGAGCCGCATTCCGGCCGATCACCGAGGAGGACATTGCGCCCATCACACCCGAGATCGAGACGGCCGAGAAGCGCGTGGTCGTCAACCTGAACCGGCAGACGCTCTCCTGCCTGGAGCGAGGCCGCGAGGTCTATTTCTGCCGCGTCTCGACCGGCGTGGGCGATAACTCGACTCCGGTTGGAGAGTTTGCCACCTGGCGCAAGACCATTTCGATTCACATGGCCGGCGGCACGGTGGACGCCGGTTACGACACCCCCGGCATCGCCTGGACGACGCTCTTTCACGGTCAGGGGGTGGCGATCCATGCGACCTTCTGGCACAATCAATTCGGCGAGAAGCGGTCGCATGGCTGCGTCAACTGTTTGCCTGAAGATGCCAAGTGGATCTGGCGCTGGACGGCGCCGGTCGTCCCGCTCGAGCCGGGCGATGTGACCTGGAATGACTGGCAGACGGGCAGTACGCATATCCTGGTTGAAGAACGTTATTAGTCTAGAGGATGGTGTAACCTTGAACATCACGATTGGATTAGCCTTTCTGGCCGGACTGGCCTCTTTTCTCTCGCCGTGCGTGTTGTCGCTGGTTCCGGCTTACCTCGGTTACCTGGGCGGGCGCGCCGTTGGCGGCGAGGCAGTCAAGAACCGCTGGACAACGTTCACGCATGGCTTGGCTTTTGTGCTCGGCTTTACGGCGGTCTTTCTGACGTTCAACATCATTGCTGCGGCCCTGGGCGGTCTGTTGTATGGGGTGCGTTTGTGGCTGGCGCGCTTGGGCGGCCTGGTGGTGATCATCTTTGGGTTGCACATGATCGGCGTCTTCCGCATCCCGTTCCTCGAGTACGATCTACGCGTTCATTCCCCGGTCAAAGTCCGCTGGGGCTATCTTTCCTCTTTCCTGATGGGAATTTTCTTTTCGGCCGGCTGGTCGCCTTGCGTCGGGCCGGTGCTGGGAGCAATCCTGACCTTTGCGATCAATGGCGGCAACATCTGGCTGGGTACTGCCCTGGGCCTGGCTTACTCTGGCGGGTTGGCCATTCCCTTCCTGGTGGCGGCCATCAGCATTGGCTGGGTGACTCTCTTGCTGCATCGTTATGCCAGGGTCATGCGTTACATCGAAATTGCTATGGGCGTCTTGCTGGTGATCGTCGGGGTGATGTTGATGTTCGGCGTGTTCAACCTCTTGGCCGGGATGTTCCCTTTGGTTGATTTTGGACTGTAGACTGGTCGCTATGCAAATGACCCAAAAACGTGATCCCTGGCTGTATGTCCTGGTTTCCGGCGCGGTGATAGGAGTATGCCTGATTGCCTGTCTGTGCCTGGAGGCCCTGGGGCTGGTTTTGCCCAGATCGGAAGGCGAGAGGACGATCGTTCCGGAGACCGTCCGTCTGGGCCAGGAAGCCCCCGATTTCGAATTGAGCGGCCTCAACGGCCAGACCGTGCGATTGAGCCACTATCGTGAGTGGGCGGTGCTGCTCAATTTCTGGGCCACCTGGTGCGGGTATTGCGAGGCAGAAATGCCGTTGATCGCAGAATATGCTCAGCGCTACAGGAATCAACTGGTTGTCCTGGCGGTGAGCGAGGGGGAAAGCGCCAACATGGTCGCAGAGTTCGTCGCCACGAATCCTTATCCGTTCGTCTTTTTGCTCGATCCTTCCTACAGCCTGAATGCTCCCTATCGTTTGAGCGGTTATCCGACCACTTATTTCATCGACGCGGCGGGTGTCACGCGCTATCAGGTCGTTGGGGAGATGAGCCGTTCGGAAATCGAGGCAGGCTTGCGGGCAGCAGGAGTGAGATGATCAGCGTTACCTTATACACGCGCCTGGGTTGCGGCTTGTGCGAACAGGCCGAGCGAGATTTACAAGACCTGCAGAAGGAGTATCCCATCCATTTGACGGTTGTGGATGTGGATGCTGATCCTGCTCTACAGAAGGCTTATGCCCTGGAGGTGCCGGTCGTTGCAATCGGTCCCTACACGCTGCGCGCCCCCTTTGCGCGCCAGGATTTGCGTATGACTCTCGGCGCGGCGCTCGATCGGCAGGCGCAGATGGAGCAAATCGGCGGCGAGGCCTATCGCGCCAAAGTCGAGCGCCGCCAGGCGGTGACGACCGCCGACCGGTTTTCCTATTGGCTTTCTCGTCATTATCTGCTGCTCATCAATCTGTTCCTGTTTCTGTACGTTGGGCTTCCTTTTCTGGCGCCCACCCTCAAGGCGGTCGGCGCGGATGGGCCGGCAGAGGTCATCTATACCATCTACAGGCCGCTCTGTCACCAGTGGGCGTTCCGCTCCTGGTTCCTATTTGGCGAGCAGGCTTACTATCCCCACCGGGCGGCCGGTATTCAGGGAGTGATCTCTTTCGAAGAGGCCACCGGCATCAGCGATGCCAGCGATCCAAGCCGGATGCAGGCGCGCGCGTTTGAGGGCAATCCTGTCATGGGCTACAAAGTCGCTCTCTGTCAGCGCGATACGGCCATTTGGGGCGCCATGCTCTTGTTTGGCGTCTTGTACGCCGTCAGCGGACGGCGTATTCCTCAGATCCATTGGCTGATTTGGGTTCTGTTAGGAGTGCTGCCCCCGGCTCTGGACGGCTTCTCGCAACTGATCAGTCAGTTGCCGAGCGAGGCGATTCATGCCGTCCTGCCCTATCGCGAGAGCACCCCTTTCCTGCGTTCGCTGACCGGCTTTCTGTTCGGCTGGTTCACGGCGTGGTTCGGTTTTCCGCTCTTCGAAGAGACCATGGCCGATACCCGCCGCCTGCTTTCTCCAAAGATCATCGGAACGGTCGAAAAGTAGCGATGCCTTTCGTCTCCTGCGCCGACATTCGTTATCTGACTTTCGATATCTTCGGCTCGGACCTGGTTCATGCCGTCTTCACCCGCCAGGGGGGCGTGAGTCCCCGCCCGTGGGCTTCGCTCAACCTGGGCGGGACGGTCGGCGACGACCCTCAGCGTGTTGCCGAAAACCGTCAGCGGGCGTTTGCCGCCCTGGGGCGGGATCCGGCTTCGCTCTACGATGTCTGGCAGGTGCACGGTACGAACGTGGCCGTCGCCGAGGCGCCGCGCC
>CALGPL010000094.1 GCA_937960595.1 uncultured Anaerolineales bacterium | reverse complement strand
GGCGAAAATTTGGACCTAACCCCCCGGCCGCCTTCCCTAGAAGGGAAAGGAGAGGGACCTAACCCCCCCGGCATCCTTTCCCTAGAAGGGGAAGGGGAGGGACCTAACCCCCCGGCATCCCTTCCCTAGAAGGGAAGGGGGAGGGACCTAACCCCCCGGCCCCCTTCCCTAGAAGGGAAGGAGGAGCAAAGGTAGAGGAAACATGCCTCAGAAATTTATCGTTCGCGGGCAGAAGGTTTCTAAAGACAAGATTGCGCTGGCAAAAGCCTTGCGCAGCAACATGACCCCGGCAGAAACGATTCTCTGGCAAAGCCTGCGCGGCAATCGACTCGGCGGCTGGCATTTTCGGCGACAACAGATACTCTATGGCTTCATCGTGGATTTTTATTGTCATGCAGCGTCGCTGGTCGTGGAAGTGGACGGCGAAATCCACAAAAGTCAACGTCTCGCCGATCAGGAACGCGATGCAGCCTTGGCCGAAAAAGGATTCACAATTTTGAGATTCAGCAATCACGAAGTCGAAACTGCGTTGCCCTCTGTTCTAGACAAAATTCTGTTCGCCTGTAATCAAACCCTTTCCCATCCGCTCCTCTCCCCTCCCCTTGCAGGGGAGGGGCCGGGGGAGAAGTCCTAAGGAGCATTTTATGAACCTCATCCTCACCTCAACGGCAAAGGCTACACAAACTCCTCCTTTGTGTGCCCTTCGTGACCTTCGTGTTGGGAGAAACCTATGAACCTCACCCTCCAAATCAACGGTACTTCCTACACCCTCGAATCCGCCCCGCACGAGACGCTGCTCTCGGCGGTGCGGCGGCTGGGATTTCACTCGGTCAAGTTCGGCGATGAACACGGCCTTTCGGGCGCGGATACCGTCCTGCTCGACGGACGGCCGGTCAACGCGGCGGTGATGCTGGCCGCCCAGGCCGAGGGTCATCAAATCGCCACGCTGGAGGCCCTCGGCGAACACCCGCAACAAGGCTGGAAGACGACCGCCGGCCTGCACCCCCTCCAACAAGCCTTCATCGAGAGCGGAGCAATTCAATGCGGGTACTGCACCCCGGCGCAGATTCTCGCAGCGAAGGCCTTGCTCGACAAAAAACCCAACCCGACCGAGGCCGAGGTGCGCGAGGCCATCGCCGGCGTCCTGTGCCGCTGCACGGGCTATGTGAAACCCGTCCAGGCGGTGCTGCGGGCGGCGGCGGTTTTACGTGGGGAAGAACAGTTACAGTTGATGGAAAATGCAGGATGGTTAATGGTTAATGGAGAACCGCTATCCAATCAACCATCAACCATTAACCATGACCTATTAACCACGACCCGCGTTTTTCCCAAGATGGTCGTCGCGCCCGAAACCGACGGCTGGCAGGTGGTCGGCAAACCGGAGAAGAAGGTGGACGCGGTCAAACTCGCCCAGGGCAAGCCGGCCTTTGCCGCCGACCTGCTGGGCGCGGACTATCCCATGCGCGGGATGCTCTACGCCAAAGTGCTGCGCTCGCCGCATGCCCACGCCCTCATCAAGCGCATTGACACGAGCAAGGCCAAAGCCCTGCCGGGCGTGGCCGCCGTGCTCACCTGGCAGGACATCCCGCGCGTCGTCTATTCGACCGCCGGGCAGAGCCACCCCATCCCCGGGCCGCTGGATACGTTCTCGCTCGACCGCAAGGTGCGCTTCGTCGGCGACCGGGTGGCCTTTGTCGCCGCGGAAAGTGTGGAAATCGCCGAGGCCGCGCTGCGCCTGATCGAGGTCGAGTACGAACCGCTGCCCGCCGTGCTGGACAAGGAAGAGGCGATGAAGCCCGGCGCGCCGGTCATCCACGATGAGCCGGAGTACACCCCCTTCGCCGTCTGCGACCCGAGCCGCAACCTGGCCGCCGAAATCCGCATTGACATCGGCGACGTGGAGAAGGGCTTCGCCGAGGCGGACGAAATCTTCGAGGGCGTCTACGAGGTGCCGAAGGTGCAGCAAGCGCACATCGAGCCGCACGTCGCCCTGACCTACTGGGACGAGAACGACCGGCTCGTGATTCGGACCTCGACGCAGGTGCCGTTCCATGTGCGGCGGCAACTCGCCCCGGTGCTGGGACTGCCGGTCAAGCGCATCCGCGTCATCAAGCCGCGCATCGGCGGCGGCTTCGGCGGCAAACAAGAGGTGCTCATCGAGGACGTCCCCGCCCACCTGACCATCGCCACCGGACGGCCGGTTCTGTACGAGTACACCCGCGAGGAGGAGTTCAGCGCCGCCCGCTCGCGCCACCCGATGAAAATCCGCATGAAGACGGGCGTCAAGCGCGACGGCACCATCACCGCCAACGCCATGTACGCCCTTTCGGACACGGGCGCCTACGGCAGTCACGCGCTGACGGTGACCGGCAACACGGGGCACAAGTCCATGGCGCTGTATGTGGGCGACGGCGAGTACCGCAAGTCGCCGAACATCCGCTTCTACGCCGATATTGTCTATACGAACACTCCGCCGTCGGGCGCCTTCCGCGGCTACGGCGTGCCGCAGGGCTTCTGGCCGCTGGAGCGCCACATGGAGAAGATTGCGCGGGCGATGGGCTTCGACCCGATTGAGTTCCGTTTGAAGAACGCGATTCGGGCCGGCGAGTATCATCCGTTCAGCACGGCATGGAACGAGGGCCGCGAGCCGCGCCCGGAAATCATCCACACCGTCGGGCTGGAGCAGTGCGTGGTGCAGGGCAAGGCGGCCATCGGGTGGGATGAGAAGTTTGGGAATGAGGCCTGGCATAACGGACCGTGGACCACAGACCGCAGACCGTCCACCGTCTATCGTCCATCGTCCACCCGCAAGGGAATCGGCGTCGCCCTCGTCATGCAAGGCACGGCCATCCCCTACCTGGATATGGGCGGGGCCTCCATCAAGATGAACGACGACGGCTCGTTCAACCTGCTCATCGGCGCCACCGACCTGGGCACCGGCTCGGATACCGTCATCGCCCAGATGGCCGCCGAAGTGTTGGGCGTGCCGCTGGAGGACATCCTCGTCTATTCCTCCGATACCGACTTTACGCCGTTCGACAAGGGCGCCTACGCTTCCTCGACAACGTACATCTCCGGCACGGCGGCGGTCAAGGCCGCCCAGCAGTGCGCCGAACGCATCAAGATTCGGGCGGCGAAAATGCTCGGCCTATCCGACTACGCGACAATCCGCCTGGCAGACAAGCGGGCGATTGCGCCGGATGGCCGTTCCGTGACGCTGGAAGAAATCGCCCTCGACAGCCTGCACCGCAACGAGCAGGAGCAAATCATGGGCGTGGCCTCGCACGTCTCGCCCTCTTCGCCGCCGCCCTTCGCCGCTCAATTCGCCGAGGTGACCGTGGACACGGAAACCGGCCAGGTGACGGTGGACAAATTGGTCATGGCGGTGGATAGCGGCGTCATCGTCAACCCGCTGACGGCTTCCGGTCAGATCGAGGGCGGCATGACGCAGGCGCTCGGCTACGCCGTCTGCGAGCAACTGACCTGGGACGAGCGCGGCCGCATCCGTCAGCGCGACTTCGACCGCTACCACATCTTTCGCGCCAATGAAATGCCCGAAATGGAGGTCATCTTCGTCGAGACCTTTGAGCCGACCCACCCCTTCGGCATCAAAGCCGTGGCCGAAATCCCGATGGACGGCGTCGCCCCGGCGGTGGGCAACGCCGTGCTGGACGCGGTCGGCGTGAACATTGACGCCAACCCCATCACGCCGGAGAAGGTGTGGAGGGGGTTGGTCGCCAGTCGTTAGTCGCTAGTCGTCAGTTTCAGACTTCCGAAGTCTTTGAGACTTCGGAAGTCTGAAACGTGGGGCAGACCTTTGGTCTGCCTGCGCAAATCGGAGATTTGCGCCACGTGGGGCAAGTCTTGACTTGCCTGCGCTTCACGCCTGCGGCGGGTATAATCGCATCCAACCACCCCGCGCCCGGAGGGACCATGCCCACCGACCGCATCACCATCAACGGCAAGCGGGCAGGATCCCTTCGTGAATTCGTGATTGACATTCGTGGACGGTTTCTGTTTACGCGCGGG
>CALGPL010000093.1 GCA_937960595.1 uncultured Anaerolineales bacterium | reverse complement strand
GTGCTGGCGCTCGATATGGAGCGCCTGACGCCCAAGGGGTATCACCCCGCTCACATTGTCAAAGAGGGCTGCACCGGCTGCGCGATTTGCGCCCTGGTTTGCCCGGACGCGGCCATCACCGTTTATCGTGAAGTCACCAAGGCGCCGGCGCCCGCCGCCGCAGGAGGGTAGAAATGGCACGCGAACTCTGGAAAGGCAACGAAGCCATCGCCGAGGCCGCCATCCGCGCCGGCCTGGAAGCCTATTTTGGCTACCCCATCACCCCCCAAAACGAAATCCTCGAATGGATGTCGAAGCGCCTGCCCGAACTGGGACGCGCCTTCGTCCAGGCCGAGGCCGAACTGGGCGCCATCAACATGGTCTACGGCGCGGCCTGCACCGGAGCGCGGGTGATGACCTCCTCCTCCAGCCCGGGCATCAGCCTGATGATGGAGGGCCTCTCGTACATCGCCGGGACCGAGGTGCCGATGGTGCTGGTCAACGTGATGCGCGGCGGCCCGGGGCTGGGCAACATCGCCCCCTCGCAGGCTGATTACAACCAAATCTGCAAGGGCGGCGGTCACGGCGACTACCATCCGATTGTCCTCGCCCCCGCCTCGGTTCAGGAAGCAGTTGACCTGATGCCGCTGGCCTTCGACCTGGCCGAAAAATACCTCAACATCTGCTGCCTGCTGCTGGATGGCTCGATCGGTCAAATGATGGAACCGGTCGAACTACCCGAAATGCGTCCCGTCGTCCGCAAGGATTACCCCTGGGCGGTCAACGGGGCGAAAGGACGCGAACGCCGCATCCTGACCTCGATTTACCTCGACCCGCCCGAAGAGGAGAAGACCAACCTGCGCCTGCTCAAACGCTGGCAGGAAGTGCAAGAAAAGGAAATTCGCTACAAAGAGTATTTCATCGAGGACGCCGAATTCATCGTCATCGGCTTTGGCACGGCCGGACGGGTGGCGCTTTCCGCCGTCCGCGCCGCCCGCGCCCAGGGCATCAAGGTCGGGCTGTTCCGTCCGATTACCGTCGCGCCGTTCCCGTACCGGCGCGTCGCCGAACTGGCCAAGCAGGCGAGCGCCTTCCTGGTGACGGAGATGAACGCCGGTCAGATGCTCGAGGACGTGCGCCTGGCCGTCAACGGCAGCATCCCGATCGAGTTCTACGGACGCCTGGGCGGCGTGGTGCCGTTCCCGGACGAGATCCTGAGCGAAATCCAACGCGTGGCGAAGGCCAAACTGAGCGCCGATGCCGATCCGATTGCGAATTGGATGAAACGCATGGAAATGGTTGCGAGGTAAACATGGCTACTTTGATGGTTCCCGAAAATCTGGTGTACGAACGCCCGGCCTCCTTCACCGATGCGCCGACCCACTACTGCCCCGGCTGCACGCACGGGGTGGCGCACCGTCTGATCGCCGAAGTGCTCGAAGAGATGAACCTGACCGAGCGGACGATCGGCGTGGCGCCGGTCGGCTGCGCCGTCTTTGCCTACAATTACTTCGACACCGACTTCGTCGAGGCGGCCCACGGGCGCGCCCCGGCCATGGCCACCGGCATCAAGCGCTGCCTGCCCGACCACATCGTCTTCACCTATCAGGGCGACGGCGACCTGGCCTCCATCGGCATGGGTGAAATCGTCCACGCCGCGGCGCGCGGGGAGAACATCACCGTCATCTTCATCAACAACGCCAACTACGGCATGACCGGCGGCCAGATGGCGCCCACCACCCTGCCCGGCATGAAGACCACTTCCTCGCCCACCGGCCGCGATGTGGAGACTCAGGGCTACCCCATCCGTATGGCCGAGATGCTCGCCACGCTGGACGGCGCCGGTTACGTCGTCCGCCGCTCGCTGCACGACCCGGCCAATATCCGCAAGGCCAAGAAGGCCATCCGCACCGCCTTCGAGGTCCAGGAGCGCAAACTGGGCTTCTCGCTGGTCGAACTGCTCTCGACCTGTCCCTCGAACTGGAACCTGACGCCGGTCGAATCGCTCAAGTGGCTGGAGGAACACATGATTCCCTTCTACCCGCTCGGCGATTACAAGGTTGCTCCCGCAATCGCGGCGGCCAAGATTTAGGAGGCCAACGATGCAGACTGAACTCATTCTCTCCGGTTTCGGCGGGCAGGGCATCATGTTTGCCGGTCAGGTGCTTTCCTACGCGGCGATGGACGTCGGCAAGCAGGTGACCTGGATTCCGTCTTACGGTCCTGAAATGCGCGGCGGCACGGCCAACTGCACGGTCGTCATCGCCGACGAGGAAATCGGCTCGCCGGTGGTCAAGAACCCGGATGTGGCCCTGGTCATGAACCTGCCCTCGCTCGACAAATACGAACCGATGGTCAAAGCGGGCGGGCTGCTGGTGATCAACGAGTCGATGGTGGACCGCGGGGCGCGGCGCGACGACATCACGGTCGTCACCGTGCCGTGCAGCGAAATCGCCGAGGAAATCGGCAGCATCAAGATGGCGAACATGGTCGCCGTTGGGGCGCTGTTGAGCGGGCTGAAGGAACTCACCGTCGCCGATGTGGAAGCGGCCTTGCAAGCGCACATGCCCGGCCGTCACAAACATCTCCTGCCCAAGAATATCGAAGCCATTCGCAAAGGCTACGAGTATGCCAGGGAGCATACCGTAGCGGCCAAGTAAGCGACAGATAGACTTCCGAAGTCTCGAAGACTTCGGAAGTCTGACGATTAGCGGGGCAAACCTCCGTTTCTCCGCGCCAAGCGTGCA
>CALGPL010000092.1 GCA_937960595.1 uncultured Anaerolineales bacterium | reverse complement strand
ATTATCTGCAGAATAAACTTCTATAAATCTCTCTTCCGACATAGACTCGCCATAACCTAACCCTCCATCAAGCGCTCTCACCCAATTCCTCGTATCATACATCCCCAAATTATTTTCCCCATCTCCCCGCAAAAGCCAAGGAGTAAGCAAAAAATCTGTCCGGTACTCGCCTGTCTCCTGATACTCTTGTTAAAGCAGCCGCCAAAAAGCCTCATACACCTTGATGCTTTTGTCATAATCCAGCCAGTCTTGCCCTTTCAGCCCTTCAAACGCCGCAGTATCCACCCCGTTTTGCCGCAAATACAGAACCATCTGCTCCATGTAAAACGGATGAAACGCCTTGTCCTGCTCGATGTACCTTCGCTGCTCTTCTTCGCTGGGGTTGAGATTGTTGCGGTTCGGCAGCGACTCGACATACTGCCGCATCTCCGCCGGGAAGGTCTCTGGAGTAAAAAAGTCCTCCACCGCCTCCGGCGTCGGCGTGGGGGTCGGCGTCGGCGTGAGCGTAGGGGTGGGAGTCGGATAGTCGGCGGCCTGCGGTCCGCGGTCTACGGTCGGCTGTCCGCGGTCCGCCGTCTGCGTTCCGCCGTCCGCCGTCTGCGGGACGCAAGCGGTGAGCAGGAGGATGAGGATAAGGAGGAGGATTCGTTTCATGGCAGGGAGTTGTCGTCAGTTGTCGGTCGTTGGTAGAGGGGAGCAGCGGGCCATAGGCAGTGAAATGGATGGAACCGGTTCTTCATTCTGCACCTTTTCGGAGGCGCGCCGCCCCGGCAAGGTAACTCAGCCCGATGCTGAGGAAATACAGGATCACCATGGGCGCCATCACCAGCGTCATGTTGACCGGATCAACGGTTGGCGTGATCGCAGCCGCCAGCACGGCAATCAAGACCACCGCAATCCGCCACTGCCTGACCAACATCTGCGGCCGGATAAAGCCCATCAAGGTCAGGACGTACAGGACCAGCGGAAATTCGAAGGCCACGCCGATCCAGAACATCAGGCCGGTGACAAAGCCAATGTACGACGAGACCCGCGGGATCGTCCTGATCTCCATGAAATTGAGCAGGAACGGCAGGGCAGTCGGCAGCAGGAAGCGGTAGGCGAAATACATCCCGCCCAGGAAGAAGATCAGCGTCAGGGGGATGGCCAGCAGGCTGGAGCGGCGGGCGCGGGCGCTCAGGCCGGGGGCGGCAAACAGCCACAACTCGAAAGCGATATAGGGCACTGCCAGCGAGAATCCGCCCCACAAAGCCACCTTCATGAAGACCCCCACGGTTTCGGTTGGGTCAATGGCCTGCAGGGCGTCCAGCCCGCCAATCGGCCGGGCGAGGAGATCGAGAATCCGAGAGGTGAAGGCGCCGCAGATCACCACCCCCGCCGCCACCGCAATCAGCATGCGAAACAAGTGCTTGCGCAGGGCCTCCAGATGTTCCAGAGCCGAGGCAGGCTGCCGGACAGCGTCCGCAAAGGCATCCGTCAGAGGCCGATCTTCCGGCTCGAAAGTCAGAAATGCATGGAAGCGTTTGACGAGTGCGACAGGCAGAGTAACCAGCCGCCAGAGAAGACGAACAGGGAAGATGAGGACTTGCCAAAGACCCAGAAAAAATTTACGCATACAGGGAATTCATTTCAACGGTTCATCGGGGAGATCGTCAGGGGCCCGCTCATCGGATGGCTCCGGTTCGGCAATCCACGACTCTCCCACCAGGGAATCGCTCGATTTCTTGGCAACGGCCCGGCGCTTCTCGAGATCGGCCTGGAGATCGGACCGAATCGGAGCAAGGGTCTTCTGCAATTCCTCCATCTGCGCTTCCCGCATGAGATCGTTCGGCAAGGTCTTGAGCCTGCGCGAGGTCTGGGTGAGCAGTTTCCACGTATCCGATTGGACCAGTTTACGCAGCCAGTTGCCGAGAGTCCGGCTCGCCCGTTGAATATCCTTGGGGCCAAAAATAATGATCACCAGCAAGAGGATAAAAAGCAGTTCCAGCGGACCGATTCCGAATAGTTCCATAGAAATTCAACCTTCTTTTTGTGCCCGGCGGATCGTCCCGGCGATTTCACTTTGGCCGCGAGCCAAGCACCCGGCAAAACATTGATCACAAGAGTTAATGCTCAAATCGGGGACTTCGCCAGAGCAACAGACCCGCTGCGGTCCACCCAAGACACGCTCGTTGCCTCCTGGCCGGGCGGGAAGGATGTTTACTCGTCAGGATTCTCGTTTTCGGCGGGCGGGGTTTCTTTTTCATCCCCCTTCAGGCCCTGGCGGAAGGCGCGGATTCCCTTGCCCATCTCGCCGGCAATCTTTCCAATCCGCCCCACTCCAAAGAGCAGGAGAATGATCGCCAAAATGATCAACAGTTCGGTCGCGCCAAATCGAATAGGCATGTCGTTTCTCCTAAAAAAGTTAACCCGAGAACCCTCTTGCCAGAGGGCGCGTTGTTTGCCGATGAACAGCAAACGATTCCTCGGTTAATTTCATCGCCCCCTATTTTAACATACGAACCGACTCGCTGCTTTCGCTCTCCAATCCCGTTTTCTCAAGGCCGGCGAGGCGACAGCACCTGCAAGCACCCCGGCTGGATGCGGTACACCAGTTCCTGAACCGCCTCTGAAAAAATCTCCCCATCGGCATGCGCCGGCGTCGGCGTCTCGAAATGGATGTTGATCCAGGTGGCATTTACCTCGACCACCCCTTCCATTTCGACATAATTGCCCGGCCCGGGTTTCATCGCCGCCGGCAGCATCCGCAACAGTCCAAGACGCCGCGCGTGCCCGCCATAGACAAAGGTCAGCCGCCCATCGAAGAGATTGGCATGCGGCGTCATGAAAAACACGCCTCCGGTGCGCGGCCCGTTGCCCACCGAAATCAACGAGACCTCTCCCTCGAAACTGCCCTCATCCCATTCGATTTTCACCCGCCAGCGCGGCCCATCATAGATGCCCCGCAACGCCGCCACCAGATAACGCGACGTGCCTTTGATCCAGGTGATGCGCTGCTGAATGAGGGTCACATACGGCTCGAGGCCCATGGCCGAATTGTTGACGAAATAGATATCATTGACGCGGCACACATCCATGGCCTGCGTCTCGCCAGCGGCGATCACCCGCGCCGCGGCGGCCAGGTCGAGCGGCAGGCCCAGGTTGGAGGCCAGATCGTTGGCCGAACCCAGCGGCATCAACCCAATCGGACCGAGAACATCCCCCAACGAACGCGCCAGGCCGTTGACCACCTCGCCGATCGTCCCGTCGCCGCCCGCCACGATGATCGGCGAGAAGCCTTTGCGGGCCGCCTGTTCGGCCAGTTCGACCGCATGACCATGCCGCTCCGAAACCGCCAACTCGAAGTCCACCCCGGCGTTCTTCAGCGCCTCAGAGGCCTCCGGCCACCGTTTTTCCGCATTCCAGCGGTTGGAATAGGGATTCAAAATCACCTTGGCGGTCATCTCTCACCTCTAAAAACAGTTTCTCACATTTTAGCACTCTTAAACTGGACAATAAAAACCCCCATTAGTATCAATAGGCAGCCCAAGATCTGAACTTTCTCGAGCGCCTCCTGCAACAAAAGCCAGCCCGAAACGACGGCCACCACCGCCTCGAGACTCATAATCAGGGCGGCATCTGCCGGCGGGGTATGACGCTGCGCCCATACCTGGATCGTATAGCCGAGGCCGACCGAAAGAACGCCCGTGTAAAGAATGGGAATCAGCACCGGCTGTAATCCGCCCCAGTCTCCGCCCTCGACAGGCCACCCGACCAGCAGACTGAGCAGCGCGCAGACGGCGAACTGCGCCGCCGCGAACTGGCCGGCATCCACCCTGGAGGCGTACTTGCCCAAAACGATGACATGCAAAGCCCAGAAGACCGCCCCGGCCAGTTCGAGGGCATCGCCCGGACGGAACACGAACCCCTCGCCATTCGTCCCCAACAGATACGCCCCTGCCGCCGCCAGACAGACCGCCGCCCAGGTCTGCCCGGCCGGCCGCTGACGCCAAATCAACAGCAACAGCACGGGGACCAGGATCACATACAGGCTGGTCAAGAAACCGGCATTGCCCGCAGTGGTGAAGCGCATCCCCAACTGCTGCAGCGTCCCGGCCGTGAACAGCAAGAGGCCCGCCGCGCAGGCAACGCCCCAGGCCCGGCCGCCTGCCTTCCAACGCAGGCCGGAAAACGGCAGCAAAACCAGCGCGCCCAGCAAAAAGCGCACCCCGTTGAACAGGAAGAGACTGTTCTGCAGCGCCGCCGTCCGCTGGGCGACAAAGGCCGTCCCCCAGATGACGGCCGCGAACAGGAGCAGCAGGTCGGCTTTCAGGCGCATAGTGCGGCGCGTCAAGAAGCCGCCCCCTCTCAGGAACGGCTTCTTGACCTCTTATTCTTCCTCCCCCTCCCAGGCCGTTGCCCGGTCGAGGGCCGCTTTCTCGGCCGGCGTCAGACGCACCGAGACGGCGCCCAAATTATCTTTCAACTGCTCGACCGAATTGGCCCCGATGATCGGGCTGGTAATCAGCGGATCGGCCAGCAGCCAGGCCAGCGCAAGTTGGGAAACGCTGGCGTTTTTCTCCTTCGCCAAGACGTCCATCTGGTCGAGCAAAGCCCAATTGCGCTCGGTGAAATAGCGTTTGGCCCCGCCGGCGCGGACGCTGTTCGGCACCAGATTGCGACGGTACTTGCCGGTCAGGAAACCGCCCGCCAGCGGACTGTAGGGGATGACGCCAATCTGATAGGTGCGGCAGACCGCCGCCAGTTCCCGTTCGAATTCGTCGCGGCGAACCAGGTTGTAGTGCGGCTGCAGGCTGTCGAAGCGCACCAGTCCATGCTTGTCGGAGGCCCACAGCGCCTGCATCAACTGCCAGGCGGCGTAATTCGAGGCCCCGACGTAGCGCACCTTGCCCTGCCTGACCAAGTCGTCGAAAGCGCGCAGCGTCTCCTCGATCGGCGTCGACTCGTCGGGCCAGTGGGCCTGATACAGGTCGAGGTAATCGGTCTGCAGGCGGCGCAGCGAGTTCTCGACCGACTTCATGATGTGGGCACGCGACAGGCCCTCGTCGTCCGGGCCGCCGCCCATGTTGCCGCGCACCTTGGTGGCAAGGACCAAATCCTCGCGCTTCAGGCCGCTCTGCCTCCACCAGCGGCCGATGATCTGCTCCGAGACGCCGCCCGGGTTGCCCTCAGCCCAGCGCGAGTAGATGTCGGCGGTATCAATGAAATTGATGCCCGCCTCCACCGCCGCGCTCAGAATCCGGAACGAGAGCGGCTCGTCGGCCGTCCAACCGAACTGCATCGTCCCCAGGCAGAGCACCGAGACCTTCAACTGCGTGGTTCCCAAATTTCGATATTCCATTGCCTCACCTCTAGATGGATTTTCTTGTTGATAACTCCGTTGCTTTTAAGAGAGTGTCTGAAAATTCGTCCTCAACCACAGATGAACACGGATAAATGAGATTTTGGCGACTCACAACCGGCTTCTCATCCAAAAAATTGGTGTTTATCTGTGGCTCCCAAAGACTTTTCAGACATTTTCTAAGAGTCTACCACATGAATCCGGTCAATTTCGGTCGGATAACTGTCAGTTTGGGAAAGAATTCGGTCACCCCTCCTCCCATCGAACGGTGAACTGGATGCCGCGGCGGGCAATCTCCTCCATCACCCGCGCCGCCGGGACGGCGGACTCCATCCGATGCGCGCCCGGCCCGATGACGCCGCGCGCCTGGAAGCCCATCATCAGGGCGCAGTGCCAGCCGGTCAGGCGTTCCATGGCTGTGAAGCCGGTCTGCGGGTCGTAGCGGTCGATCAGATCCACCGTCACGCGCTGCTCGCGCCCCTCTTTCTTGCCGATCCCGATGGCGCGCATGATGCAGATATCTTTGACGAGCGGGACGCTGATATGTTTTTCCAGCAACTTATGATAGAACAGGCGCGGCACCACCTGCTGCCCATCCAGATCGATCGGCTCCTCCGAGAACAGGCCGAGCAGTTTGTAGGCCCGGAACTGCTCGAAGTGGCCGGGATAGCGCAAGACCTTGCTCTCGTAGCGCTGCAACCGGCCCAGGTGGGTGTGCGGCGTGGTGGACATGCTGCCCGAAATGACGAAGGCCTCCAGTTTGCCCAGCGGCGGGAACTCGACCGTCTCCAGTTCGGTAAAGGTCGGCACCTGGACCAGTTTCCCGTCGCGGATATACGTCGCCTCGCCATCGTATTCATTGGTCAGACCGTTCAGGTGGAAGGCGCACTGATAATTCCACGGCGGGACAGGTTCCTGCGGCAAACCGGCGTCGTAGAGATAGACCTGGCGCGGTTCGTCCAGCAAGTCCATGACGTAGACGCCCATGTGATTGATCAGGCCGGGCCCCATGCCGCAATCCGGGACGATGCTCACCCCGGCGGCGCGGGCGGCAGCGTCCAGTTTCAACTGCTCCCAAACCACCTCGGTGTTGCCGCCCATGTCGTTCAGGCTGACGCCGGCCTCGATACAGGCCCGGCTGATGGCCACGTTGAAATAGTACGGCACCGCGCTGAGAGCAACGTCGGCGCCCTGCAAGACCGCCCTCAGTCCGGCCTCGTCAGAGACGTCCAGCGGGCGCGGCGCGGCGACCTCGCGCCCCATCAGGCGATTGACTCGCGCCGCGGCCTTCTCGGCCGCCTCGGGGCGCGCGTCAACCATCAGAATTTGCCCGGCCTCGCCGAATTTGGCCAGGTCGTAAGCCGCGGCCGTCCCCTGCCGGCCAGAACCGAGAATTACGTAACGATACGCCATGGCAACCTCCTTCTCAGCAGAAGTTTACATCAAAACTGCAAAGCCCGCTATAATTGGGACATGCCGGATCCCCAAACAACGCAACGCCTCGTCTCTCGCCTGGCGAGCGGGGAAAACCCCGATGAAATCATCTATGAATTGTGCGAAACTTCCAACCTGTCCTGGCCCGAAGCCGAAGCCCTGGTGCGACAAATCCAAGCCGACCAGGAAGAGACGATTGTCCGCAAGCAATCGCCGCTGACGGTTCTCCTCGCCCTGATCCTCTTCGTTGCCGGTCTGGCCATGATGACCGCCGGGCTGTATGTGATCGTGATAACCTTCGAAATCCCCTCTCACGTCAGCGGGCCGACCCGTTTAATCTCCACGATTGGCTATGCGATACAATCCTGGCCCGCGGCCTGGCTGCTCATTTTGTTTGGTTTCAGCACCGTGGTGGGCAGCATGATCGGAATGCGGCAGACGTTGAGCAGCCTGCTCGAGGGCGTTTTGAATCGTCTGCGGCTTTGATTCAAACCCAACAGGAAGTTTCGGATGGCCTTCGACCGATACGTTGAATCTCTGCTCCGCGAAGCCCTGGAGAGCGGCGCGTTCGATCATCTGCCGGGCAAAGGCAAACCGCTCGACCTGAGCGCCTACTTCGACACCCCCGAGGACGTGCGCCTGGCCTATTCGATTCTCAAGAACGCCAACCTCCTGCCCGAGGAAGCCAACCTGCTCAAAGAGATCGCCGTTCTCGAGGACGAAGCAGCCAACTGCCCCGACCCGGCCCGCAAACGCCGCCTGCGGGCTGCCATCGAAGAATGCTCGCTTCGCTACAACCTGCTGCGCGAACGAAGGAAAACCAAGCGATGACCGACGACGGCCGGGCCGAATTCTTCGAGTGGGCCGCCCTGGCCCTCCAACAGTATCCCCTGGCCCGGCCGCGCCTGAAATTCATCCGTCACAGCGAAAACCTGACCTTCCAGGTCAGCGACGGCCGCCGCAAGTACCTCCTGCGCCTGCACAAACCCAAAACCGTCACGCTCGAAGATATCCGTCAGCAGCCGCCGGCGATTCTCTCCGAACTGCAATGGATGGACGCGCTGCGCCGCCAGGCCGGCATTCCCGTTCCCCCCGTCCTCCCCAACCGCGACGGAAACTTGATTACCCTCATCGCGCCGGCCGCAGGGTCTCCGCCCATCCCCTGCAGTTTGCTCGGCTGGGTGCACGGACGCGCCTTCGAGCCGACGGCCGAAGACGCCCCTGCCCTGGCGCGTCGACTGGGCGAATTGACCGCCCGCATGCACGACCACGCCGCCGCCTGGCAGCCGCCCGAAGGATTTCTGCGCCCCCGCTACGGCCCCGACCACGCCTGGACGCTGATCGAAACGCTTGCGACCGCCGTCAACATCGGCATCCTCTCCCCGGCCGATTTCGCCCTCCTGCGCGCCCTCGCCGACGCCCTGACCTCGACCGTCTCAACAATCGCCCAGACGCCCGAAAACTACAGCCTGATCCACGGCGACCTGCACACCGGCAACTGGCTGATTCGCCGCGGGCAAATCATTCCGCTCGATTTTTCGTTGTGCGCCTTCGGTTACCACCTGTTCGACCTGGCCATCGCCGCCGGCAGTTTGGGCGCAGAAAATGCCGGCCTGCGGCCGCTGTTCTTCGAGGCCTACCGGCAAAGCCGCCCGCTCCCGATCGATTACCCTCGCAAAGTCGAAGCCTTCTTTCTCATCAGCGTCCTTAGCCATTACGCCTTCATCCTGCCCGATTCCTCCCAGCATGAATGGTTATACGAAAACATCCCCCGCATGCTCAGAACCATCGGACGCCAATTCCTGCACGAAGAACCCTTCCTCCTGGAAACCGGCTAGCCCGCCGATTTCGGCCAATCGTTGCCCGCCGCCGGACGACTGGCGTATAATTCTCGCCGGAGGAGGCCGACATGAGACCAATCCTGGGCTTGTCCCTGCTCTTGACCTTGCTGGTTGCCTGCGCGCCGCAGACGGCGGACCGCGGACGGCAGACGGCGGACGGCGGAACACAGACGGCGGACGGCGGACCGCAGACCGCCGACTATCCGACTCCCACGCTCACGCCGACGCCGACCCCCACCCCGACGCCGTTGGTGGTGGCGGACTTTTTCGACCCGGTTACTTTCCCGGCGGAGATGCGGCAGTATGTTGAGTCGCTGCCAAGCCGCAATAATCTTGACCCCAGCGAAGAAGAGCAGCGAAGGTACATCGAGCAGGACAAGGCGTTTCATCAGTTTTACATGGAGCAGATGGTTTTGTATTTGCAGGAAAACGGCGTGGATACTGCGGCGTTTGAGGGGTGGAGGGGGCAGGACTGGCTGGATTATGACAAAAGCATTCAGGTGTATGAGGCTTTGTGGCGGCTGCTTTTCCGGGAGTATCAGGAGACCGGAGAGTACCGGACAGATTTTTTGCTGACGCCGTGGCTTTTGCGCGGAGATGGAAATGAGAATTTGGGGATGTATGATACGAGGAATTGGGTGCCGTCAATTGGCGGTGTAAATGGAGATTTGGGGTATAACCCAGGTTGGTGGAGTTCACAGGAGCAATTTATAAACTATTATTCTGCAAATAATTTTCAAGAAGCAATGAAGATATGGCGAGAAAGAAGAAGAGAATTTGAGTTTGTAGTCCCAATTTTTGGTGTTCCAACAAACATTGAGAGACAGGCTGCTGTAAATCCATCCTACGGTGTCTTGACAGCCATTGCGGATATGCCTGGTAGAGATGGAGTAAAGATTTTGGTTTTGGGGTTTTTGGATGAGAATGGGGAGTGGGTGTATCAAGCGTTTGCGGTGAACTTGAGCGCGGATACGCGTACGCAGGCAGGGGATTATATGTACCTTAATCCAGATGTCGTCCCTGCGCCGGAGGGGTATATTCCATGGGTGGCAGATGAGCCAGGGATTAATAATCCAGAATACGATAGAGAAAGATT
>CALGPL010000091.1 GCA_937960595.1 uncultured Anaerolineales bacterium | reverse complement strand
AACCGGCGCGTCCAGGCGGCGGTGGAACGCTCGCGCGAACGCGTTGAGGCCGCCTCGCGGCGGACGGAGGCCAAAGTCGAGGCGGCCATGCGCCGCGCCGAGGCCAAAGCCCGCGCTGCCGAGGTGCGCGCCCGCCGCGGCCAGGTCAAAATGGAAGTCGGCCGCTGGAACTGGGACCTGACCCCGCGCGGCCCGGTCGAAAAGGCCGAGCCGGTCGGCGAGGAGGAGCGGCTGCAAATCCTGAAGATGCTCCAGGAGAAGAAAATCACCGTCGAAGAAGCCGAGAAACTCCTCGCCGCCCTGGAAGGCAAGTAGGACAGCCTTTTCTGTAAGACAGCCTTTCCAGGCTGTCGTGACTAAACCGGCCTTTCCAGCCTGTCGCCCGTAGGACAGCCTTTCCAGGCTGTCATCAACAAACCGGCCTTTCCAGCCTGTCGCCCGTAGGACAGCCTTTCCAGGCTGTCGTATCGAAACAGCAAGGAGACGTTCGATGACCGAAGAAGAACGCAACCGCATTCTGAACATGATCGCCGACGGCAAAATCACCGCCGAGGACGGCCTGAAACTGATGCAGGCCCTCGACCAACTCCCGCCTGAAGCGGAGGCCTCGGAAACCGCCGCCGAACGCGCGGCCGGGGCGGAGGAACAGGCCGAACGGTCGGGCCTCGAATCGGACCCGCGCATCGAGCGGGTCAAGTCCACGGCGCGGCGTCTGTGGCAGGTCCCCTTGTGGATCGGCGTGGCCGTCACCCTGCTCAGCGCCTGGGGCATGTACGCCCTCCTGCAAGGGCCGGGGATGAATTTCTGGTTCTTCTGCCTGATCCTGCCGCTCTTGCTGGGCGTGCTGCTCGCGGCCGCCGCGGCCGGGACGCGCCGCGCGCGCTGGGTTTTCGTGGACGTTCGCCAGAAGCCGGGCGAGAAGCCCTCGCGCATTTTGCTGGGCTTTCCCCTGCCGCTCAAATTGATCGCCTGGTTCTTCCGCACCTTCGGCCACAAAATCGAAGAGTTGAAAGAGACCAACGTGGACGAAGTGATTCAGGCGCTGGAAACCGGATTCACCGGCGAGGAGCCGCTCATTGTCAACGTGGACGAGGGCGAAGACGGCGAGCGCGTGAACGTGTATCTTGGGTAGGACATGGAAACTTCCTCTGCACCGGGTCTTGCTGCCAAGAAGGCGCCCCTGCTGACGGGCTTTCTGTTGCTCTTTATGCTGGCCATGATTCTGGCCAACTTGGGGGGGAACATGTACGGGCCGCTGATGTCGCTCTACGTGCGCGACCTCGGCGCCGATATCCAGCAGATCGGCTTGTTTTTCACCCTGGCCTCGATTATCCCCCTGGCCTTGCAGATTTTCGGGGGCTGGATTTCGGACACGATCGGCCGCCTGCGCGCCATCGCGATCGGCAGCCTGTTCGGGGTGTTGGCCTATGCCCCGCTCATCCTGGCGCAGCGCTGGGAATGGCTGCTGGCAGCCGAGGCCCTGGGCGCCATGACGCACGCCCTGATCGGCCCCAGTTTTGACGCTTTCATCGCCGAACAATCCAGCGAAGAGAATCGCGCCCGGATGTTCGGCGTCACCCAAACGCTGTTCGGCGTGGTGGGCGTCGTCGGCCCGATTTTCGGCGGCTGGCTGGCGGAGGCCTATGGCTTTAAGCCCATGCTGATGGTGGCGGCCCTGTTGTACATCCTGGCGACCCTCCTCCGAATCGGCATGGCGCGCCGAGCGGCGCGAGGGGCGCAAGGGGCGCAGGGACTGACCTTTGCCGGTCTGAAGGCCAATCTGGGGACGATGTTCGGCTTGCTCGTCTCCGGCGGCCTCATCACCTGGATCCTGCTCACCGACGGCGTGCGCGATATTTCCTTCGCCCTGTCCATGAACCTGTTCTCGGTGTACATGCAGGAGCACATCGGCCTGAATCTGACGCAGATCGGCCTGACGAGCAGCATTTTCGGCGCGTGTATGATGGCGATGCACATCCCCGGCGGCTGGCTGGCCGATAAAGCCGGGGAGCGCGTCGGCATTGCCCTGGGCTTTGCCCTGGTCGGCTTCTCGTTGGGGCTGCTGGTCTTTGTCCCGGCCGGAGCCGCTTGGCTGGTGTATGCGGGCTGGGCGTTGGCCGGAGTCGGGGTGGGGTTGCTCTCGCCCGCTTACGCCTCGCTCATCAGCAAGGCCGTCCCGGCGAACTTGCGCGGCACCGCATTTGGCCTGTTCAGCACCAGTTTGGGACTGGTCTCGCTGCCGGCTCCCTGGATCGGCGGCTGGCTGTGGGCGCATGTCGGCCCACGCTTCCCGTTCCTGGTCACGGTGGTAGTGACCTTCCTGACCATTATTCCGGTTTTGCTCAAGTTCAAACTTCCCAAGAACGGGAATGAGCAGCCGACAGGCTAGAAACCGCTAATCTTTTGACATCGTAAGGAGGCGCATGATGGCTACAGCCGAAGAACGAATGAAAATCTTGAAGATGATCGAGGAAGGCAAGTTGAGCGCCGAGGAAGGCGCCAAACTCCTCTCGGCGCTGGCGGGCGGCGCTCGCCCAGGCGGACTTGCGGCCGGCGGCGCCAAATGGCTGCGGGTGCGCGTCACCGACCTGCACAGCGGCCGCGCCAAGGCCACCGTCCAGATTCCGCTCTCGCTGATCGAGGCCGGGATGAAAATCGGCGCCCACTTCGCCCCCGAAATCGAAGGCGTGGACATGGACCAGTTGATGAACGCCCTGCGCGCCGGCGTGACCGGCAAAATCATTGACGTCACCGACGACGAAGACGGCGAACACGTCGAGATTTTTGTGGAATGAACCGGCGCCTGAAGGGTAGGACGAGATGAATCTCGTCCTACGCCGCTAAAAAACCGAAAGGAGCACCCCATGCAAGACCGCATTCGAGAAGCCCTCAAACGCAGCCGGGCCGACTACACCGAAATCCGCATCGAGGAGAAGGAGACCACCCGCGTCGTCTTTCGCGGCCGGGAATTGGAAACCGCCGGCGCCAACATTGACAAGGGCGGCATCGTCCGCTGCCTCATCCGCGACAAGGGCTGGGGCGTGGCCACCTTCAACAACCTCGATGACCTGCTGACCAAGGTGGACCAGGCCTACCAGTGCGCCCTGGTCGCCTCCGTGCCCGAACCGGTCGAATTGGCCGAGGTCGAGCCTGTCCGCCAGGTGGTGACCGCCCAAATGGAGCGCGACTTCCGCGATGTTTCGCTGGCCGAAAAGAAGGCCCTCGCCGAGCGCTACAACGAGATCGTCCTCTCCTACAGCGACAAAATCATTGACAGCCAAGCCGCCTACGCCGACTCGTTCAGCCGCGTCATCTTTGCCAACTCTGAGGGCGCCTACATCGAGCAGGAAAAACCGGCGGTGGTGGTCGGCGCCTTTGCCATCGCCCGCGACGGCGACAACGTCCAGCAGGCGCACGAATCGTTTGCCACGACCCAGGGCTTCGAGTACGTGCTGGAGAAGGACGAACTGGCCCGCAAAGCGGCGCAGAAAGCCGTCGAACTGCTCACGGCCAGGCCGGTCAAGGCCGGCGTCTATCCGGTGGTCATTGACCAGATGCTGGCGGGCGTCTTCATCCACGAAGCCTTCGGGCATCTTTCGGAGGCCGATTTCGTCTACGAAAACCCCAAAGCCCGCGAGATGATGACCCTCGGTCGCCGCTTCGGCAAGGGCCTCCTCAACGTCTTCGACGACGGCTCGATCCCCAACCTGCGCGGCACCACCCTCTACGATGACGAGGGCACACCCGCCCGCCGCAACTGGCTCATCCGCGACGGGGTGCTGGTCGGTCGCCTGCACTCCCGTCAGACCGCCGCCCGGATGGGCGAACGGGCCTCCGGCAACGCCCGCGCCATCAACTACCGCTTCGCCCCCATCGTCCGCATGACCAACACCGCCATTGACAACGGCACAACCCCCTTCGAGGAGATGATCAAGGACATCGAACTCGGCATCTACGCCTGCGACGCCTACGGCGGTCAGACCCAACTGGAGAACTTCTCCTTCAGTTCCGGCTACGCCTACATGATTCGCAAGGGTCAGATTGCCGAGATGGTCAAGGACGTCATCCTCTCCGGCAACCTCTTCACCACCCTGGACAACATAGACGCCATCGGGAACGACTTCCAATGGCTGAACACCGGCGGCGGCTGCGGCAAGGGCAACCAGTACCCTCTGCCGGTCGGCATGGGCGCGCCGCACATCCGCATTCAGAACGTCGTCATCGGCGGCGAGTAGTCACAAAACCGGGAGCAGAATCAGCATGGACATCCTCACCCACCTCCAATCTCAGGCCGAGCAATTCGAACTCCTCGACCTGCAAAACGAAAAGACCACCGTTGAGTACGAAGCCAACCAATTGAAGACCTGCACCGTCGCCGAGACGAAAGGCGCGGCCGTGCGCGTCATCCGCAAGGGGAAACTGGGCTTTTCCGCCTCGACCGACTCGGCCGCGCTCGACAAACTGGTCGCCAACGCCCTCGAATCGGCTGCCTACGGCGACCCCGCCCCGTTCTCGTTTGCGCACCCGCGGCCGGCTCCCATCGTCCGCACCTTTGACCGGGCCGTGGCCGACCTGCCCATCGCCCGCCTCGTGGAAATCGGCAAAGAAATCCTCGACCTGATCCTGCCCGTCGAGCCGAACGCCCGCTGCAACGTCAGCCTGGAGCGCAGTCTCGTCTCGGCCTCCATCCGCAACCAGAAAGGCCTGGATGTGGCCTTCCGCACCTCGCCGCTCTCCATCGGCGTCGAAATAGACCGCATCGAGGGCGATGACGTGCTCATCCTCTACGACCAACTCGGCACCACCACTTGGCAGGACAACTACCTCGACTTCGTCCGCCGCCTGGTGCAGAAATTGGAGCGGGCGCGCACGATTACCTCCCTCAAGCCGGGCAAGATGCCGGTCTTGTTTGCCCCCACCGGCGCGCTGGCGCTGGCTCTGCCGCTCACTCAGGGGCTGAACGGCAAGGAAGTCTACAAAGGCACCTCTCCCATGCGCGGCAAGGTCGGCGAGAAACTCTTCGACGAGAAAATCACCGTCGTGGACGACGGCACGATAGACGGCAAGTTCGCCAGCGCCTCCTACGATGACGAGGGCGTGCCGCGCCGCCGCAACGTCCTGATCGAGCGCGGCGTGCTCAAGGGCTTCGTCTACGACCTGAAAACGGCGGCCCAGTCGGGGGTCGAATCGACCGGCAACGCCTCGCGCGGCGGCCTGTTCTACCCGCCGGAGCCGTCGTTCACCAATCTCATCCTCCAGCCCGGCGAGACGCCCCTCGAAGCGATGCTGGCCGGCATTGACGAGGGCCTGCTGGTCGAAGACCTGCTCGGCCTCGGCCAGGGCAACATCCTCTCCGGCGCCTTCTCGAACCCGCTGGCGCTGGCCTTCAAAATCGAAAAGGGCGAGATCGTCGGGCGGGTCAAAGACCTGTCCATCGCCGGCAATATCTACGACCTGCTCAAGAACGTGGCCGCGGTGAGCCAGGAGGCGCAGTGGGTCTATAGCACGTTCTACGCGCCGTATGTGTTGATCGAAGAAATGATGGTGGCAGGGAAGAGCCAGTAGGCAGTGTTCAGTGTTCAGTGAACAGTGTTCAGTGGACAGTGGTTGAAAAGACGGCCCCGGAAGAAATCTCCGGGGTTGTTCTCTTCCAACTCATTCACCATAGCCCATTCACCATAGCCCATTAACCATAATCCATTAACCATAATCCATTGGGTCAATGTAGCTCTCTGCGTTCATCTGCGTTTATCTGCGGTTAAACCCCCACCCGCGTCCGCCGGTTCTCGAAGAACCAGCGCACGGTATCGGCAACCGTCTCGAAGACCGGACGCGGCCGGAAGCCCAGTTCGCGCTCGGCCTTGCGGTGGCTGATGTTCGAGTTGCTCCGCAGCACCTCCAGCGAGTAGGGCGTGAAGCGCGGCTTGGCCTTCGTCTGCCGGTAATACCAGGGCGTGAATCGGGCGGCGGCCTCGGCCAGCGAAAACGGAATCCGGATGCCGGCAAACGCCCGGCCAGTCACCTGGCGCACCGTCTCCAGCAGCGAACGCACCGTAATCCTGTGCCCGCCGAGGATGTAACTCTCGCCGCGGCTGCCCTGCTCGGCAGCGGCAATCATCCCCTCGGCCACGTCGCGCACATCCACGAAGTCGTAGGCGCCCTCGACGTAGAACATCGGCCGGGCCTCGGCCGCGCTGCGGATGACCTCGCCCATCTCCGAGCCGCGGAAATCGTACGGGCCGATGACCCCGGTCGGGCAGACGATGACCGCGTCCAGGTCCGTTTGCGCCGCTCGCTGGACCTCGAGGCTGGCCGCCGCTTTCGAACGGTCGTACTCCCCATAGGGGTTGTTCGGGTCGAAGCCCAGGCTTTCGTCAATCACCGTCCCGTGCGGGGCGCGGCGGATGGCGTGAATCGAACTGGTGTAGAGCAGGCGGCGGATGCCTTCCCGGCGGGCGGCCTCCAGGACGTTACGCGTCCCCTCCACGTTGACCCGCCAGACGAGCGGGTTGCGGCCCGGCAAAATCGAGATGATGCCGGCCAGGTGATAGACCGTCTCCACGCCGCGCAGGGCCAGGCGGAGCGACTCGGGGTCGAGCACGTCGCCCTCGATGCGTTCCACGTCCAGCCCGTCCAGCGAGGAGGTGTCCTCGCCGCGCCAGACCAGGGCGCGGACGCGTTCGCCGCGCTCCAGCAGTTTGCGGATGAGGACATTGCCGATGTGTCCGGTGGCTCCGGTAACGAGGTTCATTCTTGCTCCTTTAATTCCTTTCGTAGGACAGCCTTTCCAGGCTGTCTATCGGACAGGCTAGAAAGCCTGTCCTACTTTGCCAAGCCGTTCATCAAAATCTTCATGCTCTCTTCGCCGACCTTTTGCCAGTCGGCGCCGTGCGGATCGAGCACGCCTTGCAGGAAGAGGCCGACCGCCAGCGAGAGGATGACCTGCGCGGCGGCCTGCGGGTCGGTATCGGGCTTGAGCGAGCCTTCGGCGATGCCGTTGCTCACCAGGCGGGCGAAGTACTCCTGGTAGTGCCGGTAAGGGGCGATGGTCGCTTCCCAAATCTTTTCGTCGCGGCTGGCCTGCAGCCAGAACTCGAGAAACATCGGCAGGCGCTCATCGGCGGCGGCAAAGATGGCCGGCAGCAGGCGGGTCATCTCGACGAAGGTCTCCGGCACGCTGGCCTGACGCATGGATTCGAGGCCCGCGTCGATGGTTTTCAGCCAGCCGTCGAGCAAGGCCAGGAAGACGGCCTGCTTGCTGGGAAAGTGGTGGTAGAAGGCGCCTTTGCTGACGCCCGCCTCGGCGCAGATTTCGTCCACGCTGGCGGCGTTGTAACCGGAGATGGCAAAACGCCGCACGGCAGCGTCCAGCAGGTGGGCACGCGTCTCTTCGCTGCGTTGTTGGGGCATGGGTCTCCTCATCAGGTTTTGGGAAAAAAGAAACATACCGACCAGTCGGTATGTTTATCATAACAGGGAAATTCGAAGGGGGAATTAAAAGCGGATGAGAACTTGCCGACGAAATTGCAAGGTCGGTCGGCGAACGCTCACCCGCCGCCGGTTTTCTGGCGGTATCTTTCCCGGATTTCGGCCAGGTTAACCCACCGGTCGTTTTCTTGGAGGTACCAGTGTTCCCAGCCGTTGCAGGGCGCGCCGTGGCTGTAGTGACTGCCGGCGGCGTGGATGCTGCCCTCGAAGCCCTCGGCGGTGCGCAGACGGCCATCCGGTTTGATGACGGCGGAGCGGGAAAGGTCTTTCCTAAAATACAGGACCTGCCCTGGCCGGAGAAAGCCGCTCTCGAGCAGGCAAGCAAACGGCACCTTCGGCGCGATCTTGCTCTTGCCGCGCACCTCGAAGACGGCCGGGTCGAAGGCTTCGGGCCGGACGGCCTCGATCCGGCGGCGGGCGAGTTCGAGGTAGCGGGCCTCTTTTTCGATTCCAATCCAGTGGCGGTGCAACCGTTTGGCCACCACGCCGGTCGTTCCGCTGCCGAAGAAGGGGTCGAGGACGACCTCGCCCGGGTTGCTGGAGGCAAGCAGGATGCGATAGAGCAGGGCTTCCGGTTTCTGGGTCGAGTGGGCCTTGACGCCGTTCTCGTCCTTGACCCGTTCGGGGCCGGTGGCCAACGGCAGCAGCCACCAGTCGGAACGCATCTGTTTCTCGTCGTTCAGGCCCTTCATGGCATGGTGATTGAAGGTGTATTTGGCTTTCTTGCCGGTGCTGGCCCAGATGAGCGTCTCATGGGCATTGGTGAAGCGCACGCCGCGGAAGTTCGGCATCGGGTTGGTTTTAATCCAGATCACGTCGTTCAAAATCCAGAAGCCCAAGTCCTGGAGGATGGCACCAATCCGAAAGATGTTATGGTAAGAGCCGATGACCCAGATTGCGCCGGTCGGTTTCAGCAGGCGCCGGCAGGCGGTCAGCCAGCCGCGGGTGAAAGCGTCGTAGGCCTCGAAGGAGTCGAAACGGTCCCAGTCGTCCTCGACGCCTGCCACGCGGGTCATGTTAGGGCGGTGAAGTTCGCCCTGCAGTTGCAAATTGTAGGGCGGATCGGCGAAGATCAGGTCGATGGATTTCTCTGGCAGGGAGTTCATCACCTCGATGCAATCCCCGGCCAGGATTTGGTCAAGAGGCAGGTTCATCTTCTCCTCCGGCCCTTTACATCTTCCCCATCAGCGCCCGCAGGTAGGTCTTGACCTTGACCGGCTGGCCGGAAAGCAGAGTCTGGGCGCGGAACATGCCCGCCACAGCGCGGACGATGAGGACGGCGGTCGCGGCCAGCAGCAAGGCCGCCAGGGGCGGCTGCCACCAGGCCACCCCGCCGAGCGAGAGGCGCGCCATCATCGCCACCGGCGCCGAAAGCGGGAAGAGGCTCAATCCGGTCGCCAGCGCCCCGTGCGGCGCCTCGGCGAAGACCGTGTTGCTGAAGAACAGCGGCACGATGAGCGGCAACAGGATGACAAAGGTCACCTGCGAGGCCTCGCGCAGGTTCGGCGCCAGCGCCCCCAGCCCGGCCATCAGAGCGGCATAGACGGCGTAGCCGAGCAGGAAGAAGACCAGCCCCCAGGCCAAGAAGTCGGGCGGCAGGCGGATTTCGGAGGGCAGGTTGAAGGTACGCCCGCTCAGGTTGAGCAGAACGTAGGTCGTCCCGCCCCACAGGAGGGTCTGCAGCAGGCCGACTGCCCCCAGGCCGATGATCTTGCCGGTCAGCAGTTGACGCGGCGTGACCGAGGTCAGCAAGACCTCCATGATGCGGTTTTCTTTTTCCTTCGAGATGCCGCTCAAGAGCAGGCTGGCCGAGCCGATGATGAGCATGTAGTAGAGCAACGTGACCGTGTACGGCACCCACATCGTCATCGGGTTGTCCGCGTCTGGGGCCGGGGCCGGGGCCAGGGAAATCTCCTCTACTTCCAGCGGCCCGTCCGCCAGATTGGCCAAAACTGCATCGCCCTCGGCGAGATTGACCCGGATGACCCAACCGAACAGCCCGGCATCGGCCCGGTCGCCGGCCAGCGGGTTGAAGTCCGGGCGGATGGAACGGATTTCGCCGCGCTTGATGTAATCGGCCGGGACGACGTAGTAGGCCGCAATCTCGCCCGCCTCCAGCGCCCGGCGGGCGGCCTCTTCATCGGGGAAGGGGAGGAAAGCGCCGGGCGGGACGCTTTCGGGGATTTGCCGGATCAGGCCGCTCTCGTCCACGTAACCCTCGGGACGCGTCTCCTGCGGGCCGAGGAAGACCTGGCTGAAGGTCTCGGCGGCAACAGTGTTGCGGTTCAGCCTGCCGATGACGCCGAAGACCAGCGCGGCCACAATCGGCAGGCCAAACGTCGTCAGCCAGAAGGAGGGGCGGGAGAGCAGGGTGACGATTTCGTTCTTGAGGACGGTCAGAGTTTTGTTCATCGGGTTATCCTAAAAACGAATTAAACACGAAGGACAGGAAGGGCACACGAAGGACACGAAGACTTTGGGGTGTTGAAACACGAAGGACAGAAAGTGCACACGAAGGACACGAAGACTTTGGGGTGTTGAAACACGAAGGACAGGAAGGGCACACAAAGGGCGCGAAGAAACTCGGTTTCAAGACACAAAGAAACTCCTTTGTGCATCCTTTGTGTCCTTCGTGTTATTTTTTAAGACCTCTTCCAGAACACCTCGCGCCACTTGAGACGCTTGCCGTAGCGCAGCATCCCCAGGCGAAAGATGCGCCCGGCCAGCCAGAGCGACCCGGCCGCGACGGCGATCTGGATGACCGCGCTCAGCGCAATTTGCCAGGCGGGCAGGAGGGTCATCCCGTCGCGGATGAGGATGGTCAGCGGGGCGGTGAACGGCAGCAGGCTGAGGGTCACGGCCAGGGGCGAGTTGGGATTGGTCATCAACGTGAACATAAACATGTATGGAATCCAGACCGGCAGGGCGAGGATGCCGATGACCTGCTGGCCCTCGCGGGCTTCGGTCACGCTGGCGCCGATGGCCGCGGTCAGGGCGGCGATGGTCACGAAGGAGGGCAAAATGACCAGGATGACCAGCCAGATAGTTTGCGGGGCAATCTGCACATTGCGGAGGAACTCCAGCGAGCCGCGGCCGCCGAGGACAATCAGCGCGCCGAACAAAAGCCAGGCGCCGATTTGCGTCAGGCCGATGGCGATGTCGCCGAGGATTTTGCCGGCCATGAACTGCCCCGGCGAGACGGAGGTGACGATGACCTCCATGGTGCGATTTTCCTTCTCTTCGGTGACGGCCTGCATCAGGTAGCCGCCGGTGGTGAACATGGCGATGATGAAAGCAACGCCGATGAGCATGGGCAGGAGGAAGTTCAGGAAGGTGTTTTCGGCGGCCACGCGGCTGCCGTCGGGCGAGAGAATGACCACCTCGCTGCCCTGCAGCAGGCGGTTGGCCACGGCCGGGTCGAAACGGCGCAGCAGGTTGACGGTCAGGAAATCGTAGAACTGCTGGCGCGCCGGGCGGCTGATTTTGTTGTTATAGACGGCTGTCAGATGGCCGCTGGTCTGGTAATCGGCGGGGACGACGTAGTAGGCCTGAATCTGCCCCGCCTCGAGCGCGGAGCGGGCGTCTGCTTCCGTTTCGAAGGGCAGCAGCGGCACCGGCTTGAACGGTTTCTCCGGCTCCGGGCCGGGCAGCGGGTCGGCGAGCAGGCCGGACTGGTCCACATAGCCGAGCGGGGTGGTGTCGTTTTCCAGAAAAAGGACGATGAAGACGAACCCCACCATCACCAGGAGGAAGAGCGGGATGCTCAGGATGCCCAGCAGGAAGCGCTTGTTGAAAACGTGGCGTTTGTATTCGTGGAGGGCAACGCGCAGGAGTTTGGTCATGGGGGTTTCTCCGGTAATGTCAGGCTGAAAGCCTGACCTACTTGGTGTCAGGCTGAAAGCGTCAGGCTAAAAGCCTGAGCCACCTTGCACAACGCGGATGAAGATTTCGTCCAGGGTGGGCAGGGCAATCTCGAAGTGTTCGAGCGGCGCCTCGCGGCGGACGAGTTCGCGCAGGATGTCCTGCGGGCGGACACCCGGGCGCAGGTGCAGTTTGACGGCTCCGTTCACCGGCTCGACGCGCTCCACCCCCTCGAGGGGCGGAATCCCGTCCCCGCCCTTGACCAGGACGGCGTTGCCGGCAAATTGTCGGCGGACTTCCTCCAGCGCGCCATAGAGCATGACGTGACCGTGGTCTATCAAGACGATGCGGTCGCAGAGTTCCTCCACCAGGTGCATCTGGTGCGAACACAGCACGATGGTCACGCCCGCCTGGCGCTGTTCGCGCAAGAGGTCTTTGATCATCTGCGTGTTGACCGGGTCGAGGCCGGCAAAGGGCTCGTCCACGATGAGCAGCTCGGGCTGGTGCAGGAGCGTGGCGATGATCTGCGCCTTCTGCTGCATGCCCTTGCTGAGTTCCTTGACCTTCTTGTGCTTGTGCGCCGCCAGGTCGAAACGCTCGAGGTAATCGGCGGCG
>CALGPL010000090.1 GCA_937960595.1 uncultured Anaerolineales bacterium | reverse complement strand
CTGCCCCCCGCCCTGACCCCCCAGCCGACCTATGACCCGGCCGTCCTGCTGCCCACCGATTGGACGCCGCCTTTCCTCTACAGCCCGGCCTACGCCCCGCCCCCCTCGCCGATCCTGACCGACAATCAAACCGTCACCTTCCTCCTGCTCGGCTCCGACACGCGCGGCGGGCCGTCCTTTCGCACCGACACCATCGTCATCGCCGCCATCCGGCCGCTCCAGGGACAAGTCACCCTCCTCTCCGTGCCGCGCGACCTGTGGGTGTACATCCCCAACCACGGCATGGACCGCATCAACACCGCCTACCTGTACGGCAACCGCGAGGGCTACCCGGGCGGAGGCCAGGCGCTGCTCAAGGACACCCTCCTCTACAACCTGGGCATCCGCATTGATCACTTGGCCATGGTGGATTTCAACGGCTTCCGCCGCATCGTCGACACCCTGGGCGGCATTGACGTGCCGGTCTTCTGCCCCTACACCGACTGGCGGCTGCGTTCCCCGAACCTGGACCCCAACAACGAGAACAACTGGGCGCTCTACACCGTCGGCCCCGGCCTGGTCCACATGGACGGCGATCTGGCACTCTGGTATGCCCGCTCGCGCCAGCGTTCGAGCGATTTCGACCGCGGCCGCCGCCAGCAGGAGGTCCTGCGCGCCCTCTACGCCGCCGCCCTGCGAACCGACGCCATCAGCCGCCTGCCCCAACTCTACGCCGACCTCAGTTCGTCGGTGACCACCGACCTGGACCTGCAAACCCTCCTCCAACTCTCCCCCCTGGCCGTGACGCTCTCGAACGCCGACATTCGCGGCTACTACATCGACCGCGAATACGTCACCCCCTGGACGACGCCCGCCGGCGCAAGCGTCCTGCTGCCCAACAGCCAGGCCATCCAGGCCATGCTGAGCCGCGCCCTGGCCCCCTCCAGCCGCCCTCCCCAAGCAGAAGCGATCGTCGTCGAAGTCCGCAACGGCAGCCCCTATGCCGGCTGGGACTCGCTGGCCGCCGAGCGGCTGAACTACGCCGGCTACGAAACCCGTTTTGCCCCCGCCGACCGCCGCGACTATCCGGCCACCCTGCTCTACGATCTGACCCTCGATCAGGACCCGGCGCGGGCCGCCTCTCTGCTGGCCGTGCTGGGCTTGTCGCCGCCCGCCCTCATCGCCGCGCCGATGGACGTCAACGTCTCCTACGTGGTCATCGTCGGCGCAGACTACCAGCCCTGCTTCAATCCCGATCACATGGCTCCCTGAGACCCTCCGCCGCAAATTGTCGCGGGGGCGTATTTCAATTCGGTCAATGAATGAACCGATCTTTCCCCATTTAGCCCCGTTGACAGGCGCCGCCTTCCTTTGCTAAACTATACGCAGTAAGGAGGTGTTCATGTCCGAGACAACCGCTCATCTGACCTCTCAGACCGGTCTCGCGCCTGCCATCCATGCCTGGGAGATCTTCCTCTATGATCAGGGCCGCTCGCCCAACACCGTCAAGGCTTTCCTGTCGGACGTGCGTTTGTTGAGCGAGTACCTGCCGCCCGACCGCACGCTGGGGGCGATTACCACCCGCGACCTGAATGACTTTCTCGAATGGATGCAAAAAGAACGCGGCGTGCCTTGCTCGCCCAAGACTCTGGCGCGGCGGATCACCTCTCTGAAGTCCTTCTTTCGCTGGCTGCACAAGGGCGGCGTCGTTCTGATCGACCCGGCCGAGAAGGTCCTCCAACGCTCGGTCATCAGTCCGCTGCCCGAGGTGCTGACCGAAGCCGAGATGGAGGCCGCCCTGCTGGCAGCCGACCGGTACCGCCGCAAGGCCAAACCCGACGCCCGTCCCTACACGCTGCTGGCCCTCCTCCTGGCCACCGGCATCAAGAAAGCCGAATGCTTGGGCATCCACCTCAATCATATTGACCTGGAGGCCGAGGGCGGCCCTATCGTCTTCATCCGCTATGCCAGCCCGGCCAACCGTTACAAAGAGCGCAAACTGGCCCTGCCCGAGGAGTGGATCCCGGCCTACGAAGAATACCTCAGCCAGTACAACCCCGTTGACCGGCTGTTTCCCTGGTCGCCGCGTCGCCTCGAGTACCTGCTCGAAGACATCGGACGAGACGCCGGCCTGCACAAACACCTGTCCTTCGATATGTGCCGCTGGACCTCGGCGCTCCTCGATTACTTGAATAACGTTGAGCCGGAGAAGATTCGCCAGAAATTGGGCGTCTCAAAGATTCAGTGGCGAGAAATCCAGACCAAACTGCGCCAGTTGGCAGAACAATAGGACAGGCGCAATGCATGATCTGCTAAAAATCAAAAAGGCCTCCTTTCGGAAGCCTTTTTGATTCGCCTCGTGCGGTTATGATTTCAGACGAGCGAGGACATCCGAGCATTCCATCAACAAGTATTCTTCGCCGTCCAACTTGAATTCGGTGCCGCTATATTTAGCAAACAAGACCTTGTCCCCCACTTTCAACTTGATGGACTCATCCTCGCCAACGGCGATGACCTCGCCCATCTGCGGCTTCTCTTTGGCCGTTTCGGGCAGCAGCAAACCGGAAGAGGTCTTGCTCTCCTGCTCCAGCGGACGAATGAGGACACGCGTCCCCAGCGGTTCGATTGTGGTCATAAAACACACTCCTTGTCGAAATATTCGAGGTCTGCGGCAATCGGCTGATTTCAACGCAGACCGAGCAATCTGTCGATCTTTGGGCGGTCAAAACCGACTACGATTTTCCCGCCGATGTCGATCACCGGAACCCCCTGCTGGCCAGAACGACGCACCATGTCGCGCGCCGCGGCCGCGTCCCGGCTGACATCCACCTCTGTGAAGCGAACGCCTCGCTGGCGAAAATATTTCTTTGCCATGTTACAAAATGCGCAAGTGGGGGTGGTAAAAATCAGTACGCGCGGTTGGTCCATGCAAACCTCCGCGCTTTTGGATGCCGATTGCCCTCAAAAGTTACATTCGATAGAGGCGCAATTTCAACACCTGGCGGGTCTCGTCTGTGACCCGCGCCGGATGCGCCGGCCGGAAGCCCGGCACCCAGACGATGTCCTCCCCGGCGCAGACCAGCGGCCAGCGCGGCCGCGCCCGGCGGGGTAACTTCACATTGACGAAGAAATCCTGCAATCTGACCGCCTGCCCGCCCATGCCGAGCGGACGAAAGCGGTCGCCCGGGCGTCGGGGGCGCACGGACAGGGCCGCGCCGACCGCCTCGGCGTCCAGCCAGGCCGTCCACGGGTCGGCGGGAGGCCCCCATTCGGCCGCCGGTTCATCCTGCCGCGCCGCCCGTTCGAGGGTCAGCACCCAACCGTGACCGAGATCGGTCTCCGGTTCGTCGAGCGGGCGCGGCCCCTCCACCTGGGGATAATCGGCCATCGGCAGGTCGGCCTCGCAAGCAGCCAGGTAGAGGAGCGGCCCCTCGATGAATAGACGCAGGCCGCCGGTTAGGTCGGCAGGCCGCAGGGCCGCGGCGCGCGCCAGGGCAGAGAAATCGGGCTCGCCCAACCCGGGCCGCAGCGTAGCGGCTGCCCGTCGGAAAAGGTTGCGCCGCAGAGGCAGCGACATCTCGTTCAGCGCGGCGCGGTCGAAGGCCACAAATCCCTCGCCGCGAGCGTGCAGCGCCCGTTGCCAGGCCGCCTCGATGACTTCGGCCAGCAATTCGTCGTCCCCTTGCAAAGCGGCGGCGGTGCGCGCCAGGGCCTGACGGAAGCGCGGGTTGTAGGTTTCCAGCAAAGGGATCAGTTCGTGGCGCAGACGGTTGCGGAAGTAGGCGGTGTCGGTGTTGCTCGGGTCAACGAGAGGCTGCAGGTTGTGTTCGCGGCAGTAGGCTTCGGTCTCGGCCCTTCTCATGCCCAGCAGCGGACGGACGAGCGGGATGAGCGGATCGAAGGACGGCAGGAGGGTGCGCCAGGTCATTCCCTTCAGGCCGGCGAGGCCGGCGCCGCGCAAGAAATGCATCAGGACCGTCTCGGCCTGATCGTCGGCGGTATGACCGACGGCCACCGCCTGGGCATTCTGCCGGCGGGCCGCAGCAAAGAGGAAGCGATAGCGCAGGGCGCGGGCAGCCTGTTCGAGCGAGAGGCCCTCAGAAGCGGCATGGGCGGCCACGTCAGCCGAGTCGGTCACAAAGTCCAGGCCGAGGGAATCGGCCAGGGCCGCCACCGCGGCGGCCTCGTTCACCGAGCCGGGACGCAGGCGGTGGTCGAAATGCGCCACGATGAGGCGGTAACCGGCCCGTCGCAGCACGTCCAACAGGCACAGACTGTCGGGGCCGCCCGAAACCCCGGCCACGATGGGCAGGGCCGGGTCCAGTCCACATTCCTGACGCAGAATCGTTTCCAGGGTCGCGGCCATCTTTTAGACGTTTTCCAGCAAGTCCAGATAAGCGCCCTCCAGCAGGTCGGCGGGCGGGATGCCGAGGCGGGCCATCAGATCGTCGGCAACGGCGCGGCCTTCGGCGTCCCCCTGGCCGGGACGCAGAACGACCTCCAGTTCGACAAATTCGCCCAGGCCTTCGACCTGATCGAGGTGGATGCGCGTCTGTCCGACCAGGTACAGGTGACGGGTCTTGCGGACGATGCCGCGCACGCCCAGAGCCAGGCTCAAGACCGCCTTCAAGTCTGCGGGGGCATCCGTTTCGAAGATGTGATAGTCGGAACGTTTCGGGCCGCGCTGGTCGGGGCGTGTGTAGTACACCAGTTGCGCCCGCCCGGCGGAAAGCAAGCGCAGTTTGAGCCGGCCGCGCGGGACGGGAAAGAAGATGTCCTCCTGGACGATGACCTGGCAGGGCGCATCGCTCAGGGCGGCGGCGCGCGCCTGAAGGGCAGAAAAATCACGGACGCGGGCTTTGATCTCGATATTGGCAGGCATCAGGCTGCCTCCGTAACTTCGGGACGGGCCTCCCCCGCCAGACGCAGGATGCGCAGACGGGTCTCCTCGTTCATCCACATGCCGGCTTCAACGTTCAGGCGGTTGACATAGGGGGCAATGCGCTTGATCAGACCGCGCTTCTTGGCCTCCAGCAAGACTCGCAAGGTGCCCCACACCGTCAGGCCGGCGACGCGGCCGGTCTTGCGCGCCCGGCCATCGTCGAGCAGGACGACCGCCTCGGGAATCTCGAAACACAGCGACATGGCCACCAGGTCCGAGGTATTGAGTTCCTGCGAGAGCCAGGCCGAGGGCAGCGTCGTCTGGGGATCGGCGTAGCGGATCCAATCGTAGTCGAACAGGTGAGGCACATCCAGGCCGATGAACAGGCCGCGCTGCAACTCTTCGAGAACATCGGACGGCACCCAGACCTCCTCGAACATCTGCGGCAGCCATTTCAGCGCCTTGATGCGGTAAAGATAGACGAGCGCGCTCGTGCTACAAATCACCTTGGGCATGCTGCTTTTCCAGTTCGGCCAATTCGGCTTCGAGAGGGAAGATGTTGTAGAAACTCAAATCGAGCAGGAATTCCAGGCCGGACTGCCCGGCGATTTTGGCGGCGCGGTCGCGTGAAACCCGGTCGGCCAAGTAGAGTTTGACGGCGATCAGGCTGCGGATCTCGCGCCACAAAGGCAGGGCCGGCCGCTGGCGAGACTGAGTCCGGCCGCTGCGGCGGGGCGGCGGCTCGACTCGTTTGAGCGGCGCCGCCGCGCCGGTGCGCGCCCGACCCGCGGCCTGCTTCTGCGGCCGCGCCGACAGGAGGGTTTCGAAATCGATGTCCACATAAGGGACATCGCCTTCGATTTTTTCGCGGCGGCCAGGCAAGAACTTTGCCACCCACGGATCGAGATGATCGGTCTTCTCGAGGTACAACAAATCCGCGTACAGGTTGATCTCGAGCAACTTCAGGAAGAGCGGAATCTGCTCCACCCAAAAACGGCTGATCGAACTCTGGCTGCGATACCCGCTCAGGAGGTGGATCATAAATTCGCGGGCAAATTCCAGGCGCTCCTCGCCCTCGTAGAGAACCAGAATATCGAAGAGCAGAACCGCCAGATCCATGACGAACCAGCCGTAGGCGCAATCGTCGAAGTCAATCAGGGTGATGCTGCGCGTCGAAAAGTCGATGATGAAGTTGCCGAAGTGCAGATCGGCGTGAATCATGCCGTAGTCTTCGCCGCCGCGCGGCAGTTTGTGGATGCGGTCGAGGACGGCGGCCTGCTTGCGGGCCAGCCATTCATGCTCCGGGGCGGGGTGGTTGAACAAATTGACCGAAGCATCCCAATCGGGACGGCGCAATCCCGCCGGCGGAATGTACTTGCGCGAGAGGGCATGCACCGTGCCCACCGTCCGCCCCAGTTCCTGGAACAGGAGCGGATCCCAGCGGTCGAGACCCAAATTTTCGGCCAGGATCCCCGGCGCCAGGCTGACGGTCATCACCAGCCATTCCCGGCCCTCGTGGAGGATGGATTCCACCCGCGAGCCGTTCTTCGTCGGCGTCGGTTCGGGGACGAGGGCGCCGCCCTCGACGAGATACTGCAACCAGTGGACGGTGGCTTGCAGGTGGATCAATTCCTGGTCCTCGCCGCGCGGCATGAGCCGCAGGACGAAATCGGCGCCGTCCTTCGAGAAGCGATAGACGTGCGTGTAATGGCCGCCGCGCATCAAACGCAACGCAGAGGCGGGAACACCATAGAGAGCAGCAGCCTGGGCCAGAGGAAGGGTGGGCATCGCAATCGGAACGCAAAGGCGCGGATGGCCCAAGTGTACCGCAAAATCCCGCAAACGGAATCGGGCAGGCGGAGCGCAATCCTGCCGAGCAGAGCCGTCTGCTTGTATGGTAAACTATTTCGGTAAAAACAACTATGAGCGCATTTCTGCAACTCGCCATCGAAATTGCCATCATCCTGATTGCCGCCAAACTGGCCGGCTACTTGAGCACGCGTCTCGGCCAGCCTTCTGTGCTGGGCGAAATTGTGGTGGGCATTCTGCTCGGCCCCTCCTGGCTGGATATCACCCACCTGGCCTTTGTCCACGATCGAGCGCTGCCGGAGATCATCCACGAACTCGGCGAAATCGGCGTTTTGCTGCTGATGTTCATCGCCGGGCTGGAATTGCACCTCTCGGAACTGAGCCGCAGCCGGCGGGTAGCCGCGCTGGCGGGCAGCGTGGGCGTCCTGCTGCCGGTGCTTCTCGGCTGGGGAACCGGAGCCTTGTTCGGGCTCGATCAGCAAGCGGCTGTCTTTCTCGGCCTGACCCTCGGCGCCACGTCGGTCAGCATCTCGGCCCAGACTCTGATCGAACTCAAAGTGCTGCGCAGCCGCGTGGGGCTGGCGCTGCTGGGCGCGGCGGTCCTCGACGACATCCTGGTCATCCTGCTGCTCTCTGCCTTCCTGGCCATCCGCAGCGAGAGCGTCAGCGTGATCGGGATGGTACACATCCTGTTGCGTATGATTGCCTTTCTGGCAGGCTCGCTGGCTTTCGGGCTGTGGATTCTGCCTCGCCTGGCGCGTCTGGCGGCCCGCCTGCCGATCAGCCAAAGCGTCCTCTCGTTGGCCATCATCATCATGCTGCTCTACAGTGTGGTCGCCGAATATCTGGGCGGGATGGCCGCCATCACCGGGGCGTTCCTGGCCGGGCTGATGTTTGCCCGAACCCGCGAAAAGGAACGTCTGGAACCGGGCATGCAGGCCATCGCTTACGGCTTGTTCGTGCCGATCTTCTTCGTCAGCATCGGTCTTTCGATCAATCTGCGCGAAATTAACATCAGCGCTCTCTGGTTCACCCTGGCGATCATCGTTGTTGCCATCCTGAGCAAACTGGTCGGCGCCGGCCTGGGCGCCCGCCTGGGCGGATTCGACTGGCGCGAATCATGGCAACTGGGGGCTGGCATGGTCTCGCGCGGCGAGGTGGGATTGATCGTCATCAGCGTAGGAATCCTGGAAAGAATCGTCAGCCAGAATGAGTTCTCCGCCATCGTCGGGGTGGTGCTGGTCAGCACCCTCATCACCCCCCTCTTGCTGCGTCTGCTGTTCAGAGAAAAGACCCTTTCGAGAGAAAAGCAAGAAGATACCGAGGAGCGTGCCTGATGTATCTCATCCTTTTCGTTCTCAACGATCCAGAAAAAGTGGAAAAAGTCCTGAGCGCCTGGGAACAGGCCGGCGTCGGGGGGGTGACCATCCTGCCTAGCACCGGCCTGGGACGCATCCGCCAGAAACAGGGGCTGCGCGACGATCTCCCCCTCTTGCCCAGCCTGGAAGATTTCTACCGCCATGAAGCCGATATCAGCCACACCCTCTTCAGTCTGGTGGAGACGGAGAGTCTGGTCGACAAAGTCATCGCTGCTACCGAGCAGGCCGTCGGCGACTTGAACCTGCCCGGCAACGGCATCCTGGCCGTCCTGCCGGTGGTGCGCCTGCAAGGCTTGATCAAATCCCGCCCCGACTCGGACGAGTAATACCCACCCAAAAGGGGATTTTCGTCCATTGTTTCCCGGCCGCTGGAGTGCTACACTTACTCTCAGAGGTACGTATATCCTTTAGAAAACGACGGAGGCGCGCATGAAATCAACTACCTGGATGTACATTGGCGCAGTTATCCTTTTCATCATCTCCCTCTGCAGCCTGGGCTGGGGCGGGATCGCCATCCTCGGATCCACCGACCCCGTCTCCGGCCAGCCCGGCTGGATGACCTTCGGCATCGCCATGATGTGTCTGGGCATCCTGATGGCAGGCGGCGGCGTGACCTTGATCGTGCTGGCCGTGCGCAAGACCCGCCAGGAAACTGTCCAGAATGTGACCCTCAAGGTGGACCTGCCCGGCCAGACGAAGATCGAGCAAATGAAGTGCCAGTCCTGCGGCGGCACGCTGACGGCTGACAACATCAAACTGGTCAACGGCGCCCCGATGGTGAACTGTCCTTACTGCCATACCGTCTATCAATTGACCGAAGAACCGAAGTGGTAAGGGGCAGGGGGTCTGCGGCTATCCGCGCCCTCACCCATCTCAAAGGAGGCGACATGAAACTCCGGCTCTCGAGCGCCTTTTTGCTCATTTTTCTCCTGTTTGCCATAACCACCAGCGTCGCGGCGCAGAATTACTCGTTCCGCCTGGATCAAGAACTCGTCCATGTGTACTGGAACAGCGATGGGACGATGACGCTGGAGTACGTCTTCGTATTCGCCAACGAGGGCGGAGCAGCCGCCATTGACTTCGTCGATGTGGGCATGCCGAACGGCCATTTCGACCGCTCCAGCATCTCTGCCGACGTGAACGGACAGCCGGTGGCCATCTCGTCCGATTACCAGGGCAGCGGCTCCTACGGTTTCGCCGTTGACCTGGGAGGCTATGCCATTCAGCCGGGTCAGACCGGGCGCGTCCACGTCTACGTGGGACGGATCTCGAACGTCCTCTACCCCGATGATGATGACGCCAACTACGTCAGCGGCGTGTTCTCACCGACCTGGTTTGGCTCCCAATTCGTGCACGGCGCCACCAACCTGACCGTGATCTTCCACCTGCCGCCGGGCGTCCAGCCGGCAGAAGGACGTTACCACGAGCGGCCGCCCATCGGCTGGCCCTGCGGCAACACGCCCCAAACGGCCCTCGACAGTCAGGGACGTGTCCGGTACACCTGGGCCTGCCCCAACGCCAACGGATACACGCAATACACCTTCGGCGCATCCTTCCCGAAACAATACGTCCCTGCCGAGGCAGTCGTCACCCGCCCGGCTTTCGACCTAAGCGGCCTGATCAACGGCATCCTCGACAGTCTGGGGGTACTCTTCTTCTTTTGCTGCTTCGGACTGATCTTCATCGGCGCGCCGATCCTGGGCGTGATCAACGAACGCAAGCGCAAATTGCAATACATGCCGCCCAAGGTCTCCATCGAAGGACACGGCATCAAACGCGGCCTGACCGCCGTCGAAGCCGCCCTCTTGATGGAACAGCCGCTCGACAAAGTGATGACCATGATTCTCTTCGGCGTGGTCAAGAAAGGCGCCGCCGAAGTCGTCCAGCGCGACCCGCTCGAATTGAAAGTCGCCTCGCCCCTGCCCGAAAACCTGCACGAATACGAAAAGGACTTCCTGGCCGCCTTTGCCGAACCCTCCCTGGCCTCCCGCCGCAAAGCCTTGCAAGAAATGACGGTCAAGATGATCAAAGCGGTGTCTGACAAAATGAAGGGTTTTGGCCGCCGCGAGACCATTGACTACTACAAAGCCATCATGGAGCGCGCCTGGCAGCAAATCGAAGCCGCCGGCACGCCCGAAGTCAAGAGCGAAATGTACGAGCAGGCCCTCGAATGGACGATGCTCGACAAGGATTACGACGAACGCACCCGCCGCGTCTTCACCGGCCCGGTCTATGTGCCAATGTGGTGGGGCCGCTTCGACCCGACCTATCGGCCGGCTGCAGCCCCGCGCCCGGCCGCGCCGACCGCCTCCCCCAGCGGCGGCCGCGTCGGGCTGCCCGGCGCAGCCCTGGCTGCCTCGGTCATGAACAGCGTCCAGGGGTTCTCCAGCCGGATCATGGGCGACGTCGGTTCCTTTACCTCGGGCATCACCAACCGCACCAACCCCCTCCCCAATACCTCTTCGAGCGGCGGAAAATCGAGCGGCGGAGGCGGTCACTCCTGCGCCTGCGCCTGTGCCTGCGCCGGTTGCGCCTGCGCCTGCGCGGGCGGAGGGCGCTAGTCGCCGACGGAAACCGATGGGCATTCAGGGTTTACTCGACTCGCTAAAACAACGACGGTCGGCGGTCAACCGTCCCTCCTCCGGCCTGTATCATTACCGCCTCGAGCGCGCCGGCGAAAAATCCCGCCTTCACCTGCGCCTCGACCCCGACGGGCGCGGCACGCTGGTCGTCAACGCCAGCCGCATCCTGCACCTCAACCCGACCGCCGCCCTGATGGCCTATCTGCTGCTCGAACGGGTGGACGAGGCCGCCGCCGTGCGCGTTCTCTGCAAACAATACCGCGTCGGCCGCAAACAGGCCCTCGCCGACCTGCAAGCCCTCGACCGGCAACTCCAAGAACTCCTGCGCCCCGACGGCGCCTGCCCGATTCACGACCTCGACCTGGAGACCGTCGCCCCCTTCTCGGCGCGGCCGACCGCCCCCTACCGCCTCGACCTGGCCCTCACCTACCGCTGCAACAACGACTGCGCCCACTGCTACAACGTCGCTCCGCACACCCCTCTCCCAATGGGAGAGGGAGCGGGGGTGAGGGCCGAACTAAGCGCCGCTGACTGGCGCCTCGTCCTCGACAAAGCCTGGTCGCTGGGCATTCCGCACATCATCTTCACCGGCGGCGAGCCGACCCTGCGCGACGACCTGCCCGACCTCATCGCCCACGCCGAGGCCAACGGCCAGATCACCGGCCTCAACACCAACGGACGCCGCCTGTCCGACCCGCGCTACCTCGCCCGCCTGGTGGAGGCCGGCCTCGACCACGTCCAGATCACGCTCGAATCTGCCGACCCCGAAGTGCATAACCGGATGGTGCGCGCCCGCGCCTTCGAGCAGACCGTGCGCGGCATCCGCAACGCGCTGGCCTCGCCGCTCTTCGTCATGACCAACACCACCATGCTGCGCACGAACGTCCACACCCTCGCGGCCACGCTCGACTTCCTGGCCGAACTCGGCGTCCCGACCGTCGGCCTGAACGCGCTCATCTACTCCGGGCGCGGCGCGACCGTCGGCACGGGTCTTTCGGAGGCCGAACTCGCCCCCCTGCTCGAACTCGCCCGCCGCAAGACCGAAGCGCACGGCCAGCGTCTCATCTGGTACACCCCCACCCAATACTGCCGCTTCGACCCGGTGCAGATGGACCTGGGCGTCAAAGGCTGCACGGCGGCCCTCTACAACATGTGCGTCGAACCCGACGGCGGCGTCCTGCCCTGTCAGTCCTACTATCACCAACTCGGCAACCTCCTCACCGACGACTGGCCGACCATCTGGGAACATCCCCTCGCCGTGCGCCTGCGCGAGCGCCGCGGCCTGCCCGAAAAATGCAACGGCTGCCTCCTGCTGGCCGAGTGCGGCGGCGGCTGCCCGCTCCAATTCGAAAACGTCCCAACGCTCGAACGCGCAAACG
>CALGPL010000089.1 GCA_937960595.1 uncultured Anaerolineales bacterium | reverse complement strand
CTTTTCGGGAGCTCTATCTGGGAGCGGAGGCGATGATGGCTCATGCGGCGCTGTGTGGCTGGCGCTGTGACATCGCCTTCACGGACGACTCCGGCGCCTACCTGGCCTGTCTGCGACCCGGACCCGGGCGCACCATCGCCCGACGCACCTGATGCCGGTGGTGGCCAGGCCGTCCGCGTCCGAAGCCTCCTGGCTCGAGCGGCTGCCGAAGATAGAGCTGCACCTCCACCTGGAGGGCGCGATCCCGCTGGATGCCCTCTGGGAGCTCGTGATCAAGTACGGCGGCGACCCGGATGTCCCGTCGCTCGCCACACTCGCCGACCGCTTCGCCTACCGGGACTTTGAGCACTTCATCCAGACCTGGCACTGGAAGAACCGGTTTCTGCGCGAGTACGAGGACTTTGCCTTCATCGCTCGACGTGTCGGCGAGGATCTCGCCTCGCAGGGCGTTCGCTATGCGGAGGTGTTCGTCTCCCCGCCGGACTTCGAGCGCTACGGCCTCGAGCCGCAGGGTCTGGTCGCGCAGATACGGAGCGGTCTGGATGATGTGGCCGGAATCCATGTGGCACTCGTCGCCGACCTCGTTCGAGACACGGGCCCCGAGCAGGCGGATCGCACGCTGGAGAGGGTATCCGAGGTCAGGGACTGCGGCGTCATCGGCATCGGCCTCGGAGGCTCGGAGCACGAGCATCCGGCCGCCCGATTCAAGGAGGTGTTCGCCAAAGCGCGGCGGTTGGGGTTCCGTACGTCCGCTCACGCCGGCGAGGCGGCCGGGGCCGAGAGCATCCGCGGCGCCCTGGAGAGCCTGAAAGTCGAACGATTGGGGCATGCTGTCAGCGCTGAGGAAGATACCATTTTGCTCGAACAACTGGCCGAGTGGCAGATTCCGCTCGAAATGTGTCCGCTCTCCAACCTGCGCACGGGCGTGGTGGCTGCCATCGAGGACCATCCGGTGCGGCGCTACTTCGAGCGCGGCCTGCTGGTGACGGTCAACACCGACGACCCGCTGATGTTCGGCAATTCGCTGGCCGACGAATATCGTCTGCTAGAAACGCGCTTTGGCTTCAGCCGCGAGGAAGTCCGCGAAGTCATCATCAACGGCATCCGCGCCTCGTGGATGACAGAGGAGAAAAAAGAGCAGATGGAGGCTGCCTTTCGCGCCGATCCATGCTGGCGCTCGGATTGAGCCGCCGACGCGAAAAAGGATACCCTATGAAGAAATTACCCACCCAACACCTCGACCTCGGCCCGGTCAACATCGCCTACTGTGAACATGGGAACGGCCCGGTGCTGATCTTTTTGCACGGCAATTCGGAAAACAAGCACCTCTTTTCTGCCCATCAGCAGATTCACTTCGCCGATTTCCACACCCTGGCCCTCGACAGCCGCGGTCATGGGGAAACCCTTTCGGAAGATGATCGTTACACCATCGAGCAATACAGTCAGGATGTGATTGCTTTCTGCCAGGCCAAACAGATCGCAAAAGCCTTCGTGGTTGGCTACAGCGACGGCGGCAACATTGCCCTCTTCCTGGCGCACAAGGCGCCCGAACGCTTCCCCCGCATTGTGGCCATTTCCCCGAACTACCTCGTCAGCGGCACAAACGAATGGACGCTGCGGCTCTTTCGCGGCCTGGCCGGCATTTTGAAATTCCTGGGGAAACTGGGTCTGCCCACCCGCAAGGCGTTGATGCGCCTCGACCTGATGTTGACCGACATCGGCCTGCGCCCCGAAGACCTGAGGAGCATTCGAACCTCCATGCGCTTCTTGTACGCCGAAAAAGACTTAGTCAAAGAAGCGCATATCCTGGAGATGGCCCGTTTGGTGCCGGGGGCCACGGTGCGGAAGATCGGTCGCTGCAACCACCTGACCATTCTCAATCGCAAAGAGACCCTCGAAGACATCCGGGCATACTTGAAAGAGGATCTCGATCGCTTCAGGCCACCGATTGCAGCGCGGCCATGAAAACCGCCACCATCCGCTCTAGGTTGATTTCCTCGCGCACGATGCGATAGGATTCGGCCCCCATTGCCCGCAGGCGGGAGGGGTCAGAGAGCGCCAGGCGCAGCGCCTCCGTCAGGGCGGCAAGATCGTCGGGCGGGACCTGCCAGCCGTTGCCCGGACTCGTCCCGGCCGGGGGACGCACCAAGTCCTCATTGGTGCCGTCCCCGGCGCCCATGATGACCGGCAGGCCGTAGGCCATGGCCTGCTGGACGGCCAGCCCGCCCGTCCCCGGCAGGACGAACAAATCTGCTGCCAAGAAGTAGGGCAGCAAGTCATCGCCGTGTTTGGCGCCGGCGAACTCGGCGCGCGGGTAAATCTGGGCTGCCAGTTTCTCCAGCCAGGGACGCGCCGGTCCGTCGCCGACGATGACCAGAGCCGGCTGGAGGTTCTCCACCAGCGAGGCGCAGGCGCGCAACAGCAGGTCGATCCGCTTGCGGGCCTGCAGGCGGCCGACGAACAGCACCTGCGGCCGGCCGTCGAACTTTGCCGGGCGGGAGGGCAGCGGCCAGGCCGGGCGCGGGGCCGCCGCGTTGGGGGCGACGAAGATTCGGTCGGCAGGGAATCCCAGGGCGGCATATTCCTCAGCGCCGCGGCGGCTGTAGGTGAGGAGGGCGTCGAACCGGCGCAAGAAAGCCATGCGGCGGGCGGTCCGCAGGGCGGCGAAATGCGTCACCGGCGGCGCGCCCAGCCCCCAGCCGAGAACCGGGCGGCCGCGGCGCTTCATCCAGTGCAGCGCGGCAGGGGTGGAAAGGTAGCGCGGGTTGGCCTCGACGATCAGGGCATCGGGGTTCCAGGCCTTCAGCCAGGCGAGCAGGCCGCGCTGGTAGCATAGATAGAGCGCGCCGCCCAGCAGGTGCAGGTTGCGGGCCGGGGCGAGGTGGGCGACCTCCAGCCGGTCGGCGACGGCGATCGACTCATCCGGCCGCGGTGCGCCGGCAAAGACCGAGAGTCCGCCCGCGCAGACGGCCGCCAGAGCGTCGAAGAACGGGGCGCGATAGCGCGGCAGTACGCGCTGGAGCAGGCCGAGTCGTCCGGGGAAGGAATCGGTTTCCATGGCGTCCTCTTCTATGGACAGGCTCCGCGTTGGTAGATGACGGCGGTGGAATCGCGGTAGCGCGCACACCAGGCGGACGAGGCCTCCAGGGCGGCCAGCAGGTCGGGCTGAGCGGCGGTCGAGACCAGGAGCAGGTTGGGCCCGGCGGCGTCGAGGCGGGCCTGCCAATCCCAGGCGGCGAGGGAAATTGCCCGGTAGTCGTCCCACTGTTCGAGCGGAAAGACCTCGAAGCGGGTGTCGATCCAGACCGGCCGTTCGGGCAGGGCAAATTCCAGGTAACTGGAGAAGCCGATTTCGCTCCACAGCGGGCCGGGCAGGTCGGGATGGGCGCGCAGCCATTCGACCGCCTCGACCGGCGTGTTCTCGACGGCGGGCGGGGCCTCCTCCCACCAGGTCTGCCGGAGGCCGGGCAGAAGGGCCAGGGGCAGGAGCAGGCAAAGCGCCAAGAGGGTCCAGTTGAAGGCCGGGCGGTCGAGGCGCGGCAGGCGCAGGCGGCGCTCCCAGTCGCCCAGGGCAGCGGCGGTCAGCGCCGCCAGCAGCAGGACGAACCAGAGGATGTAGCGCAGTCCGCTGAGCGCCAGCCAGCCAAAGCCCAGCAGCCAAATCCATTCGAGGCGCTCCACTTTGCGGGGCGAGAGGGCCGCCAGCAGCGGGAAGAACAGCAGCCAGGCGAAGAAGAGGTTCATCTGCCAGCCTTGATTGACCGGCGGGTGCCACTCGGCAGAAAATTGCTGGCTGGAGGGCGAGGTCAACGAATCGTACACGTAGGCCCAGACGCCGGGGCCGTGCGGATGGGCCAGGGTCGCCAGCAGACTGACGATCAGGGCGGCGGCCAGCCTGCGGCGGTCGCCGCGGCCGAAGACCAGCGCCGCCCCGCCCAGCAGGAACAGCATCACGAAGGAGCCGTGCAGGTTGACCCACACCAGGGCGATCGGCGGCAGTCCCCAGATGGCGTTCCGGTCGCCTGCCTGCCAGCGGAGGAGCAGGTACAGCCCGAGGGCAAAGAGCGGATAGGCGAGCAACTGCGGGCGCAGCGACCAGTTGTTGCTGGAAGTCAGGACGGCAAGGAGGGTGACCAGCGCGGCGCTGCGCGGCGCGCCGCCCAGCCGTCGGGCGGCGGCGAAGACCAGCCCATAGGTGAACGCCAACCACAGGCCGCGCAGGAACACCGTCAGAGTCAGGCCGCCTGCCCGGTACACCAGCCAGAAGAAAACCGCCGCGCCCCAGGAATGATAGACCACCGGCGCGCCGGCCCGCGACCAGGTCCAGGCGTCGGCAGTCGGCAGCGCGCCCGCCGAGAGCGTTTCTTGGCCGAGGCGCAGGTACCACCAGTAATCCTGCGGCGTGACCGGCAGGAGGAAGGCGATGCTCAGCGCAATCAGCAGAGTCAGCCCCAGCCAGACCAAGTCAGCGGAATGGAGACGGGCGTCCATGGGAAAATTCTAACACGAGGCGGGGGAAAGAAGGCGGCTACCGGCCCAGAATGTCCAATTTTGCCAGGCTGGCCGCCACGCGCTTGATGCCGACCGACTCGAAGACGATGTCTACCGTCTCGTCGCCATCTTGCAGGCGGGAGTGGAGCACGATGCCCTCGCCCCAGATGGGATGCCGGACGCGCATGCCGGCGCGGAATTTCGTCTGGGAGGGCGCGGCCGGTTGCGGGTCCGAGCGCAGCCAGGCCGGGGAGGCGGCTTGGGCCGGACGGGACGAGCGCCCGGCCCGCGTCTTCCCCGAAAGGAGTTCCGGAGGGATGTCGTCCAGGTAGCGGGAGGGGAGGGTCTCCTCGGCGTAGCCGCGCGAGCCGCGCCGCAGGGCGCGGACGAGGTAGAGGCGGTCTTTGGCGCGCGTGATGCCGACGTAGAACAGGCGGCGCTCTTCCTCCATCGCTTCGGGGTCATCGAAGGAGCGGCTGTGCGGCAGGAGGCCATCGTCCAGGCCGATGATGAAGACCACGCCGAACTCCAGCCCTTTGGCGGCGTGCAGGGTCAGCAGGGTGGGCGCGTTCTTGCCCTCGCTCAGCGTGTCCTGGTCGGAGATGAGGGCCACATCCTGCAGGAATTCCTCCAGCGAGCGCTCGGCGTATTCCATCGTCAGGCGGCGCAACTCCTGGACGTTTTCCCAGCGCTCGGCGCCCTCTTCCGTGCCGTCGTCGAGGTACTCGCGGTAGTTGATGTCGGCGGCGATGCGGTCGAAGAGTTCGGTGACGGTGAGGCGGGCGGCCTCGGCGCGCCAGTTGGCGAGCAGGGCGCCGAAATCGGCCAGCGGCAGCGCGGCGCGACCGGTGAACTGCGGCCAGAGCGGGGAGGCGTCGCCGCGCGCCAGGTCCATCAGCGCCGCGCCCGGCGTCAGGCCCGCGCCGCGGGCGGCGGCGTGCAGGGCCAGGACGGTCTTCTCGCCGATGCCGCGCGGCGGGACGTTGATGACGCGGTCGAGCGAGATTTCGTCGGCCGGGTTGTGGACGAGGCGCAGGTAGGCGATCATGTCCTTGACCTCGCGCCGTCCGTAGAAGCGCTGCGCCCCGACCAGGCGGTAGGGCAGGCGGGCTTGCAGGAAGGCTTCTTCGAGCAGACGGGACTGGGCGTTGGTGCGGTACATCACCGCGCACTCGCCCGGTTCGACCGTTTTGGAGGCGATCAGACCGGCGATGGTATCCACCACGAAGGCGGCCTCGCCGTAGTCGTCGAGGGCTTCGTAGTAGAAGAGTTTCTCGCCCGCGCCGCGGGTGGTGAAGAGTTGCTTGCGGCGGCGGTGCGGATTGCGGTCAATGACGGCCATGGCGGCGTCGAGGATGGTCTGCCGCGAGCGGTAGTTCTGCTCGAGGAGAATGACCTGGGCGTCGGGGAAGTCCTGCTCGAAACGCTGGACGTTGCGGTAGTCGGCCCCGCGCCAGCGATAGATGGAATTATGAACAACGATGCCGCCGGCGATGTAGTTGTGCAGATTGTCCACTTCGAGGTCGAAGACTTCTCCTTGATACGGTTGGCGGCGGATTTCGCTGATCGTGTCTTCGATGATGCTGCCATCTTTTTCGATGGCGACAATCATGGAGGGATGAAGATGGCTGACGGGCATCAGACTGAAACGCGGGGCGAGGGGGGCGGCGCCCCTGTCCACCAGGAAGGCGCCCACGATGATGTCTGCTCCGCCCGTATCGTGGCTGAGTTTTTGAGCGACTTCCTGGATGTCCTCATAATGCAATCGGTTGAGGCCGACCCGCCAGTTGTTTCGGCTGCGAATGCGGGGGTGATAGCCGAGTGATTGGAGTCTTTCGGCCAGGTCGGGGTCGCTGCTCCATAAGTCCACCCGATGGGCGTGCCAGGGAGATTCGGCGGTTTTGCGGCCATCGCCGAAATAGCGCAGGTTGACCACGTTTCGATAGGTTCCCTGGGGGACATAGTGCGGGTAGCGCCAGTCCATCTCCAGGTCTTTGAGCAGGCGCAGGGCATTGCTTGTCGAGTCGATTTCGGCAAACAACCTGTCAATGTATTCTTGCGACATGCGCATCCGTCGCCCGCGCACGTGAAAGACGGTGGTGGGGATGCCGTATTGGATCGAGTAGAAAGATTCCCAGTAGTGCGCTTCGTTTCGGTCGCTGCAGACTCTGAGAATCCAGAGTCGGTCGGCGTTTTCCTGATTGCTTCTGACTTTCAGGCCGATTTGGAGTTCGGGATTGATCCCATCGCTTCGGGCATGGGAGGCGATCCCGAGGCGGTAGCCTTTGTCCTTGCGGTACATCAGGTAAACGTAATGAAGACCTGGCTGAAGCCCCAGCCGGGCGAAAACCACGTGATTGGGCGTTGCGGTGAAAGAGCGGCCGGCGGCTGTGATGACTTCTACCAGGTCCCCTTTGAAAGTTCTCTTGCCCACATGCCGGACGGTGGAGGCCAGCACGGACCCGCGCCCGCTGGCAGCAACCACCTGGTCGCCTTCTCGAACGGTTTCGATGGCTTTTGGCCCGTCTGGAGTCAAGACCGGCGTGCCGGCCGGGAAGCACTGGTCCGGGTCCCCGACGCAGAAGATGTTGCCGTGCAGCGAGGCGAGATGTTTGAGCAGGGTGTATTGGGCGAAGTTGGTGTCCTGGAATTCGTCCACCAGCACGTGGTGGAAGCGGCTGGCATACTTCTCGCGCACGGCGGGGAATTCCGACAGGAGGTGCGCCGTCCAGAGCAGGAGGTCGTCGAAGTCCACCGCGTTGGACTGCTTGAGCAGTTCCTGGTAGCGTTTGTAGATTCGTTTGACCACCTCGTCGCGGTAGGTGGCGACGGGATAGTCATCGGGGAAGACGAGTTCATTCTTGGCGCGTGAAATGGATGCGTGGACGGATGGGGCGCGGTACGATTTCTCGTCCAGGTTCAGGTCGCGGAGGACGGCCTTGACCACCCGCTCCTGGTCATCGCTGTCGAAGATGACGTAGTTCGAGTCGAAGGGCAGGTTTTCGGCCTCGCGGCGCAGGATGCGGGCGCAGACGGCGTGAAACGTGCCCAGCCAGAGTCCGTCGGTCGCCAATTCGCCCAGCATGGCGCGGACGCGGCCTTCCATCTCGCGCGCCGCCTTGTTGGTGAACGTGACCGCCAGCATCTGCCAGGGACGCACGCCCTGCTCGGCGATGAGGTAGGCCACGCGTTGGGTCAGGACGCGTGTCTTGCCGGAGCCGGGCCCGGCCAGGACAAGGACAGGCCCCGGCCCGGCGGTCACCGCCTGGCGCTGCTGGGGGTTGAGTTGCTCGAGGAAATCCATGGAATTCTGGGACGAGAGACCAGGTTTCTTAGAGAAACCTGGTCTCTCGCCTCCGGCGGATCACAATTGCGAAGTGCAGTTCGGGCAACGGATGGCCTTGATGGGAATGGTCGAGAAGCAATACGGGCATTCCTTGGTGGTCGGTTCGGCCGGGGCGGCTTCGGGTTTCTTCTGCAGGCGGTTGATGCCCTTGACCATGAAGAAGATGGCGGTGGCGATGATGAGGAAATCCACCACCGACTGGAGGAACATGCCGTAGTTGATGGAGGCTTCGCCGATTTTCCAGGCCAGGCTGCTGAAATTCACCCCGCCCATGAGCAGACCGATGAGCGGCATGAGAATGTCATTGACCAGCGAGGCAACGATCTTGCCAAACGCGCCGCCGATGATGACGCCTACTGCCAGGTCAATTACATTGCCGCGCATGACGAAGTCTTTGAACTCTTTCCACATACCATCCTCCTTGAGTGAAATGATGTTTCGATTGTACCGTTACGAGGGAGGGCTGTCAACGCGCCGGTTCGTCTGTTGTATAATCAGCCCATGCAGTTCAAAATGGAGAGGGAGGATCGCATGACCCATCTGGCCTTGCGGGCGCGTTTTTCCGGTTTGTTCCTGGCCTTGGTCGTCTTACTGGCCGCTTGTGACGGCGGTGAAAGTCTGCCTCTTTTGCCGTCCAGTACGCCGACCCTGCTGCCCAGCCCGACGGCGACCCCGGCGCGCAGTCTGACGGTCTGCCTGGGGCAGGAGCCGGCGACGCTCTTTCCGGTTGGCAATCTGTCGTCGTCGGCCCAATCTGTCCTGGCGGCGGTCTACGATGGCCCGATCGACACGAATTCCTACGCTTACCAGCCGGTCATTTTGGAGAAACTCCCCAGCCTGGCCGATGGAGATGCCCAAGTGGTGGCGGTCTCGGTCTATGTGGGGGACGAGGTGGTGGATGCCGACGGGGTGCCGGTGACGCTGGCCCCGGGCGTGCGTGTCCGCCCGGCGGGCTGCCGCAGCGCCGACTGCGCCATCGTCTACGACGGACGGGGCGAGATCCGGATGGATCAGATGGTGGTCAACTTCCGCCTGCTGGACGGCCTGACCTGGTCGGACGGCGCGCCGCTGACCGCCTACGATTCGGTCTATGCCTACCTCTTGGCGGCCAATCCCGCCCTGCCCGGCTCCAAGTATTTGACCTCCCGCACCCGCGCCTACGAGGTCACCGACGACCTGACGGTCCAGTGGTGGGGCAAGCCGGGCTACCTCGACCCGACCTATTTCCTGAATTTCTGGCCGCCCCTGCCGCGTCATGTCTGGGAGACGTTTTCGCCCGATGAACTGCCCGAGATTGACGTTGCCGCCGTCACTCCTCTGGGGTGGGGGCCGTATGTGATCGAGGAGTGGCTGCGCGGCGAGCAGATTGTCCTTCGCCGCAACGAACGTTATTTCCGGGCCGAGGAGGGGCTGCCCCGCTTCGACACGCTCGTCTTCCGCTTCGTCCCCGACCCGGAGACGGCGGTCAGCAGGCTGGTGGCCGGCGAGTGTGACCTGCTCGACCCCGGCCTCCACCTCGAAGGGCAGGTCAACCTGCTTCGCTCGCTGGAAGCCGAGGGCCAGGTCCAGTTGCTGGCGACGCCCACCCCGGTCATGGAGCGCATCGACCTCGGCATCCGACCGGCTTCCTATGATAATGGTTACCTGGCCGGCAGCGACCGCCCCGACTACTTCGGCGATGGGCGCGTTCGCCAGGCGCTGGCCATGTGCATCGACCGCCAGCGCATCGTTGACTCGCTGTTTTCCGGCCTGTCGGAGGTGCCGGTCTCGTATCTACCCGCCGACCATCCGCTCTTTGCGGCCTCGCTGCCGACTTATCCGTACGATGTCGCTGCGGCGGGCCGGCTGCTCGATCAGGCCGGCTGGATCGACCACGATCAGGATCCGGCCACGCCGCGCCAGGCCTGGGGCGTGGCCAACGTCCTCAACGGGACGCCGCTCGAGTTGACCTACGTCACCACCCCGGCGGCCCAGCGCGTCCAGGCGGCGGCTATTGTGGCCGATTCGCTCTCGGCCTGCGGCGTGCGGGTTGAGGTGCGCTATCTGGAAGCGGAGGCGCTCTATGCCCCCGGCCCCGACGGCCCGCTCTTCGGGCGCAATTTCGACTTGGCCCAGTTCGCCATGGGCAGCGGCGGGGGGGCACCGTCTTGCTTGTGGTTCACCGGCCGCGAGGTCCCGACCGCCGCCAATTCCTGGGTGGGGACCAACCTGAGCGGTTACAGCAATCCCGGTTTCGACGCCGCCTGTCTGGCGCTGACTCAGTCGCTGCCCGATGACCCGGCCTACCGCCAGGCCTCCCAGGAGACACAGGCCCTCTTTGCCCGCGACCTGCCTGTCATCCCGCTCTACTGGCGGGTGAGGGTGGCCGCGGCCCGGCCGGGCCTGGTCAACTACCGCCTCGACCCGACGGCAGCCAGCGCTCTTTGGAACATCGAAATGTTCGACTTCCCCTTGCGGTGAGGTCATGGGAAGAAGGATATCCGCGCTTCGAATTTCTGAATAGGTACACTTGACTTTTTGTAGGTGTTGTGTTAATCTTCTTTAAGCCCCTCTGGAGGTTTTTTGTCATTTGGGCAATTTGAGCGAAGGAGGTGATTCTCAAGACATAGAACCATGGTTCGCATTTCGTTCCCCACCCATTTCAACCAATCCATTCACAATTCTCTTGGAGGAGAAAGACAATGTTACGCAAACGCTTGATGTTGGTCTTCGGTTTGCTCATCGTCGCCAGCATGGTCCTGGCTGCCTGCGGTCCGAAAGGGACCCAGGCTCCTGCCACGCAGGCGCCGACTGCAGCCCCCGCGACCGAGGTCGTGACCGAAGTCCCGCGCACTACCCGCCATGGCGCCTGGGTTGACCAGGTCGTCTTCACCGGCATTGACCAGGCCGAGGCTGCCGTCACGCAGCTGCAGGCCGGCGAGATTGACCTCTACGCCTACTCGGTCAACGACCCGGTGTTGTTCGAGACCGTCAAGGCCGACCCGAACCTGTCCTACACCACGGCCTTCGGCTCCTACAACGAGATCACCTTCAACCCGGTGCTCAACTTCAACGACGGGCGCTTGAACCCCTTCGGCGATCCGCAGATCCGCGAGGCCATGAACTGGCTGGTGGACCGCGAGTATATCGCCCAGGAAATCTTCGGCGGCCTGGCCGTTCCGAAGTTCACCTCGCTGAACAGTTCCTTCGCCGACTACGCCCGCTACGTTGATACCTGCCGCGCCATCGAGGCCTACTATGCTCACAATCCCGAGCGCGCTCGGCAGGTCATCACCGAGCGGATGGAAGCCCTGGGCGCGACCCTGGTGGACGGCGTCTGGAACTACAACGGCGCGCCGGTGGTCCTGGTCGGCATCATCCGCACCGAGGATGAGCGCATGGAGATCGGCGATTACGTCGGCACCCTGCTCGAGAGCGTTGGCTTCACCGTGGATCGCCAGTACAAGACCCGCTCCGAAGCCTCCCCCATCTGGGTGCGCTCCAACCCGGCCGATGGTCTGTGGAACTACTACACCGGCGGCTGGATCACGACCGCCATCAGCCGCGATGACGGCAGCAACTTCTCGTTCTTCTACACTCCGCGCGATTACCCCATCCCGCTGCACCAGGCCTACACCCCCAGCCCCGAGTTCGATGCGGTGGCCCTGCGCCTGCGCAACAACGATTTCACCAGCATGGAAGAGCGCGGTGAACTGTTCAATCAGGCTCTCTGGCTGGCCCAGCAGGATTCGGTCCGCGTCTGGCTGGTCGATCAGATTTCCTTCTCTCCGCAGGTTGCCAACCTCGAGGTCACCTATGACCTGGCTGGTGGCGTGGCCGGCTCGATGCTGTGGCCCTACACCATCCGCTTCACCGGCGAGGAAGGCGGCGTGGTCCGCTGGGCGCAGCCCGGCGTGCTGGTCGATCCGTGGAACGCGATTGCCGGTTCCAACTGGATCTATGACATGACCCCGATCCGCGCCACCGGCGATTCCGGCACCATGCCCGATCCCTACACCGGCCTTGCCTGGCCGCACCGGATCGAGCGCGCCGAGATCGTGGCCCAGACCGGCCTGCCGATTGCCCGCACGCTCGATTGGGTCACCCTGACCTTTGCCGATCAGATCAATGTTCCGGCCGATGCCTGGGTGGATTGGGATGCGACCAATCAGGTCTTCGTCACCGCGGCCGAACGCTATCCCGAGGGCGCGACCGCCAAGGTGAAGGTCACCGTCTACTATCCGGCCGACCTGTTCGAGACCGTCACCTGGCACGATGGCAGCCCGTTGAGCCTGGGCGACTTCATCATGGGCATGATCATGACCTTCGATCCCGGCAAGCCCGAGAGCGCCATCTACGATGAGGCTGCGGCTTCCAACGTCGAGGCCTTCCTCGACCACTTCAAGGGCGTCCGCATCGTCTCGACCGATCCGCTGATCATCGAGACCTACGACGACCTGTATCAACTGGATGCCGAGAACAACGTCGTTACCTGGTGGCCGACCTTCAGTTATGGCACGGCCTCCTGGCATGCGTTGGCGCTGGGCGTTCAGGCCGAGGCTGCTCAGCAACTGGCCTTCTCGGCCGACAAGGCCGATGCCCTGCAGGTCGAGTGGATGTCCTACATCAGCGGCCCGAGCCTGGAGATCCTGAACGGCTACCTGCAGCAGAATGTCGCCGAGCCCTTCATCCCGTACGCCCCGACCCTGGGTCAGTACGTGACGGCGGAAGAGGCGGCTGCCCGCTACGCCAACCTGCAGGCCTGGTACGCGGCCCGCGGTCACTTCTGGGTTGGCACCGGCCCGTTCTATCTGGAAGCGGTCTACCCGGTCGAGCAGTCCCTGACCCTGGCCCGCAACCCGAACTATCCGGATCTGGCAGACGAGTGGGCGCGCTTCTCGGCCCCGAAGATCGCCGTGGTTGACCTGACCGGCCCGACCTCCGTCGCGGCTGGCAGCCAGGCCACCTTCGACATCTTCGTCACCTATGAGGATGCCCCCTACCCGGCGGCTGAGATCAGCGGCGTCAAGTATCTGGTCTATGATGCCACCGGTACTCTGATTGCCACGGGCGATGCCGAATTGGTCGCTGACGGCCAGTATCAGGTCGTCGTCGACACCACCGGCTTCCCCACCGGCGCCACCAAGATCGAAGTGGCGGTCACCTCTCTCGTGGTGAGCATCCCGTCCTTCGACTCCCTCGAGTTCGTCACGACTGCTCCGTAGTCGGACGCCCTCAATAACGATCTGTTAGGGGCAGGGCAACCTGCCCCTAACAGATTACATTCCAGAAAAATGGGAAGGTCAAGCAATGAGCGAAGAGAACCAATCCCAGCCGGCCTTTCAGGAACGTGCTCTGGCCCGTAAGAAAGTGACGAGCACCCTTTCGAGAGTGGCCAAGTACTCGGCCGTGCGTCTCGTGACGCTGTTTCTGACGATCGTGGTAGCAATCTTCCTGACGATTGTAATTGCCAATATGGGGGGCTATGTAGATGAAATCCGGCGCGGCGAGATCCGCGAAACCTACAACCAGCAGGCCGCCATGAACCCGGCGATCCGTAACCTGTCGGTCGAGGAGCGGCGGCGCTGGGTAGAGGAGCGGGTGCGTCTGGAGGAGCATCGTCTGGGGCTGGATAAGCCCTTCATGGTGCGGACGGTCTCCTACATGACCAATGCCCTGACCTTGAACCTGGGACGTTCGATGCACCTGACGAGCGACAGCGGATCGCGGACGGTGCGGCTGATTCTCCTCGAACGGTTGCCCTCCACGCTGGTCTTGTTTGGCACTGCGAATATCCTGCTGTTCTTCTTCGACCTGTACGTAGCGTTGTACCTGTCGAGGCGGTACGGCAGTTTCCTGGATAAACTTTTCATTACCTTGGCCCCGTTGAATTCGGCTCCCGGCTGGTTCTACGGCATCTTCCTGATCCTGATCTTTGCGGCGGTCTTCAAGATTCTGCCCTTTGGCGGGATGGTAGATACCCCTCCGCCGAGTTCGCCGGTCTTGTATGCCCTCAGCCTGATGAAACACATGATCCTGCCGATGCTGGCGTTGGCGCTCAGTTCGGTGTTTCTGGCTGTCTATTCGCAGCGCACGTTCTTCCTCATCTACTCCAGCGAAGACTACGTGGAGATGGCCAAAGCCAAAGGCCTCTCCTCGCGTGATATCGAGCGCCGCTATATCCTGCGCCCCACCCTGCCGACCATTATTACCAATTTTGCCCTCGGTCTGATCGGCGTGTGGACGGGCGCACCCATCTTCGAAACCATCTTCCAATGGCCGGGATTGGGACGACAGTTGTTCCAGGCCATTGGCTTGTACGATATCCCCATCATCCTGGGTGAAACCGTGATCTTTTCCTACTTGCTGGCCATCACCGTTTTCTTGCTGGACTTCATCTATGCCCTGGTGGATCCGCGCGTGAAAGTGGGAGGCCAGGGAGGGGCGCCGTCATGAACCAACTGCGTAAAAGTTTCCGCGAATTGTTGCGTTACCCCTCTGCAATTGCAGGGCTGATTATCGTTCTGGCGTTGGTAGCCATCTCCATTTATGCGCTGATTGCCATCCCGTACAACGAAGCGATTCGGCTGTGGCGCGGCGGCGAAGACGTCTGGTATATGAATCCAAAGAACGTTCCGCCGGAGTGGATCAACTGGTTCCGGCGCAACGATTTGCCGGCCTCCTTCTTGCTGGATAGCCGCAGCGAAGAGAATGAAGACGGCACGGTGGTCAAAGAAACCGCGGCGGTCTCGGAGGATATGAATCAGGTGACCATCACCTTCTCGTTCGATTATCCTTACGAGTCTTATCCGCAGGAACTGATCCTGTACATGAACGGTTCCTATACCGAGAAAAAACCCTACGTGGCGATTTCGATCATCACCCCCGATGGGCGGGAACTGCGGGCGACCGAGATGTCCATCGATGAAGCCGACACCTACCGTTTCTCGCAGGATCAGCGCTTACAGCGCCGCCTGCGCGGCGCCGCGCCGATGATCGGCATCTTCTCGGTCCCAGATACCGACCCTCCTGTGCCTCTCCAGGGGACCTATCAGGTCGTCCTGACCGGCTTCACCTTTGAGGAGGGTTCGGACTTTGATGCCCGCCTGGTCATGCATGGACAGGTGGCCGGCTGGGCTGGCACCGACCACCGTCGCCGCGACCTCTCGGTGGCCCTCCTGTGGGGGACGCCGCTGGCGCTGGCCTTCGGTCTGCTGGCCGCCCTGGGTACGACCGTGACCACCATGATCATCGCCGCTATCGGCGTCTGGTTTGGAAGTTGGGTGGATGAATTGATCCAGCGCGTGACCGAAGTCAACCTGGTGCTGCCGTTCCTGCCCATCCTGATCATGATCGGCACTTTCTATTCAAAGAGCATCTGGTTGATGTTGGGCGCCACGATTGCTTTGAGCATCTTTGGCGGGGCGATCAAGAGTTACCGGGCGATCTTCCTGCAGATCAAAGAGTCGCCTTACATCGAAGCGGCCCGTGCGTACGGCGCAGGCAACATGCGCATCATCATCTTCTATCTGGTGCCGCGCATTGTCCCGTTGCTCATCCCGACCCTGGTGACCCTCATCCCCTCGTACGTATTCCTGGAAGCCTCGCTTGCGGTGCTGGGGCTGGGCGACCCGGTCCTGCCGACGTGGGGGAAGATCATCAACGACGCCAATGCGAACGGTGCGCTCTATATGGGCCAGTACTACTGGGTGCTGGAGCCGGCCGTCTTGTTGATGATCACCGGCCTGGCTTTTGCTCTGCTGGGCTTCGCCATGGATCGCATCTTCAATCCGCGCTTGCGAGGTGTTTGATGGCTACCAATCGAGAAAAACTGCTGCGGGTCGAAGATCTGGTTCTGCACTTCCGCACCACGGTGGGAACCGTGCAGGCGGTGGATGGAATCAATTTCGACCTGGATTACAACCGGGCTGTGGTGATTTTAGGTGAGTCGGGCTGCGGCAAGAGTTCGCTGGCCAAGGCCATCCTGCGCCTCTTGCCGCGCAATGTCGGCGCCTACAGCGGCAAAGTCTATCTGGGCGGTTCGGATGTCATGGCGCTTTCGGACGAGGAATTCCGCCAGAACGTGCGCTGGGTGGGCATCTCGATGGTGCCGCAGGCGGCGATGAACTCGCTCAACCCGGTCATTCGCGTCGGCGATCAGGTTGCCGAGCCGGCCATAATCCACATGGGCGTCAAGAAAGACGAGGCCCTCAAACTGGCCCGCCAGATGTTCGAACACGTCGGCGTGCCGGACGATTTCCTGGTGCGCTATCCCTTCGAATTGTCGGGCGGCATGCGCCAGCGGGCGGCGATTGCGATGGCATTGGTCACGGCCCCGAATCTGATCATCCTCGACGAGCCCACCAGCGCCCTGGACCTGTTGACGCAGGCCAACATCTTCAACGTCCTCAAGCGCATCAAGAAGGAACTGGGCACCAGTTTCATCCTGATCACGCACGATATTTCGACCTCGAGCGAGTTGGCGGACGAGGTGGCCGTGATGTACGCCGGTCAAATCGTCGAGACGGGCGAGGCCAAAGATTTCTTCCCGGCTCCGCTGCACCCCTATGCGCAGATGCTGATGGCCAGCGTGCCGCGTCTGCGCTCCGACCAAGACCCGGAATTCATTACCGGCCAACCGCCTTCGTTGATCAATCTTCCGCCCTCGTGTCGGTTTGCGCCGCGCTGCCCGAAGCGGCACGACAAGTGCGAACAGGATCCGCCCATCATCGAAAAGGACGGGCGCAAAGTGAAATGCTGGCTGTACGCCTGATGAGGAGAACAGTATGGCAGAGAGTGATATCCAAGTGAAAGAACAGAGAGTCGGCATCGATGGGCGGCCAGTTCTGTTGCGGATCGAAAACCTGCGCGTCTGGTTCGAACTGCGCCGCTTCGGTTTCGGCATTGCCGGGCACGTACGCGCCGTCGACGGCGTGAGTTTCGACCTGCACAAAGGAGAAGCGGTTGCGGTCGTCGGCGAAAGCGGTTGCGGAAAATCCAGCCTGATGAGAACGATCCTCGGCCTCTACCTGCCGACGGAAGGGTATGTCGAGTTTGATGGCCAAAAGATCAGCGAGATGGGCCGCCGTGGCCTGCGCTGGTACCGCTCGCAGGTGGGCTATGTTCAACAGGACCCCTACGGGGCGCTGCCGCCGTTCATGAGCGTTCAACGCATCCTGGATGAACCGTTGATCATCAATGGCGTAAGCAACAAGGAAGAGCGCGCTGCCCGCATCCGCAAGGTGCTGGAAGAAGTCAAGATGCACCCCGTTGAGGACTTCCTGCCCAAGTTCCCGCACATGTTGAGCGGCGGGCAGCAGCAACGGGTGGTGATCGCCCGGGCGATGATCATGGAGCCGAAATTGATCGTGGCCGATGAGCCGGTCTCGATGCTGGATGCCTCGGTGCGGGTCGAGATCCTCAAGTTGCTGCGCGGCTTGCAGGAAAGCCACAACCTCTCGTTCATTTACATCACCCACGACCTTTCGACGGTCAAATACTTTTCGGAGCGCATCTTCGTGATGTACGCCGGCAATCTGGTGGAGAAAGGCCCGATTGGATCGATTCTCAAGAATCCGCTCCATCCCTACACCTTTGCCCTGATGGCCGCCACCTCCGACCCGGACGCCCGCAATGCCGAGACGTACAAGGAAGTGCCGCCCGGCGAGCCGCCCAGCCTGGTCAAGCCGCCGGCGGGCTGCCGCTTCCATCCGCGTTGTGCCCGCATGATCGCCGGCAAGTGTGACGTCGAGATTCCGCCCGAATTCGAGCCAGAACCGAACCACCAGGTGCAATGCTGGTTGTATCAATGAGAAGCGATATTCCTCCCAGTCGATTGATCCTCATCGGCTTCGTGTTGCTGGTGTTGGGGGTGGTTTTCCCCCTCTTGATGATGCTCCGGCTGATCGAATCGACCTTCTGGCTCAATTTCCTGTCGTTTGGCGCCCAGGTGGCAGGCCTGTTCCTCGGCTTCATCGGAGCGACGATGTACCTGCGCATCAATCGGCACCGCGACGACTAGCCTTCTGACTCTTCCCGAACGAGTTTGCCCTGCCTTTCTGGCAGGGCAAATGTTATGAGGCAGAGAGAGGATTTTATCGCCCCGGGATTCGAATCACCGGTGCTTGCTTGCCTGCAAAATTCATTTCTTTGCTATAATTGCGGATACTTGCATGAGGAGAATCTTGACATGACAAAGACGCCCTTGTTAGAAGTCAAGAATCTGAAAACCTATTTTTATACCGAGGACGGCATCGTCAAAGCCGTCGATGGCGTGGACTTCCAGGTTTTCCCAGGCGAAGTGCTGGGACTGGTCGGCGAGTCGGGGTGCGGCAAGAGTGTGACCTCGCTCTCGATCATGCGCCTGATCGGCCCGCCCGGCAAGATCGTGGAGGGGGAAATCCTTCTGAACGGGGAGAACCTGCTCAGCCTGAACGAATCCCAGATGATTCAGGTGCGGGGCAACAAGATCTCGATGATCTTTCAGCAACCTCAATCGGCCTTGAATCCGGTCTTCAAAGTGGGTGACCAGATCAACGAGGTCCTGGCCATCCACCAAAAGATTGGCAAGAAGGAAGGGTGGGCGCGGGCTGTCGAGTTGCTCAAGATGGTTGGCATTCCCGATGCCGAACGCCGGGCGTCTTCCTACCCGCACGAACTCTCTGGCGGGATGGCCCAGCGCGTCATGATTGCCATGGCGCTGGCCTGCCTGCCCGAGTTGTTGATCGCCGACGAGCCGACCACTGCCCTGGACGTGACCATCCAGGCGCAGATTCTCGACCTGATGCGCGACCTGCGCAACCGCGTCGGCGCCTCGGTGATCTTGATCACCCATGACCTGGGCGTGGTGGCCGAACTGGCCGAACGGGTGGCCGTCATGTATGCCGGGCGGATCGTCGAGCAGGCGGAGGTGCGTGTCCTGTTCGAAAAGCCGATGCACCCGTACACCCTCGGCTTGATGGGCTCGATTCCGGTTCTGGGCAGGATCAAGGAGCGGCTGGATGTCATCCCCGGCAGCGTGCCCAACCTGGTCAACCTGCCGCCCGGCTGCCGCTTTGCGCCGCGTTGCCGCGCCCGTACGGAAAACAACCTGCAAATCTGCGATCAGGTCGAACCGGATTTGATCGAGATTTCCCCCGGTCATTGGGTGCGCTGCTGGCTCTATCAGCAGGCCGAAGCAAAACCCCAGCCGACGAGGCGCGGCCGCAAGCAATGATTGGCGGCGCGCGGCGCCGAACCTTCATCGTGGAGTTGGATTTCATGAGCCAAAAGGTGTCCGCTCAAGAGAAGCCCCGGCAAGACTTGATGGTCGTCAAGAATCTGGTCAAATATTTCCCGGTGCGCGCCGGCCTGTTGCAGCGCGTGGTGGCCTGGGTGCAGGCGGTGGACGATGTCAGTTTCACCATCCGGCAGGGAGAGACGCTGGGCCTGGTGGGCGAGTCGGGTTGCGGCAAGACCACCATCGGCCGCGCCATCCTGCGCCTGATCGAACCCACCTCGGGCCAGATCATCTTCAACGGCACCGACGTGGCCACCCTGCGCGGCAAAGAATTGAAGGCCATGCGCCGCGACATGCAGATCATCTTCCAAGACCCCTACGCCTCGCTCGATCCGCGCATGCCGATCGGCGAGTCGGTCATGGAAGGGCTGAATGTCCACCGCGTCGGCACGCCCGCCGAGCGTTTCGAGATCATGATCGAAACCCTGAAGAAGGTCGGCCTGGAAGACTATCATGCCCGCCGTTATCCGCACGAGTTCTCGGGCGGTCAGCGTCAGCGAATCGGGATCGCCCGCGCCTTGGCCCTGCGTCCCAAGTTCATCGTCTGTGACGAACCGGTTTCGGCCCTGGACGTTTCGATCCAGTCTCAGGTGCTCAACATCCTCAAGGACTTGCAGCAGGAATTCGGCCTGACTTACCTGTTCATCGCCCACAACATGAGCGTGGTCGAGCATATTTCCGACCGGGTGGCGGTCATGTACCTGGGCAAGATGGTCGAACTGGCCTCCCGCGAGGATTTGTATCGCAGCCCGCTCCACCCTTACACGCGCGCCCTCATGTCGGCCATTCCCATCCCGGACCCGACCCTCAAACGGGAGCGGATCATTCTCAAGGGCGATGTCCCCAGCCCGTTGAACCCGCCCAAGGGCTGCCGCTTCCACCCGCGCTGCCCGGTGGCCATCGACCGCTGCTCGCAGGAAGAACCGCCCTTCAGGGAAGTGCAGCCCGATCACCTGGCCGCTTGCTGGCTGTTGGAGTGAGGCCTGCCCGGCACTTGGCCGCCTGCGAACGGCTCGCCCTTTTCCAGACTTGTGATAGAATTTCTCTATGGCCGCCCATCGAATCCTGATTGTCGAAGACCAGCGTGAAGTCAGCCGCCTGCTGCGCACCTCGCTGGAAACGCTGGAGCACAAACTGGAAATCGTCGAGATTCCCTCGGGGGAGGAAGCGCTCCTGGACAGTTCCCGCAACCGGGTCGATTTGCTGGTTGCGGATTATCGTCTGCCGGGGATCTCGGGCATCGAATTGATGCTCAAGGTGCGCGGTTTCCATCCCGACGCCAAGATCATTCTCATCACCGGTCTGACCGATCCCAAGGTCCGGCGCGAGGTCGCCAACGCCGGGGCAGACGCCTTTTTCATCAAGCCCGTCCCGATCGCCGACTTTCTGGACGCCGTCGAACGCGCCCTGGGCCTGGTGGAAACCATCCTGCCGCCCGAGCCGATTGCTCCCCTGGAAGAAGAGGCGGACGAGACGCGCAGAACCTTGCCCGACTTGCTGGCCGGCCTGCGCCAGAATCTGGAAGCCAAGGCGGTGCTGCTCTACGATGACGGCGGGCGCATCCTGGCCCGCGCCGGCGAACTGCCCGACAGCAACGCCGAGGTCACCCTGACCGTTTCGCTGATGTCCATCCTGAGCGCCGGGCAAAAGATCATCTCCCTGCTGGAGACGGCTTCGACTGCTGCCTGGCACATTTTTCGCGGCGAACATTACGACGTCCTCTTCGCGCCGGTTGGGACGGCGCATGCCCTCCTGGTGGTGGGGGAGAAACTGACAGACAAGAACAAGGTGCTGGAGGCCATGCAACTTCTCGCCGATTCACGCCAGGCGCTGCTCCAGGCCCTGGAGGCCATCGGCGCCTCGGTGGCGCTCGTCGAACCGGCTGCTCCGGCGGGGAAGAAAGCCGCCGAAGAAGTCCGTACCGAACCGCTGGAGGACCTGGAGCCGCTGCTGAAGGCCAAGAAGAAACTCAAACCCCAGGAACTGGATGCTTTCTGGGAAGAGGCCGTCGACAAAACCAAGGCGCCCACCAAGCCCGACATGCTTTCTTACGAGCAGGCCAAGCAACTCGGCCTGACCCCTGAAGTCGAGGGCCAGAAGAAATAGACGGAGGATCGAGATCGCCCTCCGCCAGGCGGCCGGAAAAAGGCGCCGAGACAGCCGATTCCTTAGGCTCGACTTTCTTTGTAATCGTCTTGGCCGCTAAGATCCCAAGGCGCCAAACAGAAGTGAGTCTATTGTCTTGTCCCTGAGCCTGTGATACAATCTTGCCGCTCTGGGGCGTGGTGCAACGGCAGCACACCAGACTTTGGATCTGTGGATCTTGGTTCGAGTCCAGGCGCCCCAGCCTGATGAAAATCCCGCGCTCAGGCGGGTTTTTCTCTCTCTGAAGTGATTTAAACTTTCAAGAAACCATTCGGTAATTCTCATAAACCACAGATCAACGCGGATGAAAAGATGAACGTTTCTCTATTAGTCAACATACTTCGCCGAAATCAAAGATTCTGTGACGTTTATCAAACCAATCT
>CALGPL010000088.1 GCA_937960595.1 uncultured Anaerolineales bacterium | reverse complement strand
GGTCGTATTGCTGGCAAGCGCCTTCGGCCGCGCCGGGGTCCACAATTTCGATGCCGGTGCCGAACAGCCCGCCGCCCAGGTCGGTGTAGCCGAGGGGCGAGCCGTCGCCGCGGTAGACTTGCAGGTTTAACCCTCCGCCTGGGATGACGAAGCCGGCCGGCAGGTCGTCGCGCAGGCGGATGTCGAAGGCGCCGTTGCCGCTGGAGCCGGTGTTCTCGATGACGATGGCAAAGGAGACGATGTCGCCGGCGTCCACGCCGCTCAAGTTGCTGTTAATGGGCGTGGAGGCCAGATTGGTTGAGTTGATTGTGCCGCTCCAGCGCGGGCTGTTGGTGGGGTCGAGGAAGGTCACCGGGCCGGGCGGGTTGGGGTGGAAGACGGCTGCGAGGTTGTCTGTCCAGATGATGCCTTTGCGCGTGCGCAGCAGCGGCTCGGTCAGGATGATTTGCACGATGGCGTTGGCGTCGGCGGTGCCGGCGTTGGTGGAGCCTTCGTAGGCATGTGCCTGGTTGGTCAGGTAGAGGCGGTCGGCGAAGGGGTCGTCGGAAACGGTGACGGTGAAGAGAATATCTACGATGTATTGCTGCTCGTTGGTTCCGTCGAAGTCGCCGTAGAAGAAGTTCAAGCGGTTGTTGGTGGTATTCGAGACCACCGTGGGAGCGATGGAGGAATAAGCGTAGAACGTGTCGGAGGGGCCGAACTTGGCGACGCCGGCTGCCGGCGCGGCAGCGCTGACGGTCGGGTTGAACGTCCAGGCCGGGCCGGGCGCGCCGTCTTCATCCGGGTCGCCGACGTGGAAGACGGGCAGGGGCAGGTAGTCGTCGAATTCCAGGTCTTCCACATCGCCGGTGGGCAGGGTGTAGGTCAGGCGGTAGGTGACGGTATCGCCCGGTTTGACTTCCACCGGCATGGGGAAGGAGGTGCTGCCGTTGATGGCATAGATGGACTTGGTCAAGACGCCGCGACCGATGATGCTGGCGCTGGCCGAGTCGTCGTCTTCTGCATTTCCGCTGGGTGTGCTGGCGTCGGCGGTGGAGAGCACGGTGCCGTCAATAACGACGCCGTTGTCCAGCGTATCGCCCTGGTCCACGCTGGAGTCGCCGGAGGGGTAGGTGTCGGTGAAGTCTTGCTGGATGAGGGTGCGGAAGACGATGCGGCCGGTGGTGGGGCCGTTGTCGTAACTTCCGCAGTCCGGGTCGCCCCCGCCCGTGCCGCCGGTTGGGACGCAGCCGCCGATGAGACGACCGTCCTGGCCGCGGGCAATGATTTCCTGGGAAACATTGAAAACGATGGCAGTGGAGCCGTCATTGGGCGCCGGGTCGAGGCTGTCGCATTCGCCGGGAGGGGCCGGGGGCGAGGCGGTCGCGCCGGTGTAGTTGCAGGATGTGGTCACGTTCGAGGCGTTCATCGCCGCCGCGGCCAGGGTGTAGCCGTTGCCGTTGATTTCCAGTGTGGGGACGAAGGTGGGGTCAAAGTGCTGCCCGTCCGAAATGACATCGGTGATGACGATGTTGTTGAAAGCGAAGAAATCCGAGATTTGGAAATCGAGCGTGTATTCCAGGTATCGGCCGGGGAATGCCTGACCGCCGCCCACCACCGCAACGCTCTTCTGGATGGCAATGGAACGGTCGTTCAGGGTGTGTTCGCAGCCGGCCGGGTCGCGCGTGAACGTGCCGCCGGTGTCGCGGGTGTCGATGGGCGTCCAGGTCCCGCCGCCGCTGGCGTTGTTGCAGGAGAGGGCGTCGTCGCCGGTGGAGGGGTCAATCACCGAGCCGCCGCCGGCATCGCGCAGCGGGATGTAATACTCCAAGGTCATCGTCACCGTGCCGCTGACGGAGGCAAAGTCGCAGGAGAGCGTGCCGCCGGGCGTGGCAGTAGAAGGCAAGGTGCAGGAGGCCCCGCCGGGGTTGGTGCTGATGAGCGAGACGAATTGCATGTTATCGGGCAGCACGTCCGTCAGGTTGAAGGCGGTCATCGTCTGCCCGGGAGCAATTTCGGCCGTGACGGTGTAGCGGCGCGGGAAGTTCGGCCCGCTGGCGGTCTCATCTTCCGGGCCGCTGTAGGATTTGGAGAGGGTGAACAGGATGGGGGTGACGCTGGCATTCGTCCAGGCGCTGAGGGTCAGGCTGGGGTCGTCGCCGCAGCACCAGTCATCCAGAGGGTTGTAGCCGAACTGGTAGCCGCCGCGCGCCCAGATGGTGAGCGGCGCGCCGAGGTCGGCCAGGTTGCTCATCGAAACCGTGACGGTGATGTCCACCGGCGGCTGGGCAGGGGTGAAGGAGCCGAAGGGCAGGCGCAGGGCGACGAACGTATCGCCGGCATCGCCGCAAACTTGTACCGGCGTGCCGGTGTTATCCACCATGTAAGGATGGGGCACGCAAGTTACGCCGCCGGAGCCGGGAAAGGTCAGGATGGTTCTTTCAACATTGACCCCCAGATAGGTGGCGCTGATGAAGGTCAGGCCGTCGAGCGGCGGGTTGGTGTTCTGCGCGCCGTCGGCGCCGTTGCGCGGGATGATGAGGTCAATCAACGGCCCGTAGCCGGGGTCGGCGGGATCGGGGTTGTCGAAGGTGACGGTGAAGGTGACGTTCTCGCCGATGAAGGCTTCGGCCGGCACGTTGAGGCTGACGGCCGGAGCGGAGGCCATCAGCGGCCGCTTCTCTGGCGCAGCGGATACGGATGCATTTCCCCATACGCTTTGGCCAGCAAGAAGTACAAGAATAAGGAAAATCTGAAAAATAAAACGCAGCCAGCCAGAGCGAAACACATTTGCCGAATAGTTGGGCATAATCCCTCCGCATAAATTGTTATTTACAGCCAATTGCGCCACTAGATTAGCAGGGTTACCAATTGTTTATGAATGTTCCGTGTGAGTATGATGGCAACAAAGATCACCCAGAAATTGCATCAAGAGTGGTTTGGTTATAAAAAAATAGCAAAACACGACTACGGTCGGTTTCGCCACTCGCTCCTCAAGCCTCTCACCCTTAAGAAAGGTGAAGCGACCATTAATCGGCTTGATTCATCGCTCCCGTTACGATCGTTTTATTTCGATTTTTTATATTCTAGATGGCGTTAACAGAACTGTCAAGCAAAATGAAGCCTACAATTTTGTTTGCTACAAAAACAGGAGTGGACGGCAGGTGTGGAGATTTAGGGTAGAATCTGGGCGCAGATTGTTCTGGAGTTGCCTGTGCCTGCCTCCCTGCCCCCCGACCTGCTCGAAACCATCCGCCGCGCCCTGGCCGAAGACATCGGCCGCGGCGACGTGACCACCGAGAGCATCATCCCGCCCGAAGCGGCCATGCGCGGCCAGATCCTCGCCAAGCAGGACGGCGTCGTCGCCGGGCTGGACGTGGCCGAAGCGGTGTACAAAATGCTCGACCCCGAGGTGGATTTCCGCCCGCAGGTGGAAGAAGGGGCGCGCGTGACCCGCGGCCGCGTCCTCGCCCTCGTCTCGGGGCGGACCCGCAGCCTGCTGACCGCCGAACGGACGGCGCTCAACTTCCTCGGGCGGATGTCCGGCATCGCCACGCTGACGCGTCAATTCGTGGACGCCGTCGCCGGGACACAGGCCGTCATCCTCGACACGCGCAAGACCGCGCCGGGTTTGCGCGCCGCCGACAAACTCGCCGTCCGCCGCGGCGGCGGTCAGAACCACCGCATCGGCCTCTACGATATGATCCTCATCAAGGACAATCACATTGACTACGCCGGCTCCATCACCGAGGCCGTGACCCGCGCCCGCGCCGCCGCGCCCGGCCTGGAAATCGAGGTCGAAGCGCGCACGCTGGAGGATGTGCGCGAGGCCCTCGCCCTCGGCGTGGAGCGCATCCTGCTCGACAACATGAGCCTGGAGAGGATGCGCGAAGCCGTCCGCCTCGCCGCCGGGCGCGCCAAACTGGAGGCCAGCGGCAACGTCACGCTGGAAACCGTGCGCGCCATCGCCGAAACCGGCGTGGACTTCATCTCCTCCGGCGCGCTGACCCACTCGGCGAAGGTGTTCGATGTGAGTTTCGATTATTTGGACCGTGGACCGTAGACTGTAGACCATCCACCGTCCACCATCCACCATCCACCGTCTTACCGTTAGGAGCCCCCATGACCCCCGAAGTGCAACAGATGTACGAATCTCTGAAAGCCAAACTTGAAAAAATCGTGCCGGATGTGGAACTGCGCTACAAGGCCGAGATCGCCGTCGAGATCAACGCCCTGAAGAAAGCGCGCAACGCCGTCATCCTCGGTCACAACTACATGGAACCGGCGCTGTTCAACTCGGTGCCCGATTTCACCGGCGACTCGCTCGATCTCTCGCGCAAGGCCGCTCAGACCGATAAGGACGTCATCGTTTTCTGCGGCGTCAAGTTCATGGCCGAGACGGCCAAAATTCTCAACCCGACCAAGACGGTGCTGCTGCCGTCCGACAAGGCCGGCTGCTCGCTGGCCGCCTCCATCACCGCCGAGGACGTGCGCGCCCTCAAAGCGCGCTTCCCCGGCGTGCCGGTGGTCAGTTACGTCAACACCTACGCCGATGTGAAAGCCGAGAGCGACATCTGCTGCACCTCCTCCAACGCCGTAGCCGTGGTCGAGTCGCTGCACGCCGAGACGGTGATCTTCCTGCCCGATGAATACCTGGCGCGCAACGTTGCCCGCGAGACCGGCAAGCATATTATCTTCCCGACCCTCACCCCCGGCCCCTCTCCCAAAGGGAGAGGGGAGGAGTTGGATTACCAACTCATCGGCTGGCGCGGACGCTGCGAAGTCCACGAGAAATTCACCGTCAAGGATATCGAGACCGTGCGCGCCCAGTTCCCGGACGTGGTCGTGCTGGCCCACCCGGAATGCAGCCCGGAGGTCACTGCCGCGGCGGATTTCTCCGGCTCGACCAACGCCATGATCCGCTTCGTGCGCGAGAGCAAAGCGCCGCACTACCTGGTGCTGACCGAGTGCGCCATGGGCGATAACATCGCCGCCGCCAATCCCGACAAGGACATGCTGCGCCTGTGCATGGTGCGCTGCCCGCACATGAATACCATCACCCTCGAAGAGACCCGCGACGCCCTCAAATTCAACCGCTACGTGATCGAGGTGCCGGAGGAGATTCGCCTGCGCGCCTACCGCGCCGTCCAGCGTATGATTGAGATTGGATAAAAGAGGAGAGAAGAGAGAGGAGAGAGTAGAGAACAGAGAGGAGAGAATAGAGAATAGAGAACAGAGAGGAGAGCACAGAACTTTTCACTTTTCACTTTTCACTTTTCACTTCTCTCTTCTCTCTTTTCACTTTTCACTTCTCTCTTCTCACTTCCCTCTGAGACCTATGAAAACCACCGACGTCCTCATCCTCGGCTCCGGCATTGCCGGGGCGACCGCCGCCCTGCAACTGGCGCAGAACCCGCAGCGGCGAATCATCCTGATTACCCGCGAGGCCGACCCGCACGAGTCGAACACCCGCTGG